>JBEGWB010000094.1:0-65919 GCA_041178065.1 Pseudomonadota bacterium | reverse complement strand
TACGAATTCAATGCCGAAGAGTTGCATGTGGCGGTAATACCGGCCGCCAACGAACAGCGACGCGCATTTGTGGTTTTCGATGTGGCGGGTATTGAGGCGGCGTCGTCGGAGGACTGGTGGTGGCTGCTCGTTATCACCGGCGTCGTGGGTACGCTCGGTATCCTTGGCTTCGGGCTGGGAGTGGTCGTGATGCGTAGAGCTGTCGCTCCTGTCGCGGAACTCGCCAAAGTGGTCGCGGACATCGACCTCGAACATCTATCGGCAGGGGATCATAAGCGCATTGAGTCCAGCCGTTTCGGCGATGACGAGGTGGGCGTGCTCGCGGGGACGATCGAGAAGACACTTGAGCGTATAACCGCTTTCGTTGCGAGGGAGCGCTACTTTACTGGCTCAGCCAGTCATGAGTTGCGAACGCCAATCACGGTAATAACAGGCGCGCTCGAGCTGCTGGAACAAAGCAACCTGTCAGCTGCCGATGTGAAGATCGTGGATCGAGTGAGGCGTGCGACGCTCGACATGAAAACCACGATCGAAATGTTCCTGTGCCTTGCTCGCGAAACCGACAGCGGGCTGTATGACGAGCAGTTTTCAGTGATGCCGCTGGTGAACCAGGCGGTTGACCAGCAGCGTTACCTGCTGAGCGGCAAGCGCGTCGATGTCGATATCGACGATGTGGCAAAACCTGTCGTCTGCGGACATCCACAGGCCTTTTCGATCGCGGTCAATAATCTGGTGCGCAATGCGTTCGAGCACACGCTCGCCGGGCAGGGGCCGATCACGATTCTCATCAATGAGCACGAGCTGTTGGTCACCAACCAGGTGAGCGCTGACGCTGCCGAGCGGCATGCGCCGAGCGAGACAGCGTCCTCCCAGGGCTACGGTCTGGGTCTCGGCATCGTTCAGCGGCTGTGTGAGCGCAATGGATGGTTGTTTTCGTTGCAGGCTGATGAGGCGCGTGTAACTGCCCGCCTTTCGTGGTGACGACGACACACCGCAGTGATGTGCAGGAATTCGCGACGCGCTGGCTGTGGCACTGCAATCACCAGCATCCGAACCTGGGACCTGGAGACATCACTCTTCAGGCCGCGCCGGATTTTCCATGCGCGTCTTTGCGCGCGACCCAGCGATGATGCAGCAAGGCGAGCACTACGCCGAGCACGAGGCCGAACAACCCTGACAGCGCGGCATCGGCTAACCAGGCTACCGCACCACCGTGCAGACCCAGTAATTCGGCTGGGTGTATGTTCACTCCATGCACGATGATCTGACCGCCCACCCACAGCATGGCGGCAATTCCGATAGTAGAGAGAGCCCACAGCAACTTCGGCATTCCCAATACCAGCATCCTTCCCAGGCCCTGCAGCAGCGCAGTCGGTCGCGTTGCCAGGTGCAGCCCCACATCGTCCATTTTCACGATCAGCCCCACGATCCCGTAGACCCCCAGGGTCACCGCGATAGCTACCGCGAACAAAGCCGCGGCCTGCATCGCGATGCTGAGCTCACTCACTTCCTTCAGGGCAATCACCATGATTTCGGTCGACAGGATAAAGTCGGTGCGCACCGCCCCTTTCACCATCGTTTTCTCGTGCTCGGCACTCGTCAGTTCAACGACTTTCTCAGTAAGGCTCTCTTTGTGTGGACGCAGTACGTCCAGCACTTTCTCCGCTCCTTCAAAACAGAGATAGCTCGCCCCGAGCATCAGGATGGGCGTGATCACCGAGGGTAGGAAATAGCTGAGTAGCAAGGCCGCGGGCAGGATGATGACGATCTTGTTGAACAGCGACCCACGGGCGATCCTGGCAATGACGGGAAGCTCGCGATCCGGCTTGAAGCCGGTTACATAACGCGGCGTCACTGCGGTATCGTCGATCACAACTCCTGCTGCTTTTGTACCGGCCTTGCCTGCAGCGGCGCCAATATCGTCGATAGAGGCAGCGGCAACCTTTGCAATGGTTGCGATATCATCGAGAAGCGCGGAAAGACCTGAAGCCATTGGTTGAACTCGTAAAGAGGTTGGATGGCAATGATAAAGCGACGCTCATGCAAAGTCCTTCTTTGGTGACAGCATATGAGCCAACTACCGCCACGAGCTTATATTTACGGCATTTGATCCGATAGTGTACTCTCCCGGCCATGCAGGCCAGCCGCAAGCAACTCCCGCTCTGAAGTTATTCAACCTATATCCGTCTCCCTTCGCACCTCGCGCATTATCGGCAGCGCCCCCCCTCAGATGCTGTTCTGGCACTGGTGCAGCAAGCGCTCGGTCGGAATCTGGATTTCAAATGAGGGCTGCCACAGCAGCCATAGCAGGAAAGGCAACATGAATCTCGATCTCGACAATTTTGCTTCGGTGGGTCTCCTTGTGGTCGCCATGGCTTTATGCGTCACCTCGTTTAATGCGATCGGCACACGCATGACCTCATCCAAAAACCATTCAAGCCAGTACATAAGCCACATCGAGTCCATGCAGAACACGCTGCTTGGGCTGTTGGCGCTGGTCCTCGGCTTCACCTTCTCGCTTGCACTATCGCGTTTTGAAAACCGCAGCGAGGCTGCGGCTATGGAAGCGAACTCCATGGGGGACGTCCTGGCCCTGGCACAGCTCCTTCCTGAAGCGACACGCGAGTCCATGGCGGCAGGAGTAAAGCGATACATCGAGCTTCGCATCGAAGCCGGCGAGTATCTGGTAGATTCGCCAGAACGCCAGAGTCTGCTTGCTGCAACGCAGGTTATCCAGCATGAGATGTGGGCGCTGGCCTATGAGGCCGCAACCCAGGATTCCACGGCAAGGATCGAGCTCTTCATCAACGCCATGGTAGAAATGTTCGATGCATTCGAAGCCCGCGACGCGCAGTTACACCGGCAGGTGCCACAACCGGTGCTGTGGCTGCTCTTCATCACGTTCCTATTCTCTGCGGGCATCATCGGCTATACCGCAGGACTTTCCCGGCAACGTCCGTCACTCGCTGCGGGTGCATTCGTCCTGCTGATACTCGGGCTCATGGTAATCATCATCGACCTCGACCACCCGCGTAATGGACTTATCGTGGTGGACCAGAGTGTCTTTGACAATGTCCATGCGGCCGCGAAATCGCTTTAGCAGCGAGACTCGGTTCGGTGTTGAAAACCTTGTCGCATCGACAACGTCTCCTGAAGACTGACTACCGGGAGCTCCGCTTGTCAGCAAAGGACTCATGAAGTTGATGTCAATTTCGCTTCCTGCAGAGCATTTCGATCTTGGTACAATGCAGCGCGATACCGTTCTGTTCGTGTATCCCATCCGAGCTCGCGTTTGAGCTTGTTCAGTCAGGTTGAAATGATGAATCCACTCAATCCGAAGAAACTCCTGCTGAGCAAATGGACCGCTGTCAAACCAGTGGCCAAACAGCGGCACTTTCTGGTCACCAAAATCGTGACACCAGAGCAGCCAACGGATCCCATCGAGCTGGTGGAACTTGAGGCTGTCATTTCAAAAGCAACTCAAACGATTCATTGGCGGGAATTGCAAAACGAGGACGTGTGGGAACAGGGATGGACACGATAGTCGATCCTCCTCCCTTACCAGGGCGTGGAATCGACGCGCCTTCGGTCGAAGCGGTAGCGGCAAGCTGGTCAACGGGGTTAAGATTCATCACCTTAGCGAAGCTACTGGCGAGATGCAGCCCTATACTGCTTCCGTCGCGCGTTGGTTCAGATCCAGCCACCCCGGCCATTCATTGAAGTCATCGATGGCGCAGGCTTCAGTTCCACTTCCACCCCTCCCTGCCATCCACTGTGTCCAGCGCTGCCATGAACGATGAGATCGACTACAAGAGTAACCCACTGCATGGCGTGAGCCTGAAAGTCATGCTGACAGAACTGGTCGATCACTATGGTTTTGAAATCCTGTACGCCTATCTGTACATAAATTGTTTCAAGACCAATCCGAGCGTTGCTTCCAGTGTTAAGTTTCTGAACCAGACCGACTGGGCACGTGAAAACGTCGAATCGTTCTACCTGTACCAGTTCAAACACTTGCCGCGCGCGTCCGCCGAACAGTTCTTGCTGCCCCCGCGTGACAGGGTGATCCCTGCAGGCCAGGTGCCGGGCAAGCCCGCGGAACTCAGCCTGGAAGATGCCGAGCAACTGCGCGTAAAGCGCGAAAAGAAAGCCGATGGCTTTCGTTCGGGACCAGGCAGGAGCACGGCCGCTCAACGTAGTCGCAGCGCGCCGCGACGTGCACCCAAACCGGCAAGCGACGCGCAGACTGAATCGGCGAAAACGCCGGGCTCGTCCGTCTGGGACGGCGCCGATCCCTGGGGCAAGCGCAAGAAGTAAGTCCTGCGCCTCAATGAATCGCTTCGCCGGGGCGCGGCTCGGTCAGTTGCAGCCAGCGCTCGCGCGGGATCCGGAAGCGGTACTCTGAGCCTGCGCGTTCGAGGGTCACGTTCAGGCGCTCGGCCAGATCTAGTGCTTTTTCTTCCGGCATGCCGCTTACGGGAATGATTGTCGCTTCCCAACCAATCATCACGCTTTCTTCGACAAGGCGGACCCAGTTTGTTTCGTCGTTTGTTTGCATGGCAGAAATATGGGGGCGACGGAATTCGATATAAAGGCCACGCCAGTTGCGCACGATGGTATTTGGCTCGAGACCACGCGGTGTTGCTGGCTGCGAGCGCCGCAGTTCTTCATCCACCACGCTGTCCGGCTCGACACGTTGCGGCTCCTGGCAACCGGCGCGTCAAAAGGTTCGGTTGGCACTACGACCAGTTGCCGTTGCCGCGTTCCAGACGCTCGCTCCGGTACATCAGCACGCCGGCCGCTTCGTCACCCGTCTTTGGCAGCGTGACTTTGAAGGTCGTGCCACCAGGCTCCGTAGATACAAGACTGATCGTCCCCCGGTGCCCAAGCACGATCTCCCTGGCGATATACAGACCGAGCCCGAGGTTGGTCCTCGATGGATGCTCCGGCCTGTTGGAGACATGACGCCGCAGGGGATCGAAGAGGTGACGCTGCTCGGCTTCGGGAATCGGCGGGCCCTCGTTGTGAATCGAGAATACGACCTCGTCGGCGTTGCACTGCAGCTCGATGTCGATCGCACTGTCTGCCGAACTGTATTGCAGCGCATTCCCGATGAGGTTTTGATAAACCCTTCCGATGCCTCCCGCGTCCCAGTTGCCATTGCAGTCGCCTGCCACTGCTACACGAATGATGCGGCCCGGGTGAGAGGCGAGAAATTCCTCGATTACCTGCGAATAGATCAGGGAGAGGTTGGTGGGCGCGAGTGTAAGTTGCAGGCCGCCGCCGATGCGGATTTTGGTGTAGTCGAGCAAATCATCCAGCATCTCGCCCATGCGTATCGCACTGTTATACATGCGCGCACCTACCTGGATGACCCTGCTGTCGGGATTCTGTGAACGCATCAGGAAGCCAGCGCCGGAACTGACGGACTGCAGGGGAGAGCGCAGGTCGTGGCCCAGAATGCCGAGGAAGATGTCCTGCGACTCATTCACCAGCTGCGCGTAGTTTTCCACCGATTCGGCCAGTGCCTGGTCGATCGCTTCGTTGAATCGGATCATGTCGCCGGCATCCATTTCGGTATGCGACACATTATCCTTCAGCCACAGCCGCAGCACACTTGCCCGCAAGGCCCGGTATTCGGCGACCAGAAGCTTCATCGAAAACCCGGAACCGAGGCGCTCGTCGGCGTGCCGTTCGGCGGCAGTCTCGATAATTGCTTTGGGTTCATGCCCGAGCGATTTGCGAATGCTCTCCCCTTCTGTCTGGGGCGTGCTGAGGTCAGCGGCGATGACCTTGAGCATGGCTTCGGCATGATCGCGCAGCTGCAGCGAACTCATGTCGCCATCGCTCGGCTGGATGCTCCTGGCAAATACTTCCCATTGTTTGAGAATGGCTTCCATGTTCTCGAGGATAAACGCGGCAAGTCTCATGGCTGTTTTCCAGTCGCTAGTTGGGCTTCCACGCTTATACAGGCTCGGGGGCAGAACAGCATCATTACTTTGCAGGAGCCATGGATTCTGTCAGCTCGCGCGAAGCCCGCTACCTGCCTGCCGCGGGAAAGGTGTCCGTCCGGCACGCGCATTCCGGACGCCCGCTGTTATACTGCGGCCCGACAATTCGCCCCCCGTTTCCCAGCCAAGCCTTAACGATGAAAGTACCCGCCAGACTCCAGCCACTGATCGAAGATGGCCTGATCGATGAAGTTCTTGTCCAGCTGATGAGCGGAAAGGAAGCGCAGGTCTATATCGTGCGTTGCGGCAGCGAGCGGCGTTGCGCGAAGGTGTTCAAGGACGCGGCGAATCGCAGCTTCAAACAGGCCGTGCAATACCAGGAAGGCCGTTCCGTGCGCAACAGTCGCCGGGCGCGCGCTATGTCGAAGAAGACGAAGTACGGCCAGAAGGAACAGGAAAGCGCCTGGCTCAATGCCGAGGTCGACGCACTACGGCAGCTCGATGCCGCCGGCGTGCGTGTGCCGAAGCCGCTCGCATTCGTCGATGGCGTGCTGCTGATGGAACTCGTCATGGATGCCGACGGCACCGCTGCGCCGCGCCTTGGCGACCTGGTCCATACGCCGGAACAGGCGCGCGCCTATCACAGCCAGGTCATCCGGGAGATCGTGCGCATGCTGTGCGCCGGACTCGTGCACGGCGACCTGTCGCCGTTCAACGTACTGATCGATCCGCATGGCCCGGTCATCATCGACTTGCCGCAGGCGGTTAATGCCGCCGGCAACAATAGCGCGGCTATGATGCTCGAACGCGACGTCGCCAACATGCGCATCTGGTTCGGCCAGTTCGCGCCCGAATTGCTGACGACCGATTACGGCACCGAAATCTGGGCGCTGTACCAGTCAGGCAACCTCGAGCCGGACAGCAACCTGACCGGCAAGGTCGAAGAAGACGACACGATCACCGACATTCGCGAGCTGATGCTCGTGATCGAAAACGCGAAGCAGGAAGAGCAGGAACGGATCGAACGCGAGCAAGAAGATCTCGAGTAATCAGGCCGACGCCACGACGCCCGCCGGCCTGCGCGCCCTGATCATCAGCAGCGCGCACAGCGTGACCAGCCCCGCCGCCGAGAGATAGTAGCCGACCGCGGCAATGCCATGATTCTGCGCCAGCCAAGTGGCAATGTACGGCGCCAGCGAGCCCCCCAGGATTCCCGCCAGGTTGAATGCCATCGATGCGCCGGTGTAACGCACGGCGGTCGGAAACAGTTCCGCGAGCGCGGTGCCAAGCGGGCCATAAGTCAGCCCCATGCAGGCAAGCCCGAGCGACAGCAACACGAGCACGCTGGGCGTACTTGCGGTGAACAGCGGCCCAAACATGAAGCCGAACACGATGACCGCAAGCGCGGATACGATCAGCATCTGCAGGCGGCCGACGCGATCGGCGAGAAGCGCCGACAGCGGAATCGTCGCGCCGAAGAACAGCACACCGACGATCTGCAGTATCAGGAAGTCCTGGCGTTCGAAGCCGAGCGCGCTCGTGCCCCAGCTCAGCGTGAACACGGTCATCAGGTAGAACACGACAAACGTAGTCATCGCAGCGAGCGTCGCCAGCACCAGCGTGCCGCCGTGCTCGGTCATTACTGCAAACAGCGGCACCTTCACGCGTTCATTGCGCGCCAGTGCCTCCTCGAAGGCCGGCGTCTCGGTGATCTGCAAACGCACGTACAGGCCAACAAACACGAGCAGCGCGCTGGCAAGAAAAGGAACGCGCCAACCCCAGCTGAAGAATTGCTCGTCGCTCAAGGTCGCGCTCAACACGATGAAAATGCCAGTCGACAGGATGAACCCGATCGGCGCACCGAGCTGCGGAAACATCCCGTACCAGGCCTCCTTGCCCGGCGGTGCGTTCTCCGTCGCCAGTAACACCGCGCCGCCCCACTCACCACCCAGCCCGATGCCCTGGCCAAAGCGGCACAGCGCCAGCAGCGCCGGCGCGAGCAGGCCAATCGACGCATACGTCGGCAACAGGCCGATGAACACCGTCGACAGGCCCATCGTCAGCAAGGCTGCAACCAGCGTTGCCTTGCGCCCGATGCGATCGCCAAAATGTCCAAACAATGCCGAGCCCAGTGGCCGCGCAAAGAAGGCGAGCGCGAAGGTCGCAAGCGACTGCAGCGTCGCGGTGGCGGGATCACCGCCCGGAAAGAACAGCGCCGGGAATACCAGTACCGCCGCCGTGCCGTAAATGTAGAAGTCAAAGAATTCGATGGTCGTGCCGATCAGGCTGGCGAAGAGGATGCGTCGGGGGCTCATGCGGGGACTCGCTAAACGAAAGCACAAGAATGCCACAGACCTTCCTGTGGCATCAAAGAAAACACCGTCTCGCGTTTGTGCCCGCGCGGAGCTGTCGCGCCAGCCGCCAGCACGATCGACATGGAGCGTCCTGCGCGCCAATGCGGAGAGCAATATTCGAACACGCACAAGCCCGACGCCCACCCGCTCCATTGTCGATGGGGACGGGACAGGTGCTGCAGGACTGGACAAACTAAAACCTGAACGTGTAATTGAACTTCAGCGACAGGTCCGCAATCGTCGACTCGAACACATTGTTCTTGTCAGGATCGATCAGGCCCCAGTTCAACACGACGAAGGCCTGCTGCCCTGCCTTCGGAATCCAGTGCAGCCGGCTATTGAGGCCAAGGTTTTCCGAGATATTGTCGTACTGGATCAGGTTGCTCCACGACAGTGTCGACGAAAACGCGTACTGCGCATTGACGCCGGCGAGGCGCAGCGTGAAGTTGCCCCCAGGCAGCTTGATGCGATCTTCCGTCATCGAGAAATCGATGGCGAAGTTGCGGTTCGGACGCCAGGTGATGTTGCCGCGGCGCGAGAAGTGGCGACCATCGTAGTAGTCCCCGCCCTGCAGGTTGAGCCCGCCCGAGATGCGGCGCTGTGTACCCCACTGCAGCCCGAGGAAGCCTTCGTTCCACGCATATTCGCCGGTGGGGATCGCGATCGTGCGGCCCGTGTCCGAGGCGCGGAAGATCGTGAAGGGTGCGGCCAGCACTTCCTTGTAACGAATGAAACGCGCGAAGTAGGAGTCGTTGGTGTTCGTGAACGAAGACCAGCGAAGGCCAAGGTTCTCATTGTTCAACTTGCCGTTACTGAGATTCTCCGCGCGATAGCCTTCCACGGTGTACAGGATCGAACGGAAGAAAGCGCCGGGCTCCATGAAGTCACGATAGCCGAACTGAAGATGCTGGTCCTCGATGTCGGTGATGTTGACGAAGCCCACGGCGGGATAGAAATTCTTCTCGACGCGCTTGTAGTTGTACAAACCCTGCCAGCCCTGCGCGTTCGGCAGCACGAGGCCCACGCTGTAGGCTGCATTGTCATTGTTCGCGAGGCCTTCGGTTTCCGTTTGTTCGTAGAAACCATTCAACTCGATGGTGTTGCCGCGAAAAGCGGTATTCCGGTAGCGGAAGTCGGTGCCGATCAGCGTGTTGTCGCGATTGCCCTGCGGGTTGCCGTCGGTAACGATCGCGCCGATCTGCGTGCGCGCACCGACGTTGAGCACGGTGCGGCCGACGAAGATGTTCTGCTGCTCGATGCCAAAGCCTTCGCCCTGGTTGACGACAAGCGTGCCGACGTTCCAGTCGCCGACGCGACCGCTGACCTTGGCGCCGGCGATGATGTCGAGCGGGGCACCGCTGGGCGAAAGACCAATCTTGCGCGAGAAGAAGGGGCGCGCATTTTGCCGCGCGGGATTTGAAGCCGCCGCAGAACCGGTGCCCGACACGTTGTTGAAGCCGCCCCAGCCGACCTGGCCGAATTCGAAGATATCGACGTCGCGCAGGAAGAAGTCGCGCTTCTCCGGGAAGAACAGGTTGAAGCGCGTCAGGTTGACCTGGCGATCGTCGACTTCGGTGGCAGAGAAGTCGGTGTTGATCGTCAGCGATGCGTTCAACTGCGGTGTCAGCTTGTAGAAGACATCGAGCTGCGGTTCGTAGTTGGTTTCGGTCGAGCCGAAAGGACCAAAGCGACGCCGCCGCGCGATCGCCATCGATGGCACGATGTCGAGACCGCGGCCCTGCCGCAGATCCCGCAGGCCTGTCGCGGTGCCAGAGACGCTCGGGTTGATCTCACGGTTGCGCGACGACCACGCGATGCTTTCATTACTGCGGCGTCGGATGCGGTTGAAGTTGATGCCCCACGAGCTCGAGTCCGGATTGAACGACAGGGTCTGGAACGGAATGCGGATCTCCGCGGTCCACCCACTGTCGTCACGCAGCGCTTTTGCCTCCCAGATTCCGTCCCAGTTACCTTCGACATCGCTGATGTTCTGAAACAGCCCTTCCCAGCGCACGCCGTTGGGATTCACCTCGAAGCGATAGCCATTACGGCGATCGAGGTAAGGATCGAGGATCACCGCGAAGATGTCGTCGCTGCCGAGCGCCTGGCCCTGGCGCAGCACCCGATCACTGATTTGCGCGGGATCACGTTCGCTCATGCGTGCAGCGACGTACAGGGCATCCTCGGTATAGAACACGCGCACTTCGGTGCGCTCGGTCGGGGCCGTGAATTCCTGCGGGAACACCTGGTGCAGGTCCTCGATAACGACCGCCTGCGCCCACTGCGCTTCGTCCAGCCGGCCGTCGATTTCGACGCCGCCGCCGAGGCCGGGAAGCCCAATGCTCTTGCCCGCAATGTCGACAGTCAGGGGCGCCGCCTGCTGCGCCAAAGAATTGGCGCTCAGGCAGAGCTGCAGCAGCAAAGTTACTGACAAATGGGCAGCCGGGCGCCGAAGCAGCGAAATGATGGGCATTATTGATCCAGAGAATTGATGGCGGGGAGGCATTATAGAACGGCAAGCCCTGATGTGTACTTTCGGGAATGGCGACGCAAGTCCGCTTGTTCATGGCACATTTCCGTCGACCGGCTGAGGCCGCAGCACGTATACTGCGGCCTCGTCGCGACGCCCGGAAGCCAGGGAATGCTGCCCAAGATTCACAATATCGAACCCGACCCGCTGTGGAAGCTTCCGCCTTCGCTGCGCGAGCGTCTACGAACGGATCCGCAGCAGGCGCAATTCCGCCAGTTCCTGTTCTGCGGCATCTACTGCGCCGTGGCTGTGTTCTTCCTGCTCTTCTACGGCATTGCCGCGATGCTGCGCGACGAACTCACGTACGCATGGGTCATCTTCGGCTTCGCCGTTGCGACCACGCTCGGCTACATCACGATCTGGCTCAGCGGTGTCTATGGAGCGGCAAATCATTTCATCACTTTCCTCATGGGCTGTCTGTGCCTGTACCTGTACTACACAGGCGGCACCGAAAACTCCGGCCCTCTGTACTATCTCGTGTTCCCGATGGTCGCCCTGTTCCAGCAAGGAGTCAGGGTGGGTTCGATCGCCGTCGTCATACTGCTGGTCGCGACCTGGATACTGCAAAGCTCCGGCATGTTCGGCTTCGACACGACGCGTTACAGCTTTGTCTTCGTCACGCGTCTGAGCACCGTGTACCTGATCGTCTGCGTCCTGTCGTTCATGTTCGCGTACTTCCGCTCGCAGGCTGAGCAGCAACTCGCGCTCAGCGAAAGCGACCTCGACCAGATGGTCTATAGCGACGCCCTCACCGGCCTCGCCAACCAGAACCTGATGAGCAAACTGATTTACACCGAAGCGCTGCGCTACGAGCGCTACCAGGTGCCCTTCTGCATGATGCTGCTGGAGATCGACCAGTTCCAGAAACTGCACATCAAGCACGGCGCCGATTTCACCAACGAAGTGATGATTGGACTGTCGCGCATCTTCGCCGGCATTCTGCGCCGCCAGGACATCGCGGGCCGCTGGGATAGCAATCGCTTCATCATCCTGACGCCAGTCACCCCGATGGCGGGGGGCCTGACGCTCGCGCAACGACTGTGTGAAGCGATCGCGCATCATTCCTTCTCGATCAACCGGCATCACCTGACGGTAACCGTCAGCATCGGCCTCGTCGAAACCAGCGGTGAAGATGTATCCGACATGGTCAACCGCGCCGACGAGCTGCTGTACCATGCGCGCAAGGCCGGCGGTAACCGTGTTCTCGAGAAGCAACCCGAGAACACCAGCGACAGCCAGACGCTGCAGGACTTCCTGTTTCAGAACCGGAAGGTATAGTTGTACTTCAGCGTCAGGTCGTTGTTCGTCGATACAAAGTCGTTGTCCCGGTCGATGTCCGCCAGACCCCAGTTCAGCACGATATACATTTCACGGCCCGGCTCGGGTATCCAGTAGAGCCGGCTGTTTATTCCCATCCCTTCCGATACGTTGTCGTACTGCACGCGGTTCGTCCAGGTCAGGTCGGCATTGAAGTTGATCATCGAGTTGAAGGATATCTGCCGCACCGTGAAGTTGCCCTGCGGCAATTCGATGCGCTGCTCGGAATAACCAGTCGACAGGTTCCAGCCGCGGCGCGGCTGCCACGTGACCGTGATATTTCCCTGCGTAATTTCGCCACCGTAGTAGTCGCCTCGCGCAAAGCCGATGCGGCCAGCCCACTCACGCTGGCCGCCGGTCTGGAGCTGCGCGCTGGCTTGCGTGAATGAATAGTCGCCGACCGGAATGACGATGCTGCGGCTGCCGTCGGAGGCGCGATAAATCGTGAAGGGACGCGTCAGCACTTCGCGCCTGCGCGCGATGCCGCCCTGCACGACATCGTTGGTGTTGTTGTTCGCATTCGTGCGCAATTGCAGCGTTTGCGAGATCAGGTCGCCGCTGTCGAGGTCGGTGTTGCGGTAGCTGTCGAAGCCGGCGTACCACGAACGCATGTAGCTGCCGGGGGTGAGGAAGGTGCGCGACCCGATGTCGAACGCATGGTCGGCGATGCCGCGCTGGTTGACGAAGCCCAGCCCCGGATTGAAGTTGTAGTCGACGACCTTGTAGTTGTAACCGCCACGCCAGCCATTGGTGTTCGGCGCAGACACGCCGAAGCCGTACGAGGCATCGTCGCCATTGAGACCGGGCGTGTCGGACTGCTGGTACCACACTTCGCTCTCGACGACGCGACCGCCAGGCAGGCGCGAATTGCGATAACGGAAGTCGGTGCCGACGAGACTGTTGTCCACATTGGCCTGCGGATCGCCGTCAGTGACGATAACGCCGACCTGCGATTCAGCCCCGATGTTACGCGCCGCGCGGCCGACGAACACGCTTTGCGCGTCGACACGGCTGGCCTCGTCTTCATCCTGACGCACGATCAGCGAACCGACGTTCCAGTCGCCGACACGGCCGCTAAGCTTGCCACCCGCGATCAGGTCGACCGGCGCGCCGCTTGCCGACAGGCCGATGTTGCGTGAGAAGAACGGGCGTCCGTTTTGCAGCGCGGCATTTGGAATCGCTTCGTTGCTGTCCTGGCCGAAGATCGAGCCATTGCCGATGCGCCCGAATCCGAAGATATCGCTATCGCGCGTGAAGAAGTCACGCCGCTCCGGGAAGAACAGGTTGAAGCGCGTCAGGTTGACGACGCGGTCGTCGACTTCGGTTGCAGAAAAGTCGGTGTTGAGCGTCAGCGCCGCATTCAGCTGCGGCGTCACTTTGTAGTACACGTCGAGCTGCGGTTCGATACTACTGTCCTCGAAGTCCGTCACCCGGCCCATGCGGCGTTCCTGCCGCGCCAACAGGTAGGGAACCACGTCAAGCCCAAGCCCCTGCTCCAGGCCGCTGAAGCCCGCAGCCGTTCCGGCAATGCCAGGGTTGACCAGGCGGTTACGGGAAATCCAGCCTATTTCTTCGTTATTGCGGCGGATCGTGCGGCGGAAGTTGATACCCCATTCGCTGTTCTCCGGGTTGAACGACAGGGACTGGAAGGGGATGCGGATCTCCGCCGTCCAGCCTTCGCTGTCGATGTTTGACTTCGCCTGCCAGATGCCGGTCCAGTTGCGGTCGACCTGCGACACGTTCTGGTAGATGCCTTCTACGCGTACGCCATTCGCATTAATCTCGAACAGGTAACCGCCGCGGCGATCGAAGTAGGGATCCACTACGAGATTGAATGCGTCGTCGTTCATCAGGCCCTGGCCCTGGCGCATGATGTTGGCGCGGATCAGAGTCGGATCGGTCTCGTACATCCGCGCGCCGACATAGAGTGCGTCTTCGGTGTAGAACACCCGCACTTCGGTGCGCTGGGACGGTTCACCGTATTCGACCGGGTTCATCTGGTGGAAGTCGGTGACCACCGCGGCCCGCGACCAGACCTCTTCGTTCAATAGTCCATCGACCTCGGGGTCGGCATCGAATGCGGATACCTGCAGTGTCTTGCCACCCGTGACGCCATTGACGTTCTCCTGCTGCGCGACGAGCGGCGATGACAGCGCTAGTGCGGTGAGCAAGGACAGGGATGCAGTAGATGAAACGAGCGTGCGCGAGCGGCGTGCAGAGCGGACAGACATGGGGGACAGGTACCTCGGAAAACGAGGCGCGAGCATAACGCGGCAAGCGCGCGCTGAACTATCCGGCAAATGGTTTCAGGGCGTAAAAGCCGGGAATTTTCTCTTTGTTTGCACAAACACAAGCGAGGTTACGACTCCTTGTTTTGTAACGCCACCTGGCGCTGCGCTGGTGTGTGTGGCGAACTGCTCAGTCCCGCTCCCACTGACCGAGACGCTTCCTCAGCGCAATGACCTCGCGATAGAGATGATCGCGCTCGTCGATCAGTTCGAGCACGAGCGGCAGGCTACCAAGGTGCAGGTCGAGGTCATGATGCAAGCGCCAGGCCTTGCGAATGCGTAATACCGAGGTAGCGGGAAACATCCACTCCGCCCCGGCCTGCACGGTCACCGGCGCTATACCGTGCTCGACACACTGCAGGACGAAATTTTCGTCGAAGACCTGGCAGAGGTCGCGCAAGGTAAACGCGACGAGGTCGCCCAGAACTTCGGCATGCACACTATCTGTCATGGCAGGTCCTCCCACGCGGCGCGCGGATTGTAGGCGAGCTCCCGTTCGAGCTCCGCATACAGCGTTTTTGCCTTCTCTGTGATGTTCGGCGGCATGACGACTTTCAGCACGATGAAGAAATCACCGGCGGGCGTGCCGGGCAGCCCATTGCCTGGCAAGCGCAGTTTGCCGCCGCTCTGGCTGCCGGGAGGCACCGTGACACGGGTCTTGCCCGCCGGCGTCGGCATGGTGAGCTTGCAACCGAGCGCGGCTTCCCAGGGTGCGAGCGGAGCAACGAGCGTGATGTCCTTGCCATCGACTGCATACAGCGGATGTTCTGCGAGACGGATCTTCAGCAGCAGGTCGCCCGCCTCGGCGCCGCCGATGCCCGGCGCGCCCTGACCTTTCATGCGCAGCAAAGTGCCGTCGGCGGTGCCGGCAGGAATCTTTACTTTCAGCTTGCGCAAGCGATTGCTGCGCCGGCCGCGCTCATCGGTTTTGGGTACGCGCAGCTCGACGACCTGGTCTGAGCCCTTGAATGCTTCCTCGAGCAACAAGGCCAGTTCCGCCTGCACGTCTTCGCCGCGCATGCGCAGGCGAGTCTGCCCTTCGCCATGGTTGTGGCGGAAGCCGCCCGTGCGTCCGAACATTGTTTCGAAGAAATCACTGAAGCCCGCGGTGTCCGCGCCTTCGAAAGACCCTCCCGTGGCATGTTCCCGATAAGAGCCGCCGCCGGGATTCCAGCCAGGCGGCGGCGTGAACTGTCCATTGGGCCCCATCGCGCCGAGCGCGCGCATCTGGTCATACTCGCGGCGCTTGTCCTCGTCTTTCAGCACTTCATAGGCTTCGCCGACGTCCTTGAACTTCTGCTCGGCATCTGGCTCCTTGCTGACGTCCGGATGGTATTTGCGCGCGAGTTTCTTATAAGCCTTCTTGATGTCGTCGGGTGTCGCTTTTGCGTCGACTCCCATGATTTTGTAGTAATCCCTGAATTCCATGCTGAAGCGTCCTGATGCGCGGCCCGTGGGTGGACCGCCTGCCGCTATACCCGCCGGCTCCGCAGGATTTGGACATTAGCCCCGCCTTCGTTCCAGCCGGGGAACCCTGCACGAGCGGCTTTGGAATACCTCATAGGTGGTTCCACAGCCTGAATTTCAAGCGTTTTCATGAGCTTGGGATCGAGCCAAAAATGGGGCTTGCCTGTGTTATCGCGACTCGCGTATCTTTAGCACCACCTTACTAGCTACCTAGTAACCTCATTTGCGCGATGCCTGCTGCGGACATACCGATGATCACCACCAGACAACTGGGCTTTGGATACTCCCGGAAACGGGCGCCCCTTTTCGAGGGGCTCGACCTGTCGCTGCCGGCAGGCACCATCTGCGGCATGCTCGGCGCGAACGGAGCCGGCAAGAGTACGCTGCTGAAAATCCTGGCCGGCCTGATCTTTCCGCAGCGCGGTACCTGCGAAGTGCTGCGCCAGACGCCTGGTGCACGCCTGCCAGTCTTCCTCGCCGATATTTTCCTGCTGCCGGAGGAAATCCATGTGCCGGCGCTGACGGCCCAGCAGTACGCCGTACTCTACGGCAGCCTGTACCCACGCTTCGACGCCGCACAGTTCTTCGCGCTGCTGGGCGAGTTCGCGCTACCCATTGACCGCAAGGCAAGCAGCTTCTCGATGGGGCAGAAGAAAAAATTCCTGCTGGCGTTTGGCATCGCGACGAACACGCGTCTCTTGATCATGGACGAGCCAACCAATGGCCTCGACATCCCGAGCAAGAGCCAATTCCGCAAGGTCCTGATCAACCACTTCGATCCGACGCGCAGCTTCATCATCTCGACGCACCAGGTGCATGACCTGCAAAGTCTCATCGATTCGGTAGTGATCCTTGCCGAGGGCAAGATCCTGCTGCATGAAACGCTCGACGTCCTGGCCACGCGGCTGAGCGTCGACATTGAACACACGAGGCCCGCCGATGCGCTATTCGCGGAACAAACACTCGAAGGCTGGCGTGTGTTGCGTGAAAACCATTCCGGTGTCGAAAGCAGCGTTGATTTAAACCTGCTGTTCGGCTTCGTGACGAATGAGCGCGAACGCAGCAAGGCCCTGTTCACGCCGGCCTCCGCCACGGGAGAGCGCGCATGAACTACTTCCAGCTCTCACGTTTCCTGCGTGTGCTCGCCAACGACCTGTTGCTGCTCGACTCGCGTCGAGTACTATTCGCGTCGCTGGGCCTCGTGGCAATCGGTACTTTGATCTACGTCGCCTCTGTCGCCCCGTCCGCGGGCGCCGCGCTGCCGCAACTTGCTAACCTGATGTTCCTGGTGCTGCTGATCGGCGGCGGCTCGATTTTCACCAGCATGATCTTCAACGACATGCACCATCCGCTGGAGCGTTTCCATTACCTGACGCTGCCCTGCTCGAACCTCGAACGCTTCCTGAGCCGCTACCTGATCACCGCACCGCTGTTCGTCGCGTATACGGTGGTGCTGTACCGGATCTTCGAGATGTTCGCGAACTTCCTGTGCGCGCTGTTCTGGGACGGCGAGACCGTGCCGCTGCTCGAGCCTGGCTCCGACATGGTGAGCAACGGCATCCAGGAGTACTTCCTGCTGCACGTGTTCGTATTTGCGGGCGCAATCTGGTTCCGCTCCTACGCGCTGATCAAGACCTGGTTCGCGGCTTTCGTGTTCTTTGCCGCGCTGGGCATCGTTTGTTTCGTCGCCATGCGCATCGTCTACTGGGACAGCTTCGTCTCGCTGTTTACACCGAATCCGGCTGGCCCCTACATCAACTTCGAGGCTCTGGCGTTTGGCGAAGACGGCCTGGCCTGGTACCAGAAACTGCTCGGTCTCGGATTCCTGCTATGGGTCCTGTTCCTCGCCTACCTCGGCCTCAGAGAGCACGAGGTGCAGGATGGACTTTAAACCCAACTATCCGATCTACCTGCAGGTCGCCGACTTCATTTGCGAGAAGGTGCTGACCGGATTCTGGAATGACGGCGAAAAATTGCCAGCGGTGAAGGATCTTGCGGTGATGACCTCGGTAAATCCAAACACGGTCATCAAGGCGCTGACGCATCTCGTCGACCACGAGATCCTGACGACGCAGCGCGGCATTGGCTATTTCCTCACGGAAACCGCGCGCACCAAAACGCTGGCGCTCAAGCGCGACCAGTTCATCCTGCACGAATTGCCGCAGGTATTCGCGAGCATGAAACTGCTCGGGCTCAGCATCGAGGAATTCCGCGCTATTCACCAGCGCGCAATGGGAGGGACACCATGATTATCAACTGGCTCAAGAATGCCCTGATCGCACTATTGCTTCACGCCGGCGCCGCCGTTGCCTTTAACCGCGAGAACCCCGCGCCCGCAGCCGACCCCATTGCGCCAGCGCAAGCCTGCGCCGTGCCCGCGCCTGTAGTGCCGGCTGCCACCGCGAGGCGCAGCTCCCATTCCGATGACAGCGGGGTCCACTCATGAAACGCAGCAGACGTTTCCTTCTAGGCACTTTCCTCGCATTGCTCGTGGCGCCAGTGCTGCTTGTTGCGTATGCCCGTATCAGCGGCGAGGGCTCGCTGCGCGAATTGCCAGCACCGGAGCGCATGACGCCGGAAGAGCTCGCCGCATTGCGCGACTTTGATCAAATCGAGGTGCGCGGCGACTTCGTACTCGAGGTTGTCAGCGCAGCCGACTACGCCGTGGAGTACGCAACACTTCCGCAGCAACGGAGCTTCTTCCGCGCGCGCGTGGATGACCGCACCCTGACCATCGAAAGCTTTGGCAACCGTATGGAAACCGGGGTCGGCGTGGTGCGCGTCGCGCTGCCCGAACTCAGCCGCATCGACGCGCAGTCGCTGGCCGGGCTCACGGTTCGCAACTTCGCCAACGACAGCCTCGACATACGCGCCATCGCCGCCGGCAGCCTTGTCATCGCCGACAACCGAATCGGTACCTTGCGCATGGAAACCCAGGTGCGGAGCATCGAATTCAGCGGCAACACCATTGGTAATAGCGACATACACACGTTCGGCACGCGCATAACGATGGAGTAGCCGGCGAGGCCACGCCGGTGCGGACGCCGGACAGAAGACTACTTGATGCGCCCGCGCACGATCGACACGATGTTCCGAACGCATTCAAGGCGCTGGTAGTTCTGCCGCACCAGCAACACGATGCGACGCGCCGGTGCCGGCCTGGCAAAGCGGATGTAGCGGATGCTGTCGTTCTTCGGCTGGTTTTTCACGGCGAGCTCCGGCAGCAAGGTGATCCCGCGGTTGGCCGCCACCATGTAGCGCAGGGTTTCGAGGCTCGTCGCGCGGAAATGCTTGTCTTCATCGGCACCTGCGCTGAAACAGTAGCCGAGCGCCTGGTCACGCAGGCAATGCCCATCCTCCAGCATCAGCACCTTGTGCCCTTCGAGGCATGAGAGTTCAACCTGCTTGCGGTCTGCGAGTTCATGCTTGGTGCTGACAGCCAGCACGAACTCCTCGTTGAACAGGTCATAGGCCTCGAAGTTGGTCATGTCATCGAGCCAGGGCAATATCAAGGCGTCGAGATCGCCGATGTTCAGCAACCTCAGCAAGTCCACCGTCTTGTGTTCGTGCAGGTAGAACTCGAGCTTCGGCAAGTCTGCGTTCAGTCCGGCCATGATGCGCGGCAGCAGGTAAGGCGCCAGCGTCGGAATCAATCCCAGGTGAAAGTCGCCGGCCAGCGGGTCGCCGAGCGACTTTGCCGTCAGCTCCATGTCGCGGGCTGCGCTTAGCACGCGGCGAGCCTTGACCAGCAGCTGCTCCCCGGCGGGCGTCAGCATGATGTTGCCGGGGTGCCGTTCGATGAGGCTGACACCGAGCTGTTCTTCCAGCTTCTTTATCTGCCCGCTCAGCGTCGGCTGGCTGACGAAGCAGGCTTCGGCGGCTTTGCCGAAGTGGCGATACGTCTCGAGCGCATCGAGGTATTCAAGGTCGCGGATAGTGATCATGGCGCGGGATTCTATAGGGGAAAACGCTGGTCGGATATCACCCCAGGGTGTTTCCCCCAGGCTATTCTCGGGTATTCCCCCGGTTGCATCTGGTCCTTGGCCCGGACTTATATACACGGTTTTCCCGTGCCACGCGGGGGATTTACGGCGCAGCACGAGACCGCGGTCGGGAGCTGGTGCCCGATCATCCTGAACTACCGGAACGCCCATGAATATTGCAACCACAGGGATAGAATCCGCACCCGCCAGAATTGACGGCGCGATCGAGAACAGCAGGCAGGACACGATCCACACACTCCTCTATATCGGCATGGCGGCTTCGCTTGCCGCTGTATTCATTTCCGACATCATGACGCCGCTGGGCATCACGGTGTGGGTGCTCTATTTCATTCCGGTGAAACTGTCGCTGTGGCTTCCACGGCCGAAAGTGCCGCTTTATATCGCGCTTATCGTTACTGTCCTCGTCATCATCAGTTTCTTCACCGACAAGCCAGGGGTCGATCCCCAGGTCGCACAGGTAAATCGCGCGATGGGCGTGTTCACCATCTGGGTGACCGCGACTGTCACGCATTTTTTTATCCGCAATAAAAACGCGGTGCGCCGGGAGGAGTGGATACAGTCTGGCCAGGCGCGTCTCAGCGAGATCATGCTCGGCGACCAGCGCGTCGATGATCTCGGCGCGAACATTCTGCGCTTCCTGACTGGCTACCTGGGCGCTCTCGCTGGTGCCTTCTACGTCCGCAAGGACTATGTCTATCACTGCGTCGCCACACACGGCGTTAGCTCCGACGGTGTGCCCGCTCGCGTCGCGCCGGGCGAGGGCCTGCTGGGCCAGGCCGCGAAAGACCGCACTGTGGTGGTGATTGACGAGGTCCCTGAACAGTATCTCAACCCCGGTTGCGCCTTCGGCAAGGGGAAGCCCCGGCATCTGGTTATCTTTACCGCTGCCGCGGACCACGCGACAAACGGCATCATCGAACTTGGATTCATCCGGGAGGTCGATGCGAGCGCGCTGGAATTACTCAAGCGCATCGGTGTGTCCATCGGCATCGCGATCCGTTCGGCGAGCTATGGCGAGCATGTGCAGGACCTTCTCGAGCAGAGCCAGCGGCAGGCCGAGGAACTGCAGGTCCAGGGCGAAGAATTGAAAGTCTCCAATGAGGAACTCGAGGAACAGAGCCGCGCTCTCCAGGAATCGCAGACACGCCTCGAGCAACAGCAGGCAGAACTCGAACAGACGAATGCGCAGCTCGAGGAGCAGACACAGTTGCTCGAAGCACAGCGCGACGACCTTGGTCGGGCACAGGGAGCGCTGGAACACCGCTCGCGCGAACTCGAACGCGCAAGCCAGTACAAGTCAGACTTTCTTGCCAACATGTCGCACGAATTGCGGACGCCGCTGAACTCCTCGCTGATCCTCGCCAGGTTGCTGGCAGACAATCCGCAGGGAAACCTGACGCCTGAACAGGTGATGCATGCACAGACCATCGAATCGGCCGGCAACGACCTACTGAACCTGATCAACGATATCCTCGATCTGTCGAAGATCGAAGCCGGGCACATGGAGATCATCTCCGAGCCTGTACGGCTTGTGAACCTTGCCGGCGACCTCGAACGCACCTTCATGCCAATGGCGCAAAAGAAAAAGCTGCAGTTCACCTGCGCGATCCAGCCGGCGACGCCGGACGAAATCCGGACCGACGGCAAGCGCCTCGCGCAGATCCTGAAGAACCTGCTCGCGAATGCGGTCAAGTTCACCGAAAGCGGCGAAGTGAACCTGACAATCAGCCGTGCACCGGATGGTCGCATCGCATTCGCGGTCAGCGATACGGGCATCGGCATATCCGCCGAACATCACCGTGCAATCTTCGATGCGTTCCGCCAGGCCGACGGCACCACCAATCGCAAATTCGGCGGCACCGGCCTTGGCCTGTCGATATCGCGCGAACTGGCGCGAATTCTCGGTGGGGAAATTCAGCTCGCCAGCGAAGAAGGCAAAGGCAGTGTGTTTACCGTGATCATTCCCGCGACAATGGATCCAGCGGCGGTAAAAATCCATGTACACAGCGAATTCCCCACAGCCGCGCCACGCGCGAGCCATCGCCTGAAAGTACCTGAAATAAGCCCCGCTCCCGCGCCGTCGCCGCGCAGCAGTACGATCGATGACGACCGCGAGCGACTTGTTCCGGGGCGGCAGCTGTTACTGGTGGTCGAAGATGACGAGCGCTTCGCGCGTATCCTTTATGACATGGCACACCAGCAGAACTTCCAGTGCGTTGTCAGCGCCAGCGCGGATGAAGGCAGCCAGCTTGCGGAACGCCTTGTGCCGAGCGCGGTACTTCTTGACGTCGGACTGCCTGATCACTCTGGCCTGTCCGTGCTCGATCGGCTGAAGCACAATCCCCGCACACGCCACATCCCGGTGCATGTCATCTCCGCCGAGGACTTCTCCGAAACCGCGTATTCACTCGGCGCGATCGGCTACATGCTCAAACCGGTGAAGCGCGAGGACCTGCTGGAGACCTTCACGCAGCTCGAGCAGCGTGTAACGCAGCACATGCGCCGCGTACTCGTCGTCGAGGATGACGCGGTGCAGCGCGAGAGCATTCGCAAATTGCTGGCCTCGCCCGGCGTCACGACCGTGGGCGTGGGCACGGCCGCTGAATGCCTGCAGGCCCTGAGCAAGGACAACTTCGACTGCATGGTGCTGGACATTTCACTGCCCGACGAATCCGGCTATACCTTGCTCGAAACGCTGAGCAAGGAAGCGGGTTACTCCTTCCCGCCGGTGATCGTGTATACCGGCAGGGACCTGTCGTCGGTGCAGGAGCAGCAACTACGTCGCTATTCGAAATCGATCATCATCAAGGGGGCGAAGTCGCCTGAGCGGCTGCTCGATGAGGTCACGCTGTTCTTGCACCAGGTCGTCACCGAGCTGCCGCCGGAACACCAGAACATGCTGAAGAAGGCCCGCAACCGCGACGCGGTACTGGAAGGTCGGCGCATCCTCGTCGTCGAGGATGACATCCGCAACATCTATTCGATCAGCAACATTCTCGAGCCACGCGGCGCCACCGTGCAGATCGCGCGCAACGGCAAGGAAGCACTCGAAGCGCTGCAGAAGTCAAAGGAACCGGGCAAGGCCATCGATCTCGTGCTGATGGACGTGATGATGCCGGAAATGGATGGCATCACCGCCACGCGTACGCTGCGCACGCAACCCGAATGGAGAAAGCTGCCCGTGATCATGCTGACGGCGAAAGCCATGCGCAACGACCAGGAACAGTGCCTGGCTGCGGGCGCAAACGACTACATGGCCAAACCGATCGATGTCGACAAGCTGCTGTCGCTGGTGCGCGTGTGGATGCCGCGCTAGGGCGACTAAAGTGGACCAGACAACGGAGGATATCGAGCTTGCGCTACTGCTGGATGCCATTTTCCAGAAGTACAACTATGACTTCCGCCATTACTCCATGGCATCGGTCAAACGCAGGATGAAACAGGCGCGGGAAAAATTCAGATGCCGCAGCTATTCAGTGCTGCAGGACCTCGTACTACACGACGCGTCGGTACTGCCGGGCCTGCTGTCTTACCTCACGGTACAAGTCAGCGAGATGTTCCGCGATCCGGCGTATTTTCTCGCGCTGCGCGAACAGGTGATTCCCCACCTGCGCACCTACCCCTCACTGAAGATATGGGTGGCCGGTTGTAGCGCGGGCGAAGAACTGTATTCGCTCGTCATCCTGTTCCGCGAGGAGGGACTCGAGAGCCGCACGATGTTCTATGCCACCGATATCAATCCGGATGCGCTGGCGAAGGCCGAGGCAGGCGTCTATGAGGCGAGCCGGATACCCGTATTCACCGAAAATCACCGCAAGGCTGGCGGCAAGACTTCATTGTCGGACTATTACACGGCAGCCTATGGCGCCGCCGTGTTCGACAAGAGCCTGCGCGCTCGCGTCGTATTTTCCGACCACAGTCTCGTCAGCGATGCCGCGTTCGCCGAAATGCAGTTGATCTCCTGCCGCAATGTGCTGATTTATTTTGTTCGCGAAATGCAGGACCGTGTGTTTGGCCTGTTCAAGGATTCGCTCAGTCCGCAGGGTTTCCTCGGACTCGGCGCGAAGGAAACCGTCAGGTTTTCGGTACACGCCGGTGAGTTTACCGATTTCGTGCGAGCCCAGCGCATCTACCGGAAGCTCGTGCGATGAGCGGCGCGGGTGTCCAGGCAGTCGTTGTCGGCGCCTCTGCCGGCGCTCTCGAAGCGCTGTCGGTCATCCTGCCGCAACTGCCGGGGAACTACTGCCTTCCGATTCTTGTCGTTGTACACGTGCCTCCCGACAAGGCCAGTTTGCTGACGACGATCCTGGCCGCGAAATGCCATATGAAAGTACATGAAGCCGAGGACAAGCAGGCAATCGAAGCGGGCGCGATCTATGTGGCGCCGCCGGGCTATCACCTGCTTGTCGAGAAGGATAGAACGCTGTCGCTATCGACCGAGGAGGAAGTGCATTTTTCGCGGCCCTCGATCGACGTCTTGTTCGAAACCGCCGTCGACGCCTACGGTGCACAGCTCGCCGGCATTGTGCTTAGCGGCGCCAACAACGACGGCGCGCAGGGCCTGCGAGCCATTGCGGATGCTGGCGGCACCGCCGTGGTCCAGCAACCGGAGATGGCCTTCTCACCCTTCATGCCGCTTGCTGCGCTGAAGGCCTGTCCTTGCGCGCAAGTCATGAGCCTCGACATGATCGCCACCTGGTTGACATCGCTTGCTGAAGGATCGCGCAACAATGAACTTTAAACCTGTACCCGTTTTGATTGTGGATGACCTCGACGAGAACCTCATCGCCCTCGAGGCGCTGCTGCGTTCCGACGACATCAATATCCTGAAAGCGCGGTCCGGCGCCGAAGCACTGGAAGTCCTGCTGGATCACGAAATTGCGCTGGCGCTGATCGATGTGCAGATGCCCGAGATGGACGGCTTCGAACTGGCCGAGCTGATGCATGGCAACCAGCGCACGAAGCGGATTCCAATCATCTTCCTGACGGCGGGCGATTCCGACGATCGACGCCACTACAAGGGCTACGAAGCTGGCGCCGTTGACTTCCTGCAGAAGCCCATTGAGCCGGACATACTGAAGAGCAAGGCGAGCGTGTTCTTTGAGTTGTACCGCAGCTGCCAGGAAATTGCGCAACAGCGCGATGAGCTGGCGATCGCATCACGCGAAGCCCAGCGTTATGCGGCGGCGCTAAAGGAAGCCGACCAACGCAAGGACGAATTCCTGGCGACGCTTGCGCATGAGCTTCGCACACCGCTCACTCCGATCCGCAACGGACTTGAAATCCTGCGACGTCAGCCAACCGGCGTAACAGCGGAAAAGACTGGCGAGATGATGGACCGGCAGCTGTCGCATATTGTGCAACTCGTCGACGACCTGCTCGACATGGCCCGGGTCAGCAAAGGCAAGATCGTGCTGCGCAAGCAATGCGTAAACCTCGAGACCATCATTCACCCGGCCGTGGAGAATGCTCGCGCTTACATCGAGGAGGCTGGTCACAAGCTTCGCATCGAAGTCATCAATGCGCCCATCTGGATCGAGGCGGACGTCACGCGAATCGACCAGATAATTAGTAATCTGCTCAGTAATGCAGCAAAATATACCCCCGCCGGCGGGCTTATTGTACTGACGGCCTACGAAGAAAAAGGGGACGCAGTGATCGCTGTCACTGATAACGGCATGGGCGTCCCGGAGAATATGCTGACCCAGATATTCGACCTGTTTACGCAGGTGAATACGAGTATCAACCGGTCGCAAGGCGGACTAGGCATAGGATTAGCCCTGGTGAAGCAGCTGGTCGGCATGCACGGCGGATCGATACAGGTTGAAAGTCCCGGAATCAACAAGGGCAGCACCTTTACCGTGCGCATACCTGCCATTTCCCCGCCACCGGATACATCTGTAGAAAGTAACAAGGAAAATATTATGAACACGAAAGCCCTGAACATTCTCGTCGTCGACGACAACGTCGATTCGGCTACGACCACCGGCTGGTTGCTCGAAGGAATGGGTTACCACAACTACAGTCTTGCGCACGACGGCCCCCAGGCGATCGAGGCTGCCAAGAAATTGCTACCGCATGTCATCCTGCTCGACATCGGCCTGCCGGGCATGAACGGCTATGAAGTGTGCCGCGAACTGCGCCGTAATCCGCAGTTCGAGAAGACGATGATCATTGCGCAGACCGGTTGGGGCCAGGACCGCGACCGCGAGATGGCTTACTTCGCCGGCTTCAACTATCACCTCGTCAAACCACTGAAGCCCACGGATCTCGCCGCGCTGTTCGCCAAGGTACAGGTCTGATCCATGTGTAGTAATTCCTGACCAGACGCTTGTGCAGGAACCTATTGTCAAACGCGCACTTGGCAAGGACTGGGATCTGGTCCCGGAAATCTTGCAAAGGAACTTCTCTCCGCGCCCCGGCAGCGAATGTGAAATTCGGCTCAAGGGGCTCATGTATGACATCAGCCACTCGCGCATCGGACGCCTGCTGATTTATCCCGGCCGACTCTTCGGCGCGCTGGTGCCTTACCAGGGAAACAACATCGGCATCCGGATCGACCTGCGCACGCATGAGTCGGATCCGCGCTTCATGTACTGGCACAGGGTGCACTTCTTTCCTGAAAACCCGGAGCTGGTTTTCTCCTCGCGCATGGAATACCTCGGCGGTAACGAATTCATCGAACGCGTCCGCACGAGCCTTGGTATGCGTATGAAGGCGAGCATCAACGCCGGCGTGCTGAAGTTCGAGGCCGTCTGTTATCAATGGGACCTGTTCGGGTTCCAGATCCGGTTGCCGAACTGGCTCTTGCTTGGTACCGGCGTGATTCTGGAGCGGCAGGTGGCGCCCGATCAGTTCGAAATGCGCTTTGAGATCAATCACCCCTGGTGGGGAAGGACCTTTACCTATACAGGGATATTCTCGATTGTATAAGGGCTGACATTCTGCGGAAGTACCCTAATGGATAAGCCAGCAAGAAAGTTGCCGCCCAAAGCCACAGCCGCCAAGCACAAGCCCGCCGCTAAAGCGTCGCCAGCGAAGAAAGCTGCGCGAGCGAAGAGAGCTGCGCCGACCGCAAAAGGCGGGACGAAAGCCAGGGCACGCAGCCCCGCGATTACGGCAAAATCTGGCGTCGATATACTCGAACTGCTCGGCGTGCGCATCTCCAATCCAGACCGCGTCATCGACCCAAGCACCGGTCTGACGAAAGGGCAGCTCGCGGAGTACTACGCGGAGGTTGCTCCATACCTCCTGCGTAGTGTCGCGAACCATCCCGTGACGCTGATTCGCTGTCCTGACGGGATCGGCGGTGAAACCTTCTACCAGCGTAATCCCGGCCGCGGCCTCGGTCCCGACGTTTGCCCGTTGAAGTGGCACTACAAGGACAAGGACTACGAGTACCTCTACATCCGCGGGCCCTCCGGCCTGCTGGAACTCGTGCAGATGAACGTCGTCGAGTTTCATCCATGGGGCACGCGCTTCAATCGCATGGATCATCCCGACCGCGCGATCTTCGACCTCGATCCCGACACCGCCGTGCCCTTCGAAGCGGTAAAGCTCGCGGCGCTCGACCTGCGGCAGCGTCTCGACAATCTCGGCCTGCAGAGTTTCCTGCGCTGCACCGGAGGCAAGGGCCTGCACGTGATTGTCCCACTGGCCGAAAAAGACACCTGGGATGAAGTCAAGGAATGGACCAGAAGCGTGGCGGAGCAGATGGTCGCCGACGTGCCCGATGCCTACGTGGCGACAATGACGAAGGCCAAGCGCGGCGGCAAGATCTTCATCGATTTCTTCCGCAACGATTACACCGCGACGGCCGTGGGCGATTTTTCGGTGCGCGCGCGGTCTGGCGCGCCGGTTGCCGTGCCGCTGGATTGGAGCGAGCTGAAGACGCTTGAGTCGGCCAGCCAGTTTTCGATCGCCGCCGTGCTCAAACGCATCAGGCGCAAGGCGCCGAGCGCCGAACGCTACGAGGTCAGTCAGCGGATTCCGCGGCAGAAGCCAGGGCGCGGTAAATGACAGGTGCCTCCGCACGCGTAATCAGCAGCCCGATGGAAGCGCTGCTGGTGCGCACGCTTCCCGAAGGCGAGGAGTGGCGCTACGAACCGAAGTGGGATGGCTTTCGTTGCCTCGCATCACGCGATGGCGGCGAGGTGACGCTGCTGTCGAAGTCGGGCAAGCCACTCGGCCGCTACTTCCCCGAAATCGTCGCGATGCTGGGACAGATCAAGGCGGGGCGCTGGATTGTCGACGGCGAACTGATCCTCGAACTTGATGGCAAGCTCTCATTTTCCACCTTGCAGCAGCGCCTGCATCCAGCCGCAAGCCGCATCACGAAACTCGCGGGCGAAACACCTGCGAGCTTCGTCCTGTTCGACCTGTTGATGAATGAAAAAGGCGAGTCGCTAGCGGACACACCTTTCGCCGAACGGCGCAAGCGGCTCGAAGCCTGGTTCAACAGGTATCAAACGCACGAGCGCCTCCTGCTGTCGCCGCAGACTGAGTCACTGCAGGCCGCGCGCGCCTGGCTCGGCAGCCATGCTGGCAGCATCGATGGCATTGTCGCGAAGAATATAAGGGACGTGTATCACAGCGGCGAGCGCATCATGCAAAAGTACAAGCAGGCAAAAGCCGCCGACTGCGTCGTTGGTGGCTTCCGCTACGGCAGCAATTCCGCGTTCGTCGCTTCGCTGCTGCTTGGACTCTACGACGACAGTGGCAAACTCAACCACGTCGGTTTTACCTCCGGGCTGAAAGGGATCGACAAAGCGGCGCTTACGCAGCGACTCGAAACGCTCATCGCACCACCGGGCTTTACCGGTAACGCACCCGGCGGTCCCAGCCGCTGGAGCACGGAGCGCTCCGGCGACTGGCAGCCCCTGAAGCCAAAGCTCGTCGTCGAGGTGCAATATGACCATGTCAGCGATGAACGCTTTCGCCACGGCACGAAGTTTTTGCGCTGGCGCCCCGACAAGGCGCCGCGGCAGTGCACGATGGTGCAGCTAGCGAAGTAACGAGGAGCCTCGCCCTCAAGCGTTCCTCGGTTCCAATGTCACGACAGCTCCAAGCGCGTGCAGCGCCGACCTACCGCGTTCTCAGCCGGTTATGAATGGCCGTCGACGCAATGGCCGCCTGCCCGGTCGCGACAGCCAGCTGATGCAGGCTGCTGACGACATCTCCCGCCGCATAGAAGCCGTCGATATTGGTTTCGAGATGCTCGCCGACGATCAGGCAGTCCTTGTCGTCATGCAGCGCGCCGAGTTCCGTTGCCAGCGCGGAACGCACATGGCAGCCGAGCGCGCAGTACATGACGTCGAATGTGTGCCGCGAGCCATCGGCTAGTACAAGCTCAATCTGTTTGCTGGCGCTGTCGTAGTGCAGGCGGCTATTGCGGCCGTCGAGTACGCAGAAAGTATTGTCGTAGGGGTGAGTTGCCGTCTGCGCGGGTAGCGAATCGTTGGTATCGAGACTGATGTACGTCAGGCGCGTACTGAAATTGCGGATGAACTCGTACTCGCGCACACCATGCTCCCCGCTACCGATGACACCGATGCGATCGTCGGTAAACTCGAAGCCGTCGCATATCGGACAAAAGCGAACCAGCTCGGTATTCCTGAGCGTGTCATATCCGTCGAGCTCAGGCTCGATGTCGACGACGCCGGTCGTCAGCAGGACGGTTTTGGCTATGAGCGTGCGCCCCTCGACCTCGGCAGTGAAATTGCCATCGCTATTCTTGCGCAACTTTGTAACGATTCCCCGCGTGATCTCTCCGCCGAAATTTTCCAGTTGCTGTTTGAGGCGCGCGAGAAGTTCGTTGCCATTGATGCCATCGGGAAAGCCCGGGTAGTTGTGAGACAGCGGGATTTTTTTCGCCCGACTGCCGCCGGCATCGACAACGGCAATGGAGCGGTGAAACCTCTTAAGGTAGATGGCGGCCGTCAACCCAGCAGGGCCGGCGCCAATGATCAGGCAATCGAGCACGGCTATTAATCCTCGTTGGCGAAGCCAGCCTGCGGCGCCAGACAAACCAGCTATGGAACAGCGCCCGATTCGCAGTAGTCAAGCCATCCAGCACCGGATTAACACGTAGATCCACGTGGTATTTCCCTGCAGCTAAGAATATCGCGGAGAATTTTTCGCGCGGCTTCTTTGTCGGTTTACACTAGGGTTTCATCGCAGGCGGCGGAGCGTTCATCGTCTGCGCCCAACACAGGCAGCAGATCCCATGTCCCCGAATGCAGGCGTATCCGCGCCGAAGTGCGCCAGCCTGCTTGAACACATGCCGATGGGCGTCTTCGTCATCGACGCTAACTTTCGCATCGCGTGCGTCAACCGCGCTGCCCTCCCCCAGTTCAGTACTGTTCCCGGCGGCTTCATCGGCCGTGATTTTGCCGAAGCGTTTCATATCATGCGCGAGGGTTATTACGCGGAGGAAACGATCGACATCTTCCGTCATACGCTGGCCACCGGCGAAAGCTTTGCAAAAGCGGATACCTCGAGCCGGCGCGGACGTCCCTCGGGCGCCTTCTACGAATGGCGCGTGGAACGCATTTCGATGGACGATGGCAGCCATGGCGTCGTCTGCTTCTACCGTGACATTTCCCGCGAAGTGCATACACAACACCTCGACAGTTACCGCGTGGCGCTGAGCGATACCTTGCGGCCGCTCTCGAGCCCCGGCGAAGTGCAGGCCGCCGCTGCGAAGCTGCTCCGCGAACGCCTCGTAGCCAGCGGCGTGATGTATGCCGAGGTGGAGGGCCGTGTTGACAGCGATTACTACATCATCCGCCAGCATTACCGCGCGCCAGGAGCACCTGACTTCACTGGTACGTATCGCGCCAATGATTATGGCAGTGCGCTGTTCAATGAAATGCGTGCGGGTCGAACGCTCGTATTAACCGATATACCCGCCGATTCGCGCCTCAGTGCTGAAGAAAAGCAGGCCTACGCCACACTGGGCATACAGTCCTACATCAACGTTCCCCTGATCAGGGATGGGCGACACGTCGCGATCATCTGTGCGCATGAGAGCGAACCACGGTTCTGGTCCCCTGTGGATATCGCCCTGGTCGAGGAAACCGCCGAGCGCACCTGGGCGGCGGCCGAGCAAGCGAAGGCTGAAGCGAAAGCACGTGCAAGCGAGATCGAGTCGGCACGCCAGCGTCGCCTGTATGAGGCCGTACTGGGCAATACGCCCGACTTCGCCTACGTGTGGAACCTCGAGCGCCGTTTCATCTATGCCAATGAGGGCCTGCTGAAGGTATGGGGCAGAACGCTGGCCGACGTCGTCGGCAGGAACTGCCTCGATCTCGGCTACGAACCGTGGCACGCAGAGATGCACGATCGTGAAATCGAGCAGATCGTTGCGACCAGGCTGCCGATACGCGGCGAGGTTCCTTTCGCCGGCACCGGCGGACGCCGCATCTATGACTACATCCTCGTGCCCGTATTCGGACCGGACGGTGAAGTCGAGGCAGTGGCAGGCACGACTCGCGACGTTACCGATAGCAAGGAGGCCGAGCGCCGCAAGGACGAGTTTCTCGCCACGCTTGCGCACGAGCTGCGTAATCCGCTGGCCCCCATTCGCAATTCCGTGCACGTGCTGTCGCTCGCTGCACACGGCAACTCCAGCGTTGGACAAATCTGCGAGATGATGGAACGCCAGGTGAGCCACATGGTGCGTCTCGTCGACGACCTGATGGAAATCTCGCGTATTTCGCGCGGCGTCATTGAGTTGCGACGTGAATATACGACACTCGAAGCCATCGTGCGGAGCGCCGTGGACACCAGCATGCCCTTGGTCAACGCGGCAAAACACCGGTTGGCGCTCGCATTGCCGAAGGACCCGATAAACTTGTTCGGCGATACGGTGCGCCTTGCGCAGGTAGTCGCTAACTTGCTTAACAATGCAGCCAAGTACACTGACCGCGGCGGGCAGATCTGGCTCGCGGCCGAGCAGCGCGACGAGGAGCTCGTCATCCGTGTACGCGATAACGGCATCGGCATTTCGGCTGAAGCACTACCGACCATTTTCGACATGTTCGTGCAGGTGAAGGATGCCTCGTCTCATACGCACGGCGGTCTCGGTATCGGCCTGTCGCTGGCGAAGCACCTCGTGGAAATGCACGGCGGCACCATTTCAGGAAGCAGCGCCGGGCCGGGACAAGGCAGCGAGTTTTGCGTCCGCTTGCCCTGCGTCAATGCCCAGCCGCTCGGTGTCGCGCCCGCGTCCGATCCACGCGGAAGTGTCGAAGTGAAAACCCGTGTGCTAATCGTTGATGACAATGAGGATGCGGCATCAAGCCTGGCCTTGCTCATCAAACGGCTCGGCGCTTCAGTGCAAGTAGCCAATGATGGAGCGAACGCGCTGGAGCTGATGAAGTCGTTTCGTCCTGAAGTGGCTTTGCTCGACCTGGGCATGCCAGTGATGAATGGCTTCGACATCGCGGCGCGCGCACGCACAATGCCCGGCATGGAGAAGCTGAAGCTTATCGCGCTGACTGGCTGGGGCCAGCCCGAAGACCGCGAACGCACGAGGGCCGCCGGCTTCGATCACCATCTCGTCAAACCTGCTGCCTTTCCCGAGCTGCAGAAACTGCTGTCGTCGCTAAGCTAGAAACGGGAAGGGAAGCGATGCCCGTGTGCGGGCATCGCCGAGTTCGGTGGACCAGGTGACGCGGTCTTATTCTCCGCCCCCATCACCACCACCACTGCTACCACTGCCCCCACCACCGCTACTGCCGCCGCCACTGCGGCTCCCGCCGGAGGCCTGACCTCCTTTGCGTCCTGCCTCACGGGCTTCCTCAGACGAAAACTCGTGGGCATTACCGGTTGCATGAGCCGCCTCGCCACCCTTGCGCCCAGCTTCACGCGCTTCCTCGGACGTGAACTCGTGTCCGGTTCCCTTTTCATGCGAAGCGCGGCCGCCCTCGGCCGCGATCTCCTTCTGCTTTTTGTCGTCCATTGCGGCGAAGCCGCGATTGCTGCCGCCCTGGTTGTCTTGCTTGGCCATAATAATCTCCCGACTCATAGAGTCGCATTGGTTAACGATGTGTGACTTACTGTAATGCGGGAGCTAGCGGCTTTTGCTGCCACCGCCGCTGTTGCGGCCACCCCTGCTGCCCGCTTCCCGGGCTTCCTTCGAATTGAATTCATGAGCACTTCCTTTCTCATGTGCGGCTTTGCCACCTTTCGATGAGATTTCTTTCTGCTTGCTCTCATCCATGGATGCAAAGCCTCGCTTGCTACCAGACTGACTATTGCGGTTCGGCATCATGACCTCCGATAGCTGGGTAAACACGCAGTTCAACATGAACCGCGTGGGAACAAGTGCAAAGCAAGCGTGGTGCCAATTCTGGAAATTTCTGTTTCTCAAGCATTCACTGCTCGAGCGCGGACCTGAGACCTGGAACTGCACCTGGAACTGGAAATAATTACAACGCGAGCATGCCAAGGTTATACACGAGTTTTGGGCGCATTTTTTTGTACCCATGCAGATTCCTGCGGGTGTGCACGGGTTGCACCGTATTACATGGCTGCGCATAAAATGCTATGAATACCGTATCGAAACGCAATCGTTGCGAAGTGATTGCACAACCGTCTTCTGGAGTCTCGACATGAAGATCGCCACATACAACGTAAACGGCATCAACGGCCGACTACCCTTGTTGCTGCGCTGGTTGAAACTCGCCGAGCCGGACCTCGTGTGCTTGCAGGAACTCAAGGCCCCGCAGGAAAAGTTTCCTGCGCAGGACCTGCGCAAGGCAGGCTATGACGCTATCTGGCAGGGACAGAGTCGCTGGAATGGCGTGGCGATCCTCAGCCGCATTGGCGAGTTGCACGAAACCCGGCGCGGATTGCCGGGCTTTGCGGAGGATACGCAGAGTCGTTACATCGAAGCGGCGATCAACGGCGTACTTGTCGGCGTGCTCTACCTGCCCAATGGCAATCCGCGGCCCGGACCGAAGTTCGACTACAAGCTGAAATGGTTCGCTCACCTGCAGGACCACATGGCGACGCTTGTCGACGTGGACGCGCCTGTCATTGTCGTCGGTGACTACAACGTCATGCCGACCGACATGGATGTGTATGCACCAGAGCGCTGGCGCGACGATGCCCTGTTTGCCCCCGAAGTGAGAGCGGCGTACCAGGTGCTGCTGGACCAGGGCTGGACGGACGCGCTTCGTCACCTCCATCCACATGACACTATCTACACCTTCTGGAAATACTGGCGCAATTCCTTTGAACGCAACGCGGGCCTGCGTATCGATCATTTTCTGCTGAATGCGGCAGCGACAAAGCGCCTGAAAGCGGGGGAAGTCGATACGCGGCCGCGTGCATGGGAAGGCACCAGCGATCATGCGCCGGTATGGATCGAGCTGGGTGACAGGTAAAGCCCTGCTGGTTATGTCGAAACGCCAGCGGTTCAATCCCCCTGCCCCGGGAGATACGTTAAAAGGAGCGACTTATATGCAGCGCACGAAGGTTGTCTACAACAACGCGTTCGACGTCATTAGCGGTAATGCGCGTTCGCAGGCTGCGGTGATGGTGCTGCCGCCAGGCGAATCGGAAGGCGGCAAGGTCAATGGCCACAAGGGAGCCGATCAGTGGCTCTATGTCGCCGCCGGCAGGGGCGTGGCGACAATCGACGGCAAGAAGCACAAGCTGGGCCGCGGAACGCTGCTGCTGATCGAACATGGCGAAGTCCATGAAATTCACAACGACGGCAGTCATCCGCTGAAGACGCTGAACTTTTACGTGCCGCCGGCCTATAACAGCGATGAAGACGAGTTGCCCGCTGGCAAGAGCTAGCCCGCGCTCTACACATGAAACTTCTCACTCTTGCCGACCTTTCCTCTGCCCTCGCCACTACCCGCAGCCGTAATGCAAAAGTCCAGCTACTCAGCGATTGCCTCCGCGAACTCGCTCCCGACGAGCGGGCGATCGGCGCCGCATGGCTGTCAGGGATCCTGCCAGGGGAGCGCCTCGGACTTGGGCCGGCGCAGGTGCATGCATTGCGCGGTGTTGTGCCCGCGCAGCAGGCGACGCTGACGCTGGCGCAGGCACAACAACAGCTCGAAAGCCTCAAGGACATCAAGGGGAAAGGCAGCGCCGGCGCGCGTCAGGCTGCGCTCGCGCGACTGTTTGAAATGGCGACGCCGCAGGAGCAGGATTTTCTCGCGCGCCTCCTGCTCGGTGAACTGCGCCAGGGCGCGCTCGAAGGCCTCATGGTCGATGCAATCGCAATGGCTACGGATCTGCCAGTGGCGGATGTACGTAGGGCAATCATGCTCGCTGGCGCGATCCCGCCCGTCGCGGCGGCGACACTTGGTGAGGGCCGCGCTGGACTCGCGCATTTCAAACTCAAGCTGTTCGAGCCAGTGAGCCCTATGCTCGCAAGTCCCACCGACGATGTCGAAAGCGCGCTCGCCGCACTCGGCGAAGCCATTTTCGAATACAAGCTCGATGGCGCGCGTGTACAGATCCACAAGCAGGGGAAGCAGGTAACCATCTATTCGCGTACCGGCCGCGACGTTACGCTGAGCCTGCCTGAAGTCAGCGAGGCTGTCGCAGCCTTGCCCGCAGACAGCCTGATTCTCGACGGCGAAGTCCTTGCGATGCTCGGCGCCACACCACGCGCGTTCCAGGACAGCATGCGTCGTTTCGGCCGCAAACTCGACGTTGACGGCATGCAAAGCCGGATTCCGATGTCGCTCTACTGCTTCGATTGCCTGTACGTCGACGGCGCCGATCTGATCGATCGGCCCACCGCTGAACGGCATGCGCTTATGTCAGACATTTTGCCAGCGCATCTCATCGTGCCGCGCCTCGTCACAAGCCATGCTGAAGCGGCTGGCGATTTTCTGAGTGCCGCGCTCGACACCGGCCACGAAGGTTTGGCAGCGCCTTACGAAGCCGGCAGCCGCGGCGCGTCATGGTTGAAGATCAAGGTAGCCCATACGCTGGATCTGGTCGTCCTTGCCGCCGAATGGGGCAGCGGTCGCCGCAGCAAGTGGCTCAGCAACCTGCATCTGGGCGCGCGTAGTGACGAGGGGTTCATCATGCTTGGCAAAACGTTCAAAGGCCTCAGCGACCAACTGCTGGCAGCACAGACCGAACGGTTCCTCGAACTGGCCACTAGCGACACTGCCGCGCATGTCGTTCATGTACGGCCCGAACTCGTCGTGGAAATTGCGTTCAATGATCTGCAGGCGAGCAGCCGTTATCCGGGCGGGCTGGCCTTGCGCTTTGCGCGCGTCATTCGCTATCGCGACGACAAGACCGCGGCCGAGGCGGATACTATTGAAACCGTGCGCGGGCTTGCGGCGAAGCCGCAGAACGGGTCAGCGTGAGAATCAGGCCGAGCGTATCTACGCCCCCGGTACCTGTGTTACTGTGGCTGGGCTCTGTCGTTAGCGATTTGTATCGCACCCGCTTTCAAACTTCCCCCAACTTCCTTACTGACACTGTCGATAACTCGACTGTTCCTGTCGCGCGATGTTTCGCATCCCAACCAGAACCGCCACCAAATACGCATCCTTCATGGACTTTGATATGCCCGATATTCGCAAACATCCGCGCACGCTGCGCCGCACGGTCCGGTTGCTGCTTATCATTCCACGCAAGGAGCGGGCGCCAGAAGTGAAAGCGGTCTACATTGCCGCGGAGTCCGCGGAGCGTCCGCAACGGATGCTCCACTGAGGGAATCGACAGTCAGGAACCAAGGCTCATGCGAGCTGCTGCAAATGAATTAATGGAGTCATTATGAACAACAACGAAAATGGAAAACGCCAGGGCGGCCAGAGTGGCGGGCCAAACCGAAATTCGCGCCAGCCCGGATCGCAGCGGGACAACCGCGGCGGCAAGTCGCGCGCGCCTGATGCCGACGAGCGGGGAAATGCGGCAGTGCACGCACCGGAAACGGACGATGACAACACGGGCAACCGATCCGAACGGCACGACGATACGGAAGTAAACGGCAACAGGATCTGAAGTGTTCGCGTGAGCGCGGCAGCGTTTTCCCGCGACGCTGCTTTATCCGCCCCCACACGCCGTAACATTTACCTCTACCGACATCTCCGCACTGACACCGTTCGCTCCGAGCAACTTGCCGGTCAAGGGCATCACGTGCTGGATGTCGCGCCCCACGGCGACCGGAATCAGGTTTGCGCCACCGACACTGCGATTGGTCGGATCGAAGGTGATCCAGCCGGCGCCCGGAATGTAGACCTCGGCCCACGCGTGGGTCGAGCCCGCGCCTTCAGACCCGCTGAAACCCTGCGCGGGATTGTGCAGATAGCCCGAAACGATGCGGGCGCCGAATCCGAGCGTGCGCACCGCTTCAGTAAACAACACCGCGAGGTCGCGGCACGAACCCCACGCGCGCTGCAGACTCTCCACGGGGGACTGCGTGCCTTCGGCATCGCGACTCTGGTACGACACCCACGCGAGTACGCCGGCGTTGATGTCCTTCAGCAACGCCAGCGTGTCAGTGGGGTTGGCGCGTACGAAAGCCTGCACCCAGTCGCGCAAGTGGCCCTCAGGATCCTGGTACTGCGGTAGCGCCAGTGGGCCGAGATCGATCAACTCGTCGTCGCTGTATTGAAAGGGATACATGATCGCTGATGCAGCCACGTCGAAGACCGGCCAGGCTACGGCATCGAGTTCGATCTCCGCGCTGCTGCGCACGACGAGGCTGTCGATCATCGATCCAAACACCGCCGTTGCGACCATGTTGCCCGCCACGTCCTGCGCCCAGGTCACTGTCGCCTGCGGCTCCACGCTCAAGTCCATGGTCAACAAGCGCAACTCCCGGCTCTCGCGCGGCCGCAGCATGATGCGATGTGGACTGAGACTGACTGGACCGGTGTAGCGATAGGTCGTCGTGTGGCGGATGCTCAACTTGATCATGATGCCCCTGACTTAAACTTGCGCGCAAATAATACATTTGCGCACTGTACTGCATGCGAGCTCGCTTCAGGCAGCATTCTTGCCACTGTTCCAATTTAACCGGTATGCTCCGGCAGAGCTGCAAGCTCGACGATAACGCTGGCACCACCACTACTGCACAGGTAAAAACACAATGTCCCCGAGAGCGCCCTTCACTTTCCTGCTACTGCTGCTGACGACACCGGCAATGGCTCAGCCGGCGGAGACGGATGTCATCGCCTTGCGTGCCGAGGCAGAACAGCTCGAAGAGAAAATGTACACGCTGTTCAATGCACTCAATAGCACTGATGACTTCGATGTCGCCTGCGGACACAAGGCGCCTACCGGCAGCACGATTCCGGTATGGCAGTGCGATGCGGCCTTCATGCGCGACGCCAGGGTGCGGGACATGTCGACGCAGTATGACAATCCAACGGGCGGCGCAGCGAATACGCAGAACGGCTTCATCCCGCAAAGCGGCCAGCAGCTTTCGTTCAAAAATCGCAAGAAAACGCAGGCACTGAACGACGAAATGATGGCACTCGCGCGACAGCATCCGGAACTCGCATCGGCGATGATCGCCCTGAATGCCAAACGGCAGCAGCTGGAAACGGCCGGGAAATAAATCCAGCCAGGTTCGCGCGCGCAGCGAAACCAGGATGCGGCCCTCGCCTCGCTCCTGGCTTGCAGCGATCATCGACACAGATTGAAATTACTCGTGTCCAGGTGAAAGTGATTGGCGTGCGGCTGGTTGTAGTCAGGGCCGAGCACGGTGCCGAAATACTTGCAGGCCTCGGCATGCACCGCGCGCAGGAACGCGCTGTTCGCATGATCATCCTCAGCACCCCAGTCGTTCAGCACGTTTGCGGCGTCCCCATTCCCGAAATGAAACTCCGCGACATCGAAGGCCGATGCCGTCGAGTGCTGGCTGCGACGGCCCGTGGCGCGGCCGTAAACGTTGCGGCAGGCGAAGCTACCGAAGTGTTCGACGGTAGTGACAGGACTCCCCTGATGCTTCAGGGCCAGAGGCTGCAGCGCCTGCTGCTCGAACATCAACCAGCGGACCAGCAGCGGACATGACAGCGTGACGGACGCGCCGAATTCGAGCCCGGTGCTCTTCACGCGCACGACGTTCGACAGCGGACAGCTTTCCACTGGCGTGTAGTCCTCGAGAGGCAGGTAGTCGAGCGAATTCCGCGGCAGGGACGCGAGTATGCCGAGGCACTCGTTGGGATCCTGGTGCAAGCGCGCGAGCTTGGTGCGCGTCACCACCGTCATCGGATGATCAAGCCGCAGCGGTGCCCAGGGTTTCCACTGATCCGGCAACAGTTCCCAGGGCCGGGTGACGACGACGCCGCCGATCAGCAAGAGCCAGCAGGTCCTGCGCGCAAGGCGGAAGAATGCCTGTTTCAAACGCATTACCTCGGTAAGTGTCTACCAGATATGGGACCGACGAATGAAACTAACAGTGCCAGCGGTGCAGCAGGTATGTCACACGCAGGAGGGAATCTGCAGGGAATCAGCAGGATCTGGAAGACACCGCAGGCATGTAACGGGTGCGCAGACAATGGGGCCTGCTTGAAAGCACGCGCGCGTACTTGCCCGGAAGACCCTTATTGCGCAGGCTGCGGAATGAAGGCCGCTCCGGTCGGCCCAATGCCACCTTCCTGGTACAGTGCGGGACCGTCTTTGGCCCACACGTAGTGCGGCACGCCGGCGGGTGCCACGTAGACAGCGCCAGTCGGTACCGCTACCACGCTGCTCTCGTCGAAAGTTTCGCCGAAACCGACGTAGATCGTGCCTTCGAGCACGACACTGATGCGTTCGTCGGGATGTGTATGCGGCTGGATCTTCGCGCCGGCCGGCATGCGCACGCGTTGCTGGTACAGCCCGGCCTTGTCGGCAGCGCCGACGACCATGACATTCTGCGCGCCGTTGGGGTCACCTGCCCATTGCAGCTGGTCGGGCAGGATCGGTTCGGGCTTGTCCTGGGCCAGTGCGCCTTGCGCAAGAGCGGCCAACAGGCAGACTGCCAATCGCATTTTCATCGCGTTATCCCGGATAAGACCGACTGTGAAGTGGTGCGGACGGAGAGACTTGAACTCTCACACCATGGGTACTGGTACCTAAAACCAGCGCGTCTGCCATTTCGCCACGTCCGCATGCATACGATTATAGCCCAGCAAGGTCGTTGAAAGCTGCGTCTCGATCAACGCAGCTGGCTAACTGGGGGAACTACGGAAGATCAGGGCGTACCTGCGCGCTGCTGCAGGGAATTGACCTGCGACTGCAAGGTGCTCAGCGTCTGGTTCAGCTGCAGTCGATACACGTTGATGGACTCGATGTCCTGCTCGAAGGTGTTGAGGCGGGCAGTGACATCGTTGTCGAGCGTTTCGGCCAGCACCTTCACACGATTGAGATCGGCGTTGAGCGCGGTCAACTGCGTGCCGAGATCATCCATGCCGGCGAAGTTGCGATTGATTTCATCGATGCGCGCCTGAACTGTCGCAAGATTCTGGCTGAGCAGCTTCTCGTGATTGGCAACTGAGGCCTGCAGCTCGCCGGACGTGGTCTTCAGCTGGGCAACGGTCCCGGTAAGTTCGCCGACTTCCTTGCGTAACTCGTTACGCGCGGCCCACAGCTTGTCGATCTCGAGAAAGTGTTCCTGGATTTCCGTCATCAGTTCGCCCGCCTTGTCAGCGGAAGCCTGGTCGACCAGCGTCAACTGGTTCTCGATCGTCAGCAGGCGCGTGCTGGCGCTCAGCAGGGCTTCATCCTTGGCCAGTCCATCCCTGTAAAAGTGATAGCCGGCGCCGGCGGTGCCGATGAGGCCGAGGAACAGGATCGTGATGAAGAAGATCACCCAGCCGCTGGTGCCACTTTCAATGACTTCCTGGCGCGCGGCTACGCTGCCACCGGTGGCTGCGGTGCCGCGTTTGCGCTTGCGATGAGAATTGAGCTCGTCGCGTTCGGGAACGATGCTGGGGATTTCGTCAAAATCGTCGGGAGTCTGTGCCATAGGTATTGGATTATACGGGGAAAATTAACAGGGAAAAACAGGGAAGCATCGGTAAAAGCGGACTCAACCTGCGGCGTGCAACGCAGTTTTGTCCTGCTTCAGTTGTTGCCGACCAGCCAGGCTGAGCGATACCACGACAAGGAACTGCAGCAGTCGATCCACCAGCAACACGCAAACCACCTGCACAATGGTGGGGTCGAGGTGGCCGACCAGCAAGACGACGACGAGTTCCCGGATACCGAGATTCGCCGGCGTGATGGTGATCGCGAACAGGTTGATGAAGATGGCAATGTAGATCAGGTAGATCAGCGGCAATTCCACATCGAAGCCGCCAAACAACAGCGACAGCGCCAGCACGCGTGGCACCAGGGTCAACGTGACCAGCGCGATCAGACCGATCACTTCATTGTAATTGGTGTTGGTAAATACCGCATGCAGGTTGGCGACCCAGATCTGCAGGCGGCGCGAGAGCTTGTTGACACCACCGAGCTTGTACACGCCCATGACGATGCTGACGCAGAGCAGCAACGAGGTGCTGAGCACGAGCCAGTACAGCGCCGGCACGACCTGCTGCAGACTCAGCAATCCCCATACGCCAGTAAAGATACCGGCGGCCGCATTCGTGAAAATCGTCGCGAGCGCGAGTAGTGCAATCAGGCCGTGCGTAAGGTTCAGCGGAACCTGGAAACGTTGCCGCAGTGCCATGGCGCGGCTAGCGCCTTGTCCTTCCTTCAGCAGCGCTGCGTTGCCAAGCAGCGAGAACCACGCGTTGAGCGTCAGCAGCGACAGCAGCGGCACTACCCGCCCGCGGTTACGCAACAGCACACAGGACATGGCCGCCTGCAGCAGATGCAGGAACAGGTAACTCAGCAGGATCAACAGCAGGTTTACGGGAGGGAGTGAGATTGCAGCGAGGATCGAGCGATTGGTCCAGCAGAACCACAGGGCCAGAAGGAGTAACGCCAGGAGCAAAAAGCGCTGAAGCAACAGTTTGATTGTTTCCATCAGGGCCCCGACCAAAAAAGCGTGGCGCGACTCTAACGCATCGCACGTAAACCCGCAAGTTTGCTCAGGTTTTTTACCTTGCAGAGGACCCGACAAAACAGCGCATTTCTCCCAGACTCTGCAATGCAAAGTACTTGACACCGACCCTGATGGGAAGGCACCTTCACGCCATGTCAGCGCCCAACAAACCACAAAGCGCAGCGCCCGGCCCGGACTCGCTGCATGAACATGCGGCAGCCAATCTGCGCTTCATCCGCGCGACGATGGAAAGCGCCACCGCGTTCACCGGCGTATCCGGCAAGGGTTACGTGCTGGCCGGGGCATCCGCAGTGATAGCCGCATGGCTGGCCGCCCAGCAGGTAGCGCCACTGACGTGGCTTGGCGTCTGGATGCTCGAGCTGTTGCTGGCCGGCAGCGTGACCTTGCTGACGACAGCTTATAAATCCGAAAGCCAGGGCAAGTCGCTGTGGTCGGCAAGCGGATTGAAAACACTGATTGCCTTCATCCCGGCCATGACGATCGGAGGCGTGCTGACACTCGCGCTGTTCCTGCGCGGCGACATTTCCCTGTTGCCCGGCATCTGGCTGGCGCTTTATGGCGCGGCGGTGACAACGGCCGGCGCCTACACGCTGCGCATCGTGCCAATAATGGGCATTGCCTTCATGGCGCTCGGCAGCCTGGTGCTTCTGTTCCCGCTGCCCGGCGACCTCATGCTCGGCATTGGCTTCGGCGGCTTCCATATCCTGTTTGGCTTACTGTTCTGGAGACAACACGGTGGCTAACTCACGCAAGCTCACGACCGGCGCGCCGGGCAAAACCGGCACCCAGGCCAAAACCAGTGCGCCGGCCAGGCATGGCGCTGCCACCAGCACTGGAAAGGCGACCGCGCCCCGCGCGATCAAGAGCGAGCCCGCGACAGGGCTCGACCGCCTGATCCACGAGCGCACCCGCCTCGCGCTCGTCAGCGCACTCGCCGCGAACACTGCATTGACCTTCAACGATCTCAAGGGACTGCTGGAGATCTCCGACGGCAACCTCAGCGCGCATGCGCGCAAGCTCGAGGATGCCGGTTACGTCGATTGCATCAAGGGTTTCGACGGGCGCATGCCGCGCACCGAGTATCGGCTGACCACCGCCGGCCGCGCGGCGCTGCATAAATATATCGCGCACATGGAAGCCTTGATCGGCGCAATGAAGAAGCACTGATTTTTTTGTGCACCAACTCTGCCGAACAAAGTACTTATCGACGAGACCGACAACATGAACGATTCGAGTGACGCGCAGCCACAGAACAACCACCCGGCGCGGCCTGCGGCAGCCATACGCTACTACGCGCAGCCCGCGCACATTCTGCTGGCAGGCATTGCGCTGGGATTGTCGGCGACGTACCTGATCGTAGATGGCCCGGCCGGCGGCGGACCGGGATTCGTCGCGTGGCTGGCCCTGCTCGCCGGCGCCTCGCTGTGGCTCGCGCGCTCCGCCGGCACGCTGCGCACGCGCACACTGGTACTGTGGTCAGCAATTGCCCTGAGTGCCGCAGTAATCATGTCCTTGCGCGACCTGGACCTGCTCATTCCGGCGATGTGGCTCGTCATCCTCGCATGCGCCGCACTGACTGCGCTGCAGACAAACGGCATGACCTTGCGCGATGCCCGCTTCATTGATCAGCTGCTCGCCGGCTTCACTCTGCCACTGAAGGTGCTGACCCAGGGACCTTCGCTGCTGGCTCACATCGACTTACAGGCGCATACGCGCAACCCGCGGCTTGGTGGCTTGCTGCGCGGCATCCTGCTCGCACTGCCGATACTGGCAGTCTTCTTCGCGCTGTTCGCGTCCGCCGACGCCGCCTTCAACAGCTACGCGCAATCGCTGACGCATCGCCTCTCGCCTGCGACATTACAGAACCTCGCGAAAGCGCTGGTGTTCTCCTGGATCGCGGCGAGTCTGCTGGCACTTGCGACGCGCCTGCCGCAACGCACACCACGCACTACCTACAGGACCGTGAAGCTCGGTACCGTCGAAGCTACGGTCATCCTGAGTCTCGTCACGGCGCTGTTCGCGCTATTCGTGCTGCTGCAACTCGGTTATCTCTTCGGCGGCAGCGCGACGATCGAAAGCACCAGCGGACTGACCCTGGCCGATTACGCGCGGCGTGGCTTCTTCGAGCTGCTCATCGTCGGCGCGCTGACGCTTGCGCTGTTGCTCGGCCTCGATGCAACGGACTGCGAGCGCCGCGTTTTGCAGCGCTTCGGTACCACGCTCGTCCTGTTTGTGCTGATCATCCTCGCCTCCGCCGTGCAGCGCATGCTGCTCTACACCGAGACCTTCGGCCTGACCATCGACCGTTTCGCCGCGCTCGGCTTCCTGCTCTGGCAAGCCTTCAACCTCGCGTCGTTCGCGCTGACGGTGCTACGCGGCCATAACCAGCATTTCGCGTCGGGACTGGCAATCTCCGCGGTTGTCGCACTACTTCTGCTCGGGCTGATCAATCCGGCGGCTATCGTCGCGAAGTTCAACATCGAGCGCACTCTCACTGAGCAGGCCCCGCTTGATGTCGACTACCTCATGGAACTCGGCAGCGACGTAGTGCCGGTGATCCTCGAAGGTTATGACGAGCTGTCGGCAGCCGAACAGTGCGCGGTCACGCGCCAGCTCGCCGATCCCCGACTGTTTCCTGCGGCAATGAATCCGGACGACTGGCGCGGCTGGAATGCCAGTCAGCTGAAGGCACGGCGGATGATCGACGCGCGACAGGGGCAATTGCGACGCTGCTGACACACAGCAAGAATCCTGGGAACTGCGGAACCACCTTTCACAAGCTCCAGCAGCGTGATGTCCGCTGCCGCGACCGCAGGCAGGGATCCGCGCGGCTGGCGGCAGTTCGGCATCGCGCGCTTATTCGTCGTCTTTGCCGAAATGCGTCTGGCGGCGCAAGCGCCACAGTTCCTTCAGCTCGTAATGCCGGGCGACCGCCGAGAACAGTTCGGCGTTGCTGCCCACGAGTTCCTGGAATTTGGCAGTGAAGCGCGGCGTGCTGTAGGACAGCGTCGCCTGCAGGGGTATGGCCGGTGTGCCGCGCACCATGTTCTGCGCTTCGTCCAACTGCGCGTCGCGGGCATACACAGGCAGGCAGACCCTTTCCTTTACGTGGCTGAACACGCGCGTCTCGACGGTGCAGATGACGTCGTACTGATCGTCGGTATTGATTTCATTGAACAGCGCGAACATCGCGTCTTCGGCGTCCTGCACCTGCAGGCGCAACTCGAACATCGAGCGCTGGCCAGTGACGGTGATCTCCTCGATAGGCTGACCATCGGCACCAGACGCTGGCGCCTCCATCGCCAGCCCGACGCCTGTGTATAAAGTCACCAACAGCAACGACAATGCCCTTCCCTTCATCATGACCGCCTCACTGCAAAATTTTTTGACCGCTTCGTACGGAGAATAAACCTGCGCGCGCAGGCTTGTCGATACGGCCGCAAGCGCGTCCGCGCTGAATCAGGCCGACAGGTCATACGCATCGAAGCGCTCCCCGAGCCAGTTGATGCCCCAGGCGAGCTCGCCCGCGAGCACGAGCGCCGCAACGATTGCAGCGGGAATGGCGGCAAAGGCCCCGAGCAACCACGAGGCCGGAATGAAGACGACCACCGCGAGGATCAGCGCGGGCACCAGCGCAACCATCATGACGAGCCACTGGGCGGCAACGAACAGCAGCCGCTGTCCTGCGACCTCGAGCCCCTGGTTCTGGCCAACCGTGGATTTCATCCATGCCGGGAACAGGACTGCCGCCGCGTTGGCGACAAGCAGCTGGGTTGCGCACACGAAAGGCAGCACGAGCGCCAGCGATAGGCCAACCGCCAGCCGCAATTGTGGCGGAAAGCGCGGCTCAGTAGGGTCATTAAAGCCCAGCCCAAGCTGCAGCAGGCACAACCACAGGATACCCGTCAGGATCAGGGTCGGCGCGAGCATCTCACCGAGTACGATCTGCCAGCCTTGCAGCGGCCAGGTCTTCATCAAGTCCGCGTTGTCCATGTCGCTGCGCAGGTCCTGGCGCGCGAACTGCGCGCCCACGAACAAGGTCTGCGCTCCGAGTATCAGCGCGAGCAGCGTTGGCAAGAATGTGAAGACCATCGGCAGATCCAGCAGGAGGTTCCCTGCAAGCATCAGCAGCGCCAGCGCAACCAGCGTGCGCCAGTTGAGGTACTCGCGGGTCGACAACAGGTTCTTCCACAGAAACGCGACGACTGGCGTGCCCTGCGCCGACAGCACGAAGGGATCACGGCGCGCTTTCGGCGCAGCACCTGGGTTGAAATTGCCTTTGCGCATGGCGGCCACGATACCTGCGCGCTTCTCGGCGTTTGCCAGCGACGCTTCCCGATCCTGCAGTTCGCTACGCACCGCCCATAAGTAATGGAGCGCATACACCAGCACGGCAGGACCGAGCGCCAGCAGGAAACCAGCCACATCCGCTGCAACCAGCGGTGCAGCGAGGGCACGCAGCGGAAGCAGCACCCAGTACAGCGCGCCGTCGCCAACCTGTTGTTGAATGTAGGCCATGAATAGTTCCGTGCTGGCGGTATCGCGTCGCACCGGTGCGCGCAGGTTGGGATCGAACGCGACCAGCAGCCACGCCAGCAGCGCAACCAGGCCGGCCACCCCAAGCTGCCGTTGCCATTGGGCGATGCCGCGATTCAGCAAGCGCGTAATCACGAAGCCCGAAGCCGTGACATGCAAGGTAAACACCGACAGCAGCAGCCACCAGCCGATGAAACGTGCCCACAGGGGACTGGCAATGAAGGTCCAGCCCGCGGTCACCAGCGTGATGAAGAAGGCACTGAACAACAGCGCTGCCTGCGTACGAATCAGGCTGTAATGCACCAGCGTCCTGTGCGCGACCGGGCCGGGAAACAGCCAGGCAATCTCTGCTTCGGAAAATGTCAGCGCGCTACGTTTGCGTGGCCACAGCCACAGGATCGCGAACAGCAGCAACAGCGAGAGCGCGGCGGCGGAGCTAAAGAATACCGAGAAGTCGCGGGGCCCTGCCGGCGCTTCACCGGAGGCCGCCGCGCGGCGTGCCGCCCGCTCGGCGCGCATGACATGCGGATTGATGAACACCATGTACATGTAACCCAGCGCGAGCACGGCACCGAACAGGTATTTCGGTTGCTTCAATCTGCGCAGCCGCAGCAGCACCAGGTTCACCAGCGAGCGCGACCACAGATAGAACAGGGCAAGCGCGGCCTGCGACATGTCAGCGCTCCGAGCCACCGGTGGCGCGCATGAATACTTCCTCGAGACCGAGGTCGCTTTCGCCCTGCGCGAACAGCGCCGTCACTTCGCCGAGCGAACCGTAGGCGACGCGCTGTCCACGCTTCAGGATCAACAGATGCGTGCACACTTCCTCGAGGAGACCAATCAGATGTGAACTCAACACGATCGCGGCCCCATCGCGGGCGCGCTGGATGATCGAGTTCTTCATGCGGCGAATGCCGAGCGGATCGAGCCCTGTCAGTGGCTCGTCGAAGAATAGCACTGTGGGTGCGTGCAGCAGGCCGCAGGCAATCGCCAGCTTCTGCTTCATGCCGCGCGAGAGTTCGGTCGGCAGCTTGTCGATCTTGTCGGCGATCTCGAATTCATCGAGCAGCACCGTGGCCATTTCTTCGTGGTTGGCGACCCCGTAGAGACGCGCGATGAAGGCGAGATGCTGGCGTACAGTCAGGTACTCGAACAACCGTGGTTCATCAGGGAAGAAGGCCAGTTTGCGCTTGGCGGCAATGGGATCACTCCGTAAATCGTGGCCGGCAATACGGATGGTGCCTGCGTTCGGCGGAATGATGCCGGCAATGCTGCGCAAGGTCGTGGTCTTGCCGGCGCCATTGGGTCCGACGAGACCGAGTACTTCGCCCGCGCGCACGGAGAACGACAGGTTCTCCACTGCGCTGAAGTCGCGATAACGCTTGGAGAAAGAGCTGACATCGATCATGGCGGTCCCTGTTATAAAAAAGGGGACCGACCATTAATTCCGCTGCCCCGTTCGCAATGAATGCTGCCAGCTGCAAGGAATTAGCGGTCTGTCCCCTTTGGTCGTCCCTTTGTCGATTGCTGGTTGTTACTCGGCTTCAGCCAGGTTCTTCATGTTCGTCAGCGCGGTTTCGAACGAGGCGCGGCGACGCGCGATGTCAGCGTCCTTCGCCGCCTGGTCGGCCAGGTTGGATACGTCGAACACCAGCGTGTACAGCATTTTGGACGTGGTGTCGGTCACCGGACGCGCTTCCATGAAGCCGTGGTACAGGATATAGAACTGGCCTTCGACGACCGGTTGCGTATAGCCGTAGGACAGTTCGGTCTGCGCGATGAGGATTTCCTTGATGCGACCGCCAGCCAGTACGCGTACGGTGCCCATGCCACCGTCGCCGGAGGTAATCGCGCAGTCGAGCTGCGGCAACCACTTGGCGATGTCGCAGTAGCCGCCCACTTTCGACCAGACTTCAGCCGCTGGCCTGGCCACGTCGATTTCCATTTCGATTGTCACGTATTCAGGCTCGGCGGCCATTGCAGGGGCGGTGAAGACACCTGCGGAGAAGACGGAGAGTGCGGCAAGAGCAAGCACGGTGCTGGTGAAACGTTTCATTGCAAATCCTCTGAATGACTATGCATGGATGAAGTGATCTTTTTCTGTCAGGAAAATGACGGCTCCGGATTGTACGGCCAATTCCGCCGCCGGGTCACGCGCCTGCAAGCGCCTTGGAAAGCCGGGTAGCAACCGGCTATGCTGGGCCCTCTTCCCACGCTGACAAGGTGTTACACGATGCGCACGCGCCGCCACTTCCTGGCAGTTCTCGGCAGTACTCCCTTGTTGCTGCAGGCGCGCCGCTTGCTGGCGCAGCCAGCGGTGGATGTCACCGGCCTCGGCATTGCCCAGGCCTCGGCACTGCTGCATAACGGCGACCTGTCACCGCTCGAACTGACCCAGGCCTACCTGCAGCGCATCGAGCGCCATGAGGGCACGATCAACGCGTATATCAGCGTGACCGGCGACCAGGCGCTGCAGCAGGCGCAGATGCTGACGGCGGAGCTGATGCGCGGACAATCGCGCGGCCTCATGCACGGTATCCCGCTGGGGCTGAAGGACAACATCGATACCGCCGGCATTGCGACCACTGCCGCCAACCAGATGCTCGCGAATCGCATCCCGACCGAGGATGCACCCGTCTGGATCAAACTGCGCGAAGCCGGCGGCATCCTGCTCGGCAAGCTGAACATGCATGAATTCGCGTACGGCGGCACCTCGTCGATTTCACACATGGGACCGGTGCATAACCCCTGGAATATCGAACGCATCCCCGGCGGTTCGTCGGGTGGCTCCGCCGCTGCCGTTGCCGCGCAGCTGTGCTGTGTAGCACTCGGCACCGATACGCTCGCGTCGATCCGGCTGCCGGCGTCCTACTGCGGCGTCGCCGGCATGAAGCCGACGCACGGGCTGTCCAGCATCCGCGGCATCATTCCCGTATCCGAAACCCTGGACCATGTCGGCCCGCTCGGCCGCAGCATTGCCGACTGCGCGGCGGTGCTCGCAATAATCGCCGGTTACGATCCGCTCGACTCCGTCAGCATCGACGCGCCGCGCACGGACTATGTCGCAGCGCTGCAAGGTTCAGCGCGCAGCCTGCGCATCGGCATTCCACGCGCGCCGTATTACGAACGCCTGCAGCCCGACATCGAGGCGGCGCTGAACGAGGCATTGCGTGTGCTGGAGCAGATTGTCGGCAGCATCCGCGACGTGGCGCTGCCAGAGCCTGGTGACTACGTGCCGCTGCTCGCCGAAAGCTATGCGTGGCATGAGCCCTACCTGCAGGACCGCGCCAATCATCGCTATTACCATCCATCGACGCTGGATCGTATCCTCGCCGCGGCGGAAACGCCGGTGGAGATCTACATCCGCGCGTTGCAACAGATGCAGATCGCGCGCAAGCAGGTCGCCGCGGTATTCAATGAAGTCGATGTGCTGGTAACGCCGACGAATCCCGGCCTGCCCGAAGCAATCTCAGGCGCGCAACTTGCCGAAGCCAACAGCGCGGAGGCGTCAGTCCGCAACACGGCGCCGTTCAACCTCTACGGCATTCCGACGATCTCGCTACCCTGCGGCTTCAGCGCCTCGGGGTTGCCGATCGGACTGCAACTGAGCAGCGCGCACCTGAACGAAGCCGCCTTGTTCGCGCTCGGCGCCGCGTGGCAGGAAGCCACAGACTGGCATTTGCGCAGGCCGACACTGGCCTGAAGGAAGCGCGTACCTGCTACTGGCGGCCGAGCGCGCTCCGGCCGCCAGCCTCGCCGCTTATTTTTTTGCCCGTTCTTCCGCGGCGGCAACCGCTGCGGCGCCGTAACGCAGGCGCCGCCAGAAGCGTACCAGTGGCAGCAGCAAGCTGCGCAACCAGGGATACCGGTTGATCGCGAGCTTGAAGTTCCCGAGCCTGATCCAGGCGTGATAGCCGACGACTGCGCGCAGCTCGCGTCCGAACTGCCGCGGCGGAGCCACCGGCGTTTTTTCCGGCAGTGCGGTGTCGGGGAAGCTCGCAAACCTGCGCTCACCCTGCTTCGCGCGCAATGTCGCGTCCAGGAAGGCATGGCCATATTTGCGATCCGGCTCGAGGTGGCAACCTTCGGCCCACTCGTTCCATGCGTTGATGAATACCAGTGGATCGCTTTTGCACGACTCCAGCGCGATATCGAGTGTTGCCCCCAGCCAGTGTTCGTAGTTGTCCGGTGTTCCGTTGAGCACAACGAGTGCGCGGTTGTTTGTGCGTGCTGCATTGTCCCAGCTGGGAAATACCGTCTTGAACACGCGTCCGCTATCATATTTGGCTTCGAGATATTGCTTGCCGATGGACGCGAACTGGAACACGTATCCCTTGAACTCGTTGAAGAACGAGATGTCCTCGTTAATACACTTGTACTGCAGGTTGTGCGGAGGAAATTCCACGCCGCTGTCGAAGCCGAATTGCCGATAATCGCGGTTGCCGTGCGTCAGCGCGGAACACAGATGGATTTCGCCGATGCCCACCTCGCGGCAGTACTCGCGCCAGATGCCTGCTGTTTTCGCGGAGTCGGGCAAATGCTGCGGCCGGTAGACGATCAGAAAGGGTTTGCCGTCGACGCGGATATAGCGCGGATCCTGAAATACCGGCACGAGATCCTTGATGAAATTGAGGTCGTCGTCCGGCTGGTATTTCTGCGCGATCAAGACCTCGTGGTCGGCCGCGTCCCAGCGCCGCGTCCAGTTCTCGTTTGCCCAGCACAGGCAGAACGGCATGTCGCTTTCCGGATCCGCGAGCATGTCGTCCACTGGCGCGTTCAGGATGCGCTTACCGGAGAACCAGTAATAGTGGTAACAAAAGCCATCGATGCCGTGTTGCTTCGCGACCTTGATCTGGTCGCGCCGGGTGTCGCGCACGCGCAGGTCGTAAAATCCGAAGTCAGTCGGCAGGTGCGGCTGGTAGTGGTCGGCGAAGAGCTTCTGCGCCTTCGTGACATTGGTCCATTCCGTGAAGCCCTTGCCCCACCACTGATCGTTTTCGGGCGTGGGGTGGAACTGCGGCAGGTAATAGGCGATCAGCCTGGGTTGCGGGTGCGCGCTTGCGGAGTCAGTCATACATTGCGAGTTTCGGTAAGGAGTGATTTACAGCAGCGGGACCGCTGCCCCGGGACGCTCTACAGGTACGGCCTTGACCACGACCTGGTAGATGTCGGAATGCTTCTTTAGTTTCAATGCAGCGCGTTCGAACGCAGACAATTGTTTCCAGCTGCCAGCGAGCTCGGTGTCCTCCGGCGCGCGGATGACATGGCGTACCGCGATGATCTTCAGATCCGCCTGCGCAAACAGGTCTTCGATATTTTTCAGGCCGAAGAAGCGGATGTGCGTCCTGTCGAGCAGTCCCGACTCGCTGTAGCGCACGTCGCCATTGACGAGGCAGCCTGCAATCGCGGCGTGCCCCGCGTGTGGCAGCGATACGATCACATTACCGTCCGGACCGAGCAGTGTTGCCATCTGCCGCAGAACCGCCCAGGGATCGTACAGATGCTCGAGTACGTCGGCCGCAATCACACTGTCGAAACCCGCCGTCGCACCGAGGACCTGCGACCAGTCCGGCGCGTTCAGATCCGCGCGATGAATGGCTTCGCACCACTGCCGTGCCTGCTCGACGGCCTGCGCGTCGAGTTCGAGGCCAGTGACTCGCGAGCCCGCGATTTCCTTCAACAGTTTGGTCATCGAGCCCGGCCCGCAGCCGACTTCCAGCACGCGCCTGTCCTTGCCGAGAAGGTCGAGCACGAACCCGGCTGCGCAGGGCTCGTCGAGGTTGATGACGTAGTCGTAGGGATTGCGCGCCGGTGGCGGAGCATCTTGCCGGAGTTCCTGCGGAGGCGCTGGTGCAAGTCCTTGCTGCAACAGGTCGAGGGGTGCGGGCGGCTGCGGCCGCGCCCTGCGCAGGCGCCACATAAGACTGCGCAAGGGCCGGGTAATGCGCCAGCTGGTCGATGCATGCAACGCGGCGAGCTGCTGATCGCGCTCGCGGACCGCGGCAAGCAGGTATTCCTGCATCTCCGCAGCATTTGCGAGCGCAGCGTCCTTGCCGGCGAGCGCGGCGCCATAGTCATGATCCTTGGCTTTCAGCGCCGCGCGCAGCTCCGTGCGTTCGTTGTAGAAGCGCGACTCATCGCTGGCAATGCGCATACGCAGTTGCTGTTGCTCGGTGTTGTGCAAGGCCAGCAATTCCTCATACATCGACTTGAAGCGCGTCCACTCGAACATGCCCCACAGGATATCGTCGCTCCAGTGTGGCATGCGACGGCGGTAGATTTGCAGGATCACGCGGCGATTGCGGTCCATATCGCTCCATACGCCGGAGCCTGCCTCCACCTGCATGCGATAAACGGCACCGGTTTCCGCCACGAACTTGAACATGCCGAACTGCTGCAATTGCAACCAGAAGTCCCAGTCCTCGCACACCGGCAGCGTTTCGTCGAAACGGGCGCCCTTGGCCAGTGCCGCGCGCCGGAACAGCAGCGCATGAATCGGAATGTAGTTGCCGATGTTGAGCTTAAGCAGGTCGAACTCTTCGGCGTAGTAATGCAGCTCCCTGCCATCGATGTCGGTGCAAAGAACGCCTGCGTATGCCGCGATCGCGTGATCGTGGCGGGCAAGCTCCTGCTGCAGGCGATAGATATGGTGCGGCAGGAACAGATCGTCGTCGTCGAGGAAGATCAGCAGTTCGCCGCGCGCGGCGTCGAGGCCGCAGTTCGCCGCAGCGGCGCGATCGAGCGGCTTGCCGGGCTCGACCAGCCGCAGCGGAAAGCGGCCACACCACTCACCCGGATCCCGATGCGGCGCGCCCCCGGCATTGACGAGCACGACTTCGATGTTTGCGTAGGTCTGCAGTGCCACTGAATCGAGCGCCAGCGCCAGCGAAGGCCGATCCAGGCTGCGCACGATGACGCTGACCAGCGGGTAGTCGCTGCTGTCGAGCGGCAGGCCGAGCGCGCGCTGGCGTGTGTGCTCGGACTGGTGCAGGCCGAGCGGATCGCGCATCAACTCATCGCCGGACACGACCACATAGGCTTCGGCCGCCGTGACCGCGGCGGGCAAAGTATAGGAACGGAAGCGATTCAGCGCGGCCACGTCGAGATCGTAACGCTGGCGCGCGAGTTGCGAGGTGAAGCACTGCATTGCCTCGAGTTTGCGCGCGGCGAGGTCGCTGATGTCGAGCAAGGTGTTGGGACGCAGCGGAATCCCGACTTCGTACAAGGCGATGCGCATGGCCTTGCCACGGCGCCGTACCGCTTCGACAGCCGCGAGCGCAAGCGCGCGATGGTCGGGATGCATTTCCAGCACCGACGGTGCATACAGGAGATCGGCGCCTGTTACGTCGATGGCAGCCTGGATCTGGAGCACGAGATCCTCGCCATAACGCAGCGTGCGGTCCGCATGATCGCGGAATTCCGGCTGCCCATATCCGAGCAGCTGTGCCGCCGCCTCGCTCTCGGCCCTGCGCTGCGCAATGCAGGCAGCGCGGTCCTCGAGGTTCACACCCCAGGCGCCGTCGGTCCAGATGATGACATGCACCGGGTGCCCCTGTGCCACATGGCGCAGGATCGCGCCCCCGCAGCCAAACACCTCGTCGTCGGGATGCGGCGCGAGCACCAGTATCCGCGTGCCGGGGAGCGTCAGCGTGGCTATACCGGGGACCAGAAGCTTTTCCAAAAGAGGACTCTCACAAGGGCAAAACAGGGCCGCAAATATAGCCTAACGCCCCTGTAATAGCCCGGCAATTTTAAGGTAATCAGTTACTTGCGCCGATGGCACCGAGCAACTCCCGCAACCGCTCGAGCCCGCGCGCAAAGGAGTAATTCTGTTCAAAAAGCCGCAGCCCATTCGTCGACAGCTCATCCCACAGCACCTCATCTTCATAGGCCTCGACAACCGCGCGCGCGAACCCGGCAGCGTCCGCGCCAACCATGATGTTGACGCGGTGTTTGAGATCCATGCCCTCGGCCGCGATCGGCGTTGCAACGCAGGGGACGCCGTGACTCATGCTCGTGCCGACCTTGCCCTTGATGCCGGCGCCATAACGCAGCGGCGCAACCGACAGGCGCACGCGATTGAAGATCGGCGTGATGTGTTCGACGAAGCCCAGTATCTCGATACCGGGGATGCGTCCGATGCGCGCCACTTCCGGCGTCATGCCACTGCCAACCACGAGCAGCCTCAGGTCTGGCAGCTCCTGTCTGATCAGCGGCCAGATCTCGTCAGCAAGGTACTTCAGCGCGTCGATATTCGGATCGAACTGGAAACCGCCGATGAAGACGAGGTCGCGACGCTCATTGAACCGGGAGGCCGAACCCTGCGCCTCGCGGATATACGGAATCGCCGCGATGCGGATACCCGGCGCCTCCCGGCGCAGCAGCTCGCGTTCGGTTTCGCTGATGACGATGGTGGCGTCGCTCTGGCGCATGACGCCGAGCTCCAGCGCTTTGGTGCGTTGCGCCTGCTCGGCCAGTTTCGCCGAGTCCTCGGCTTCTGCCTGGCGCTGCTCACGCACGAAATGCAGGTCGACCGTATTGAAGATGACGCGCGCCTTGACGCATTTGCGCCGCACGCTGCTGATGTGCTCCACCGCCTGGTGTACGCGCTGCAGCAACACGAGATCGTAATGCGCACCGTGGGTTTCGAGATGGCTGCGCAATGACGATACGTATGGCAGATACAGGCACTCGATGCCGAGGCGCTGCAGGGCTTCGGTGTAGCGGCCGTCGTGGCGCAGGTCGTGCGGACAGAACACAACCTTGTAGCCAAGCTCCTGCAGCATGCGCATGTACTGGAAGGTATCGATCGAACCGGAGTCGCGATCCGGCCGCGGCGTTGCCCAGTCCATGACAAGCGCGCGCCGGGTAACGTGGCGTTCGCGCTGCAGCCAGATATTGCCTGATCGCGAGCCATGCTGCGCCAGCACCGCGCGCCATTTCGCCAGCATCTTTTGCTGGTTGACGAGCTGGTAGGCTTTGACGCCCTGCTTGAGGTCAGTGCCCGAGGTCACGCCTTCGTAATGAATCACCGTCGAGAACGGTTGGTAGATTACGCGATAGCCCTCCTTGCGCACGGCAAAGGCGAAATCGGTATCTTCGTAGTAGGCCGGCGCGAAATTGACATCGAAGCCGCCGAGCTGTTCGAACAGCACGCGCGGCACCATGATGCTGGCGCCGGAACAGTAGTCGACGTCGCGCAGGAAGGAATACTCAGGCTGCATCGGATCGCCATCGCGTCCGTAGTTGGTGCCAGACGCATCGTCCCAGATCACGCCGCCGGCTTCCTGCAGACGGCCATCCGGATAGATCAGGCGCGAGCCCACGAGCCCGGCCTGTGGATGATCGATGAAGGTATCGTGCAGCGCATCCATCCAGCCCGGATGCACCTGGGTGTCGTTGTTGAGGAACAGCAGGTAGGTGCCGCGCGCGAGACCCGCGGCCTTGTTGCAGGTCCGCAGGAAACCGAGGTTGCTTTCGTTACGGATGACGCGCGCGCCGCGCACCAGCGCGAGCAGCTCAGGCGTTGCGTCCTTCGAGCAGTCGTCGATGACGATGACTTCGTATGGCACTGACGTCTTGCTCTCCTGGATCGAGCGCAGGCAGTGCAAGGTGTAGTCGATCTTGCCGTACACCGGCACGATGACGCTGACCTGCGGCGCCGCGACCGTCGGAAAATGTATCGCGCGCGCAGCCTCCGGGGATTCACCCTGGACCGGCTGGGTCTTCACCGCCTGCGTCAGGGGCGGCTGCGCGCCGGGCAAGGCGCGCAGCGCCAGCCAGTTGCGATATTCCGGCGTGTTACGCAGCAGCCAGGGCATGTATTTGAACGCGGTATGCACCGCGGCCGTCTTGAAGCTGCGCGACAGCGGAAGCCGCCGATACAGCATGCGCAGCTGATGCGCCACGCGGCGCGCCTGCGTTGCGCTGGCCCCTGCAGCAGTCTGCGCCTGCACGGCAGCCGGTGCCGGGCTTGCGGGACTTGCTTCGGCAGCGCGTTCGCCCTGCTGCAGTGCGCGCTGCGTCGCCTCGAGATACGCATGGCCGTACTGCCGATCGGGTTCGAGGTGACAGCCCTCGGCCCATTCGTTCCAGGCATTGATGAACACCAGGCGCTCGTCGCCAGCGAGGCGCCGGCAGGTGTCAGCGACCGCGTGGGTCAGCCATTCTTCGTACAGCTGCGGCGTCGAATTGACGAAGATCAGGCTGTTGTTCTGACGGCGCGCGGTATTGTCCCAGCGCGGCATGACGCCGCGGAACAGCGTGTAGGGCTGCGGCTCGCGCATCATCGCCATGTCGGCGGGCACGCGCATGTCGACGATGTGTCCCTTGAAATGTTCGTTCACGAGGCTGGCGCGGAACTCTTCGTTGCGATTGCGGTTGTGGATGTCGGTGCCGTGCGGCGGAAACTCCACGGCGGCGTCGAAATCGCAGGGCCGCGGATCGCTGAAGCCGAAGCTCTGCACGGCCACGAGGTAAGGATCCTCGATGCCCGCCATGAGGCATTCGCTGCGCCAGATTTCCACGGCCCTGTTGATGTCGGGAATGATGCCGAGCCGGTAGATCAGCAGCACCGGCCGGCCGTCGATGCGCACGTAGCGCTTGTCGCGAAAGAAGGGAAACAGGCTCTGGATGAAGGCGCGGTGATCGGCCTCCGAATGCTGCTGCTCGATCAGCACTTCGCCGCTTCTACCGTCCCAGGCGCGTGACCAGTTTTCGTTGGCCCAGCACAGGCAGAACGGAAAGTCCGGCTCGCCGCTGTCAAGAATCTGTTCCAGCGGCCTGTACAGCAGGCGCTTACCCGCGAACCAGTAATAGTAGTAGCAGAAGCCATGGATGCCGTAACGCGCGGCGAGTTCGGCCTGCTGGGCCTTGGTTTCGGGCACGCGCAGATCGTAATAGCCAAGGTCCGCCGGCTCGTGTGGCTGTTCATGGCCGCTGAAGTTCGGGCGTGCCTTCGTGACATTCGTCCATTCGGTAAAGCCCTTGCCCCACCACTGGTCGTTCTCGGGTATCGGATGGAACTGGGGCAGCACGAAAGCGAGGGCGCGAACGGAAGGCTTGGATGGGGGCATCTTGGAATGACTAAGTATGGAAATGCGCGATTTTCCTCGAAAAACAACGGGAAGGACACCGAAAGCTCCTGCAATTTTTGCGGGATAAATCTTCACTGGAGGGCGCCGTAAGCAGGCGCTGCGGCCACTGGCTTCCAGGACCCGGCGCGCCGCGTGGCAGCACCCAGGGCAGGGACAGTGCGGCGTATTTGTCGATTACATTTCGTGACGGTTTTTCCCTTGCCCCGCTTCAGGGGTAACCCTAGTGTCCGCGACTCTACAAAGCAGGTCTCGTTCCAGCGCTCGCGGTGCCCCCCCCCCGAGGCGCTTTGTTATCCAGCGCGCCCGTCCGACCCGGGCCATCTCAAACCCGGAGAAGAGTCATGAACGGAAGCCAGTTCCTTCGCGCCTTGCGCCGCGCGCTAATCCTTGCCCTTTCCGTCGCCACATTGCCGGCATTCGCTACCGTGACGACGGTGCATAACGATGCCGAGCTAGCCATCGTGCTTGGCACGACGCAGCCAGGCGACAGTATCGTGCTGGCCGCTGGCACCTATTCCGGCCCCATTCTGCTGAACGACGCGAACGTCACGCTCGAAGGCAGTAGCGGCACGATCATCAGCATCGTGCAGTCGGGCACGGGCACCAACGCCACGGGAACCGGCATTGACGTCGAAGCGACCGGAATCGTCATCAGGGGCGTGACCATCCTTGGCCCCTATACCGGTCGTTCTTTTCTGAACCTCGACTGGGCCGCCGAAGGCAACAGCTTCGGCATCGAGATCAGCCCCGCATCGTCGGCGACGATCCAGGATTCTACGATACGCGACACCCGCAGCGGCATTTCGGTACTCGGAAACGCGGCGACCGGCATCTCGATCACCGGTAACACGATTGACAACACGAAGGGCGCGATCCTGCTGCGCGCGGATGCCACGGTCAGCGGCAACAGCGCTGGCGCGACAGGCAACGAGTGGGACATCGTGCTGCAGCCTTCGGTATTTCCTGCGAGCCCCACGCCGATGACAACCCTGCCGGACCAGAGCGTGCCGGCCACGTATGGCACCGCGCTGATGGCGCTGTCCACCGCTAACGGCGGCATGGCCGTGCTCGACCGCCGCTTCGGCAGCGGCAATCGTTCCCATGCACACATTGCGCAGGGCGCAAGTCCGGGCCCTGCCGACGACTTCGGTATCGGCAACGGCCTCGGCAATGCACGCCAACCCTACGGCTCGGTGCAGCATGGCGTCACCGCGGTCGCCGAAGGCGGCCTCGTGCGCGTGCGGCCCGGCAGCTATTCGGAACTGACGACACAGAATCTTGGCCTGCGTCTCGACAAGCCGGTAACGCTGCAGGGGGTGACGCTAACCGGAGTTCCGATCACGAGCGCCAGCTCCGTTGCCGCCACCATTGTTTCCGGCGGCGAATCGAACTGGGGCACGAACTTCTACGTCACCGCGCCTGATGTGACCATCCGCGGACTGCGCTTTGAAGCCATCAAGTCCGCCAACTCCGACCCGGCCTGCGTCATGGCGAATATCAACAAGGCCTTCGAAGTTACCGCGAACAACTTCGTGCTCGAACATTCGGTAATCGCGGCCAAGGCTGGCTTCAACTACAACTGCGCCACGAGTACGGCGCTGTATTTTGGCGACGACGGCGCCGATGACCTGAACCGGTTCACGGTCAACGGCAACATCCTCAATGGCGGCATCACGATCACCAATGGTGCTGGCGATGGCGCCGGCCCGGTGAATTTCACGGTCACCAACAACGTCGTCAGCGCCCATCACTTCATGCGCGTGCGCGGCGTAGTCAGCGGCGTCGCGTGGCTCAACCAGCCCGCGCGCGTGCCGACAAGCATCAGCGGCAACGATCTGTCCGGCGTCAGCACCTATTTATTGCAGGTCTGGGGCGCGGACGCACAGGCGCAGGCCACGACCGCCTTCGTGTCCGGCCTGGTAGCGAACAACGTGGCTGGCACTTATGTTTACGTCAGCTCGGCAACGGGCCCGCGCGTTTCCAACTACACCGAATATGGTGGAACCGCGCCGGCCTTCTTCATCAGTAAGACGCTGCCCGAGGCCATTACCCTGGCACAAAGCGGCGATACGATTCACGCCGGGGGAAGCTTTACGCTTGGCGCAACCCTGAACCTGAACAAGAACGGCATTACGCTCGACGGCAACGGCCGCGACACGACGACCATCAACACCACGAGCATCACCACGACGACCGGCGCGTACGGAATCCTCTGGACCGGCAACGACATCACGCTCAGCAACCTCAGCGTCATTGGCCCCGCCGCGGATGCCAGCTCCGCGTATGGCCTGAAAATCCAGGCGCCGAATGGAGCCTCAACGCCTGTCACTGGCGTGCGCATCGACAACGTCAAAGTAGCCGGCTCCGGCCGCGCCGAGATCGACCTGCATTACGTCGACGGCGCGCTGATCAGCAACACGCTCGCAAATGGCCTCAATACCAAAGGCGCCGGCGTTGCGCTGACCGTGTCGAAGAACGTCATACTGCAAAACGTCACCACCACGGGCAACCTCTGGGGCTCGGTGGCGGTCTATACCAAACCCGGCAACAATGTGACCACGTATCCGAACGATCCGCTGACCTCGTCGAACCTCACGATCACCAGCCTCGCGGCGTCGGAAGACATCAAGTTGTTCGGCGAAGGCAGCGCGGCCAGCACCGACGCCGCCCTGCGCGCGGGCATCATCCCCGGCCTCGATGCGCCCCAGTTCACGCACACCGTGAAGAACACGGCGTATCGCACGGATGGACAGTATTTCACGCACTACCGCGAATCCGCCGCCGATGCGCTCGCCTTCGCCGCCGTGCTGAACGCCACCGGCACACCGAACACGAGCTCGGTCGCCAGGACGATGGCCGGCGCCGCCCTGCTCGGCCCCGGCCTGTCGATCCAGGCCGCCATCAACGCCGCGACCACCGGCGACACGCTGACTATTCCTGCCGGTACCTATCCGGGCGGCATCGTCATCAACAAGCCCCTGACGCTGACGGGCGCCGGCCCATCCACCGTCATCACGCTGGCGACGTCAGGCATCGCTGTCACCGCAAACGCCGTCACGATCAGCCACCTTGCCGTCATCAAGCCGGCGCTGCCGCTCGGTGGCAATGGCATCGAGGTTAGTGCCAGCATCGAAGACCTCACGCTCAGCAGCGTCAGCGTCAGCGGCGCGAATATCGGCTTATCGATCGCTAACGGCATAGGCGTCAATGGACTCAACGTCATCGACAGCCACTTCGATGGCAACACATACGGCTGGTATCTCGCCTACAACACGACTGCAGCGATCGCGGATACCAGCAGGGTCCGCAATGTCAGTGTCAACAACACCTCGTTCAACGATAACCATACGAAAGGCATCTATGCGGAAAAGCTGCAGGACGCGAGCTTCAGCAATATCGAAGTCATCGAAAGCGGCGTGCTGCATCAACCCTGGCCGCCGGGCAACGGCATCGACATCAATCTCAAACGCGGCGCTTACGCAAACATCAGCATCAGCAACTCACTATTCAAGGACAGCGGTGAATTCGAAGCAGAACTCGTGCAGCCACCGGCGGTGCCACGCAATAACCTCGACGGCGCACTTGTCATCAAGGCGCGTGACGACGGCTCCTATGCGACTATCCCGGCCACGCTGACCGGCGTCACGCTCAGCGGCAATACCTTCATCTCGACAACCACGCGTGCGCGCGTCGCACTGCGCATCGGCGAGGGCGACCAGGCGAATGCCGGACCGGCCTCAGTTGTCGTGTCCGGCAATTCGTTCAGCGGCTTCGCGGTGCCGCTGCACAATGCGGCGGCGCCGCCGCTCGTCGCCGAAAACAACTGGTGGGGTAGCGCCACGAGCCCCGCCTCCGTGCTTGTTGGCAACGTCGATTTTTCGCCCTGGTTCATGGACGCCGCGTTCACCACGCTATCGACCAGCGCGGCGGCGCTCACGCTGCAGACGCAACCCGGTTCCGCGCAGGCCGGCAACGCGCTTGCGCCGGCGCCGGTGGTACGCGTCACCAGCGGTGAAGGAACCGCCATCGCGGGAATTGCGGTGGCCGTACAAATTTCGTCGGGCACGCTCAGTGGCACCACCAGCGTTTCAACGGACGCGAGTGGCCTTGCGACCTTCGGCAACCTCGTCGTTGCGGCGCCGGGCTCATACACGCTGACCTTTACGGCGGGCGGGCGCAGCGCCACGAGCAATGCTTTCACGATCAACGCGGCGCCGGTGCCCGAGCCCGTACCCGATCCCGTACCCGATCCCGTACCCGAGCCAGACCCAACGCCGCCTCCACCGCCTCCGCCGCCTCCGCCGCCGCCTCCACCGCCAACTCCAGCGGATGTGATTACGAACGTCATCGACGATGTGGTCATCCCCGAAGCCGGTCAGGCAATCACCGAAAAGTCTGTCGAGGCGCTCGGCAGCGCGGTTACCGCGTCCACGGAACTCGTCGGCAATGTCGTCAGCAACATCGAAACCACCAACACCAGCAGCGCGCTCGATACGCTCACGGTGATCAGCCGAATTGCCGACGTCACCGGCCAGGCGGCGACCTCGGCCGCGGCCGGTGTAAACCCCACGACGACCGACAGCGTCACCCAGGCCGGCGCGCAGGCACTCGACAACTTCGCCGCGCTGCTCGATGCAATTGATCACAAGATGAACGCTAAAGTTGACAGTGCGCCCGGAAGCGAAGCGCCCGCGCCCGTGGTCCTGACGAGCGTGCAGAAGGACCTCGTCCAGCAGAACACGCTGCAGACCGTAGCCTCGGCCGTGAAGCTCGTCGCCAGCTCCAGCAATGACGAGGTCAAGCAGGCCGTCATGGAAAACGTGGGCAAGATCATTACCGCCAACATGAACCTCGGCGTAGCCCTGACCGCGACGCAGACCAGCGCCCTGATCCAGATGGCTGATAACGCAACCGACAGCAAGGCCTCGGTCGAACAACAGCTCGACAGCGCGATACAACTGAAGCCGGAAAACAAGGCCCTCATCACCCGCGCCGACCTGGGCGTCGCGTTGCAGGGTTCCGGAATCAGCGCAGCGGAGGTCGATGATTTTCTCGAGGAACTCGCGCAGTCCATCAACCCCGCCGATGTCGTGCTGGGCGGCACGAGCGGTGAGCAGGCGCTGTCGAACGGGCTCGATCTCGTCGACTCGTCAGCGGCATTTTCCTTCGACAGGAAGAGCGGCGTGATCTACTTCGTCATCAGTGGACTCGGCGCGCCACAGGTTGCCCCGCTCAGCGAGCGCCGGATGTTTGCCGTGATGGCTCCGTTGACCATTCCAGCGCGGGTCGTGGCGTCGAGCATCGTCGCCTCGTCGGTGCCGGCGGGCATCAGCACACGCGCCAACGGTGCGCTGACGATCACGTCGAGCAACATCGCCAGCACGCTGGTGCCGGCATCCTACGATCCGATCAACCTCTATGCCGACCTCAACAAATACGGCGCTGTCACCCTTGACGACAGAGGCCGCCTGACGGTGACGGGCGACAAGTTCCGCTTCTCGGGCACGTTCGACTTCGCCGGCGTCACGGTCGCCGCGGCAAGCCCGCGCAGCGCAGTGAAGGTCAACGGCCCGACCCGGGGGGCCGATGAAGCGGATCTCGCGTACGTCTATGGCCTTACCTATCGCGATGGCACGCTGCAGAATGTCCAGCCCTACCTGCACGATGACGCCTTTGTCGAGTCGCTGCGCGGGCGTGGTCTCGACGTCAGGGTCAATCGCAACACCGGTGTGATCGCGGCGGGCGGCGCGACGTTCAGGCCTTCGTACTTCGTGCGCCCGCTGGACGCTGCCGCGCGCGCATTCTGGCAGGTGCGCAAGGATGCAAGCGGCCTTGCCTACCGCGGCGCTGATCTGAACGGCGACGGCGCCAGCGATGTGGACGTCATTTCTGCAACAGGCGTGCAGACGGTCTATCGCCTGCCTTGAGCAGGCGCAGCACGCGAGATTCACTCAGGGAAGCGCGGGAAACGGTCGATATAGCTCCGAAAGGAGCTATACATGTACAGCGACATCAGTCGATCCGCGCGAACCCTCCGCAGTCAATCAGCCAGTGGCGCAGCGAAGTCCTGCAGCGCCGTCCTCAGCGTCCTCTTATGTTGCCTTCCCGCAATTTCAACCCAGGCCGCGAGCTGGGAGCAGTCGGCACGCGTTGCCTACATCGGCACGGAGGCGCCCGTGTCGCGGCAGGCACTCGATGCTGCGCTCGACTACGCGATCGCCGCGTGGTCTGCCCGCATCGACATGCAGATCGAGCGTAGCGAGACAACGGTGGCCGCAGGTTACAACAAAGGCCTCGTCGTCATCCGCTGGATCGACGCTGTCGACATGCTCAGGGACGGCGGCGACATCCTCGGCGTTGCATCGACGAAGCGCTGGCTCTACAAGACCAGTGGCCATATCGCTGGCGCCGAAATCATCCTGCAACGCGACAACGCGCGCTTACGCGACAGCCAGTGCCTGACACATGTGCTCGTACACGAGCTCGGCCATGCGCTGGGCCTTGCGCACCTGTCCGCCGAAAACTCCGTGATGCACGCCGAGCTCGAGTCATGCCACCACACGCTCACCGCCGATGACATTGCAGCCGCGCCGTATCCGCAACACATCTGCCACGCCGAACTGCTGCCAGGCTTCGACATTTATATTCCGGTAATCAACATAGGCGAGAGGTCATGGTCCGCGCGCCTCGAATACGCGCAGGGACGCTGGATAGTAAGTGAGACCCATCCGGTCGCACCGCAGCCAGTTTGCGACGACACTCACCTGGAGGCCGGCACGCTCGTGCTCGACAAGGTCTGGACGCAGCAACACGTCTGGCAGGCGGAGCTCGAAAACGTCGATGGGTACTGGCGCCTGAAGTCCGCGCGCTGATGGTCCGGGCCTATTGTTTCGCTGTGCACCTGCGCTGCAAACCCCGCAGCAGGTGGTGCTATATACTAGCCGCGCCACACGCCTCCACGGACCAACCATACGGGAATCACCATGCACAGAAGTACCCCAACCCAGGCCCTCCGGCTTGCAACGCTTTCCGCCGCCATGCTGGCGGCACATGCTGCCTTCGGCCAGGCAATGCCGGACATCGGCTTCGACAGTGTTGGCCGCGGCGCGCCGATCGAAGACGCGCAGCAATACACGCTCGTCGGCCCGATCCAGATGTTCGGCTTTCTCGATGACATCGCCGCCAGCGGTGGCAATGTTCCGGCAGGCGTTGAACCACTCGCCGTCGACATCTACACCACGAAGGACTTCTACAAGGATGAAGCGCTGTGGATGGACCCGCGCTACTACCGCTGCAACTCGGGCATGGCGATCGAAAACTCGCGCGGCGCGAATCCCGGCGGCACCGCGGAAATCGCCGGCGATGATCCGCCACGGACAATGTCCTGGGGCCATTGCGATCGCGACTACCCGCGTGAAAACATCATCAGCCCCTATGGCTTCGCAACCGCGCAGGAACACTACGAAGCATTGATGGAAGAAACCCGCTCGCGTGGCGGCCCTTCCGAACACACCTACGCGACGGTGCCCGGCGAAATCAGCGGCCGCTACTCATGGACCGAAGGCGGCCCCGGCGGCTTGCGCGGCACCTGGTATTCGGGGCTCGTTACGCAGATGCCGACGATCCTGTCGCTGCTGACACCGGAGTATCAACGCCGCGTCGTGCAGGAGTCCTACCACCAGGGCGCAGGCCAGTCGCACTGGCCCTCGCAGTATTGCTGGCCAGAAGGCTTCATGCGCCGCTGGCATTTCGCGTCGACGCTGTTGCAACCACATACGGTGATGGTCACGCCCGATGTCGTGCAGATCATGGCGGGCGTCGCCACCAACTTCGTCACGAACATCCACATCGGCCGCGAATTCGTCATGGACGGCCAGGTACCGCGTCTCGGTCAGGACGTGCCGCGCTGGTATGGCGACAGCATCGGTTTCTGGGACGGCGACGTGCTGATCTCGTGGACCTCGAACATCCAGGGCTGGATGGCGCATTCGGCATTTGAGTTTTCCAGCAAGATGCAAACGGTCGAGATCTACACGCCGGTGCGCGACGCTGGCGGCACTATCACCGCGTTGAATCACGAAGCGGTGTTCTACGATCCGGAGGCGCTGGTCGAGCCAATCCGTATCGTGCGCAACCTCGAGCGCAACAGCAGCCTGCGTGAAGGCGATCCCTACACCTACATCGAATGTGTACAGTCGATCTATCCAGTCAGCGGCGTTGCAACGCCGCAGTCGCCCGGCAATATCATCGAGTATGAAGTGCCAGACATGTACGGCCGTCCCTGGGCACAGCTGTGGGAGAAGTACCAGGAAGAAGGCATGGAGAAGCCGGCTCCCGCGCAGGACATCTTCAGCTTCGAATAAGCCCGCTTCAAACGCCGGCCAT
>JBEGWB010000093.1:0-15235 GCA_041178065.1 Pseudomonadota bacterium | reverse complement strand
TCGCCTTGCTCGTCTATGTATCTTCCTGGCTCAAATGCCACGAGCCCGCCGCCTTCTGCGCTGGCCTGCTGAACAGCCAGCCGCTTGGTTTCTATTCGCCCTCGCAACTCGTGCAGGACGCAAAGCGCCATGGCGTAGAACTGCGTCCCGTCGATGTCACCGTGAGCGAATGGCATTCGACGCTGGAGCGCGACAGGCCCGCGCTACGCCTCGGCCTGCACATGATCAAGGGACTGCCGGAGCAAAGCGCGCAACGCATCATCTCGATCCGCCAGATCGCGCCCTTCAGCGACAGCGCCGACTTTTTCCGCCGCACGCAACTTAACAAACGCGAACTCAATTGCCTGTCGGATGCCAATGCGCTGGCAGCACTCACCGGCAACCGGCGCAAGGCCATGTGGGAAACACTCGGCCTGACACCGGAAGATGTGCCGCTTGCCGTCAACGCCCGCGTCGAAACCAAACCGGAGCTACTCCCACCCACCGAAGGCGAAGATCTCGTCGCCGACTACCGCCGCCTCGGTCTCACGCTCGGCCGGCATCCACTGGCATTGCTACGCGCGCGGCTGAAAGCGCTGCGACTGTGTACCGCCGAGGATGTCATGAACGCGCAGCATCGGCAGACTGTCTACGCGGCGGGCATCGTCACCTGTCGCCAGCGCCCGGGCACCGCAAGCGGCGTGATCTTCATGACGCTGGAAGATGAAACGGGGAACATCAATGTTGTCGTGTGGAACAGCCTCATCGAACGCCAGCGGCGCGAGTTGCTGGGCTCAAGGCTGCTGGGGGTACACGGCATCGTCGAACGCAAGGGGGACCTCGTGCACCTGATTGCCGGCAAGCTCGTTGACCACAGCCATCTGCTGGGCAGCCTGGTGACGGGGAGCCGCGATTTTCATTGAGGGCGCAGCTCCGGCGCCTGCGGTACCATCACCGTCATCACTGACTCCGGAGCAATCCATGAAAGGCCATCTATACCGCGTCACGCTCGAACACCTCGAAGACAACAAAGGCAATCCAGTGGAGACACCGCCGCTGCAATTCGATGTAAAAAACCACGACGATCTCCCCGCTATCGTCGAGAAGGTGAAGGCCAAGGGTCTGTTCGATGACAACGAGGCCACGGCTTTCGCGATCGGCCTGAAACTGTTTCGGGAAGTGATGTTGAACAATCGCGGCAACGCTGTGTTCCAGCAACTGGATCCGCACTTCAGCGAGTTCATGAAGGCTTTCAAGAAGATGTAACTGTCGCGCTTTACCTGTGGAGCCAATGTTGGCAAAGTCCATGAGTTGTTACCTCACGCAAGATCATGGAGCTGCGCAGGAATCATGGCCGAGACTCTCAACTCACTGAACGCGCGCGCCACACTTCATACCGCAGAAAAGTCATTCAGCTGTTACAGCCTGCAGGCGCTGCAGAACAAATACGACATTGCCCGCCTGCCTTACTGCCACAAGGTGCTGCTCGAAAACCTGCTGCGCAACGAAGACGGCATCAACGTGACCTTGCGCGACATCATCGAGCTCGCCAACTGGGACGCGCAGAAAGAACCCGATACCGAAATCGCCTTCAAGCCCGCGCGCGTGCTGATGCAGGACTTCACCGGCGTTCCCGCCATTGTCGACCTCGCCGCGATGCGCGATGCCATGCAGAAACTCGGCGGCGATCCGGCAAAAATAAATCCGCTGTCGCCCGCCGAACTCGTCATCGATCACTCCGTGCAGGTCGACTTCTTCGGTTCGGCCGATGCACTGGCACGCAACAATGCAATCGAGTATCAGCGCAACCGCGAGCGTTACCAGTTCCTGCGCTGGGGCCAGATTACCTTCGACAATCTCGCGGTCGTGCCGCCGAACACCGGCATCGTGCACCAGGTCAATCTTGAACATCTTGCGCGGGTGGTGTTCGAACAGGACGGGCTTGTGTATCCCGATACGCTGGTCGGCACCGATTCGCACACCACGATGGTCAATGGCCTCGGCGTGCTCGGCTGGGGCGTGGGCGGCATCGAAGCCGAAGCCGCGATGCTCGGCCAGGCCATATCGATGCTCATTCCGCAGGTCATCGGCTTTCGTCTCAGCGGCAAGCTGCAGGACGGCACGACCGCCACCGACCTCGTGCTGACGATCACCGAAATGCTGCGCAGGATTGGCGTCGTCGGCAAGTTCGTCGAGTTTTTTGGCGACGGGCTCGCGAACCTGCCGCTCGCCGACCGCGCGACGATCGGCAACATGTCGCCGGAATTCGGTTCGACCTGCGCGATATTTCCCATCGACGGCGAAACCATTCGCTACATGCGTCTGTCAGGGCGCAGTGACGAACACTGCGACCTCGTGGAAACCTACGCGAGGCATCAGGGCATGTGGCGCGTCGATGGTGCACCGGCGGCCGACTATACGCGCATCATCGAGCTCGACCTCGGCACCGTCGTGCCTTCGCTGGCCGGGCCTAAGCGGCCACAGGACCGCATCGATCTCGGCAAGGCGAAAACCCTGTTTCGCGCGGTGCTGCCCGGTTATCTGCGTGCAAAGCCCATCGTTAGCGACAAGCCTGGCATGGCCGCACCGCCGGAGCGCGCACCGGGCAAGGTCGATGAAGCCAGCTACGAATCATTCCCGGCCAGCGATCCACCGGCGGTCGATGTATCGAGCAAGGAAGACAAACCACGGGCGCAGCCAGCCGAGCCTGCCATTGCCGCTGGACGCACTTATCAACCCGTGCAGGTGCAGCCGGAATCCGGGCAAACCTTCGTACTCGATCATGGCGCGGTCGTCATCGCGGCGATCACCTCGTGTACCAATACCTCGAACCCGGCCGTGATGATTGGCGCGGGCCTGCTCGCGCGCAATGCAGCAGAGCGCGGGCTCAAGGCAAAACCCTGGGTGAAGACCTCGCTGGCGCCAGGCTCGAAAGTAGTGACGGATTACCTGCAGGCCTGCAATCTGCTCGCGCCGCTCGCTCAGCTCGGCTTCGACCTCGTCGGTTATGGTTGCACGACCTGTATCGGCAATTCCGGCCCGCTGCCGCCGGCGATTTCCGCGGCGATCCAGGATAACGACCTCGTCTGCGCCGCCGTGCTGTCGGGCAACAGGAATTTCGAAGGTCGCATCCACGCCGATGTGAAGATGAACTTCCTCGCGTCACCGCCACTGGTCGTCGCGTATGCGCTGGCGGGCACGATGGATATCGACCTGCAAGGCGACCCGCTCGGCACTGACGCCAACGGCAAGCCCGTGTATCTCAGCGATATCTGGCCACAGCCGGCGGAAATTTCCGAGCTGATCGCAAGGCATATCAACTCCGCCATCTTCCACAAGTCCTACAGCAAGGTCTTCGCCGGCGATGCCAACTGGACGTCGCTCGATACGCCGAGTGGCGATATCTACAACTGGCCTGAATCAACCTACGTCAAAAACCCACCGTACTTCGAGGCCATGCCCGCAGAAGCGCCAGGCGTCACGGACATTACCAGCGCGCGCGTTCTCGTCTTGCTCGGCGATTCGGTCACGACGGACCACATCTCGCCCGCAGGCTCGATCAAGAAGGATTCGCCCGCCGGCCGCTATCTGATCGAGCAGGGCGTCGCGTACGAAGACTTCAACTCCTACGGCTCGCGCCGTGGTAACCATGAAGTCATGATGCGCGGCACATTCGCCAACGTGCGCCTGCGCAACCTGCTCGTGCCCGGTAGCGAAGGCGGCGTAACGATGCACATTCCCTCAGGCGAGCAGATGAGCATCTTCGATGCAGCCCTGCGTTATCGACGCGACAACACGCCACTGCTCGTCATCGCCGGCACCGAGTATGGCAGCGGCTCCTCGCGCGACTGGGCTGCGAAAGGCACCTTGCTGCTCGGCGTAAAAGCCGTGATCGCGTCCAGCTTCGAGCGCATCCATCGTTCCAACCTGATTGGCATGGGTGTCGTCCCGCTGCAATTCATGCCAGGCCAGGACGCTGCAAGCCTGGGACTGGATGGAAGCGAAACCTATACGATTGATGGCCTGAAGAACGGCAAGGCCAAAACTGTCGAGGTCAGCGCGCTGCGCGCGGACGGCAAACAGCAGCAGTTCCAGCTGCAGGTCCGCCTCGATACACCGAAGGAAGTCGAATACCTGCAGCACGGCGGCATCCTGCATTACGTGCTACGGCAACTGGCGTCCGGCGTGTTCGTCAATGCGCCGGTGAGCACGGTTTAGTTGAATCGCATCGACTTCCATCAGTAAGCCCGATAGTGACTGGAGGAAAGGCATATGCATACCGACAGCAAAGTACTCGAGCTGGAAGCAAAATTATTTGCCCACAGACGGCTCATACAGATCCTCATGAAGCAAGTCGCCGGCCAGCAACAGGACCCCGCGCGATTCTGGGCCGACTTCGACGCCTGCCCGATCGTGCAGGATAACCAGGAAGACCCGGGAGTCATGCAGCCCGACATTGCCTTCGCCTATAACTCGATCACGGAGTTCGAGTTCAGCCGCCTCGTGGCGGAGGCGAAAGTAGCTGCTGGCATCAGCACGCGCGCAAACGGCGGCACCGATCAGGCGTAACGCGACTAATATCTGGAGCGGGTGAAGAGATCCGCAAGCTGAAGTCAGAGCTGCGTCGGGTGACCGAAGAACGTGACATCCTAAAGGGGGCAGCCGCGTACTTTGCCGGAGCGTCAAAGAGAAGTACGCGCTCATAAGAGATTAGCTCAATCGGTTTTCTGTAGCCGCGATGTGTCGTGTGCTGGATATCGAACGAACCGGTTTTTTGCCTGGCTATCCGAACCGCAGAGTCCACGCGCGTTGGACAACATGCGGCTGACAAGCCAGATCAAGCAGTACTGGCTTGAAAGCGACTGCGTGTATGACTACAGATCACCAAGGATATGCGCGATGGCGGCATGCCCCATAGCGAGAATCGGGTGTATCGATTGATGAGAGAAGCACGGATTGCGTCAGTACGCGGTTACAAGCGCCATCCGGGATTCAAGGGTGGCGTGATTTCCACCGCGGCAGCCAATACGCTTAACCGTGAGTTTGAAGTCAAAGCGCCGCACAAGGTCTGGGTCACTGATTTCACTTACATCAGAACCCATGAAGGTTGGCTATATCTGACGGTAGTGCTTGATCTGTTCTCCCGACAGATCGTCGGATGGAGCATGAAGAACAACCCGAGGGGAGACCTCGTGCTTGATGCGCTGATGATGACCTTGTGGCGCCGCAAACCGAGAGAGAAGGTCCTGGTGCACTCCGATCAAGGTGTGCAGTACACGAGCAGTGACTGGCGCAAGTTTCTGACTGATCACAATCTGGAAGCCAGCACGAGCCGTCGCGTAAACTGCCACGACAATGCAGTGGCCGAGAGATTCTTCTCGCTGCTAAAGACCGAGAGGATCAAACGGCAGATTTACAAAACAAGGAACGAAGCCCGGGCCGATTTGTTCAACTAAATCGAACTGTTTTACAACCGGGTGCGCAGACATGGCAATAACGACGGAGTACCACCAGCGTAGTTTGAAGAGCAGTACTTTATGAAGCTGTCAGGTGCCTAGGAAATCGGGTGCTTGCCACTGAGCCGCGGGGTACCCAGCTCAAATGCCAACCCCGTTCGTCCACATTTGTATGTAATACGCAGTGATAGTACCAAACTGGAAAAGGGGGGGGCTACCCCGAGGGGTGAGGTGAGTTTTGGTGGCGTTTTCGAGGACTAGGGGGGCCCATCGCGACGATCAAAGCGACTCGTCGCCGCTACCTGACCACTTCTATGGGTAAGTTTTTGGGTATGCTGAAATGAAAAACGCGCCAGAGGGCGCGTATTCATTGGTGTGTTGGCGGAGAGACAGGGTGTTGGTTATTCCCTAACATTGGTCCACAACGATTCACCTGAGTCTGTGCGTGCGACAGATGACGCGTTTGCAGTGTTGGTGCCGTTGCGTGCTCCAAAGCCGGTTATCGTAAGCGGATCGCCAGACTTTACAGTCTTTGGCGACATTCCGCTGCGGATCAGCGAATTAGTGCCCAGCATCTCTACGGCCCATTCCTGCGTGTTGCCCTGCTCATCTTTCACTTCCATGTGAATCCAGGTATGCGGGTTGGTCCATTCCATCTCTTTGACCGTGCCCACTAGATTGACGGGACGGCCCACATCGAATTCCGCGGAAAACGAATGGTGTGATAATGCCGCTGCAGATGCGAGCAAGGAGATTGAAGTAGATATAATGGATATGACAAGTCGCATGGCATAGCTCCAAGGATAGTGGAATGTAAATACTTGCCAAGTATGATATACCAGTCGACACACGCCAATAGCAGGGCAACAGCGGCTAATACAAAAAGCCAGCGCAAAGCTGAGTGATGAAGAGGAGTCGTACATGCGGGGAATTAAAACGTGTTATGCAGCAGTTTTCCTGTTGAGCGCCAGCACGGCGTTGCAGGCGCAATGGTTTGATTGGGTATCTCCGAGCATCCCGCGCACTTCTGATGGCCGCCCCGATGCGAGCGCGCCAGTCCCAATGACAGCCGACGGCAAGCCTGACTTCACGGGCGTATGGGTGCCTGATGATGCACGCGGCAGCCTCTTCGATAGCAGCAAAATTCAGGGCTGGGCGCAGGCTGCCATGCTAGATGCCGAAAACAGCTTCTACACTAACGATCCGCGCTTTCACTGCCTGCCCAGCGGGCCCAGCAACTATCCGGCCGGAGCCTCTGTGGGTGGTACACGCCGTATAGTCCAGCATCCGGATTTCATCGCTATCCTGAATCCAGACATGACATTCCGGCAGGTCTATATGGATGGCCGCGAAATTGAAGCCGAACCCGTACTACCCACCTGGCTGGGCTACTCGGCCGGCCGCTGGGACGGCGATACGCTGGTCATCGAAAGTAACGGCTACAACGACAAGACTTGGCTCACGCGCGAAGGCCTGCCGCATACCGACAAACTGCGAATCACGGAACGCTATCGCCGCCTCGATCATGGCCACATGGAGCTGCTCCTTACCTTTGACGATCCCGGCACCTTCACGGAAACCGTTGAAGCGACCGTGGACCTGGTCATGGTCAGCGACACCAGCATGCTCGAAGTCATCTGCAACGAATCCCAGACCGGCCAGCAACATTACAGCGGCGAACTGTCGCAAGCAGAAATGAAAGTGGTGGAACTGTCGGAGTCGACTCTGCAACGTTATGTTGGCACCTACCAGGGTCCCTGGCTGGGTAACATGATCACGGCACAAATTACGCTGGAAGACGGAGTACTGGTCCTCACGCGCACCCCGCGCTACTCAGATACTGGTGGTAATACCGATTCGGCCACATCACGGCTGGTTCCGCAGTCGGAGATTGCCTTCGACTGCAGCTGCGGCCTGGGCTTTGTATTCAAGGTCGGTGAGAGTGGTGTCGCTACAGAAGTGGCGGAAGTGCATGTGTCCGGCGCATGGCCTTTCAAGCGGCTGCCCTGAAAGCAGGAACCCCACAACGTTGCAGGCTGACTTTCCGAAAAAGGGGCTTTATGCTTCCTATACCCCAGCCATGCTGCATGTCTTCCTCGCGGCTCCAGATCAGTTTGACCGGCGTCGGCGACATTATTGTGTATAGGCAGGCACTGCAAGTTTCGACATACTCTTCCTGTCACACCCCCAATAACAAAAATAGCGAGAGTAAAAAAAATGAAAAGAACAATGCTCCGCAATGCGGTCCTGCCCGCCGCTATCGTCAGTTGCCTGCCATACCAGCTTTTTGCCCAACAGGTAGAAGAGGTGTTGGTAACGGCGACTCGCCGGCAGACCGATCTGCAAAGTACCCCCCTGTCCATCCAGGCCTTTACTGCCGAGAAGCTTGAACTAGGAGGCATCCAGCGCGGGCAGGATCTCGGCATCATGGTGCCGAACCTGGTAGCCAACCCGCAGGGTGGCGGGGTGGGAGCGCCGACGTTCTACATCCGGGGCTTGCCCGGCGTCGGCATTTACGTCGATGGCATCTGGCAAACCTCCTATGGGTTTCTGGAATCGAACTTCACCGAAGTGGAGAGCGTGGAGGTGCTGCGTGGGCCGCAGGGCACGCTGTTCGGCCGCAACACCAACGGCGGTGCCATCAATATCACCACACGCGCGCCGGCCGATGAGTTTGGCGCACGTATCAACCTCGAGGCAGGTAGCTTCAACCGGCGCAATGCCACCTTCGCGATGGACGTGCCGTTGACCGACACTCTGAAAAGCAAAGTGATGCTTTCCAGCTTCAAGAATGACGGCTTTCTCGAGAGCCTGGCCGTAGACCGCTCGCTCGGCGATCAGGACGACAAGCTGCTGCGACTGGACCTGCTTTGGGAGCCGCTGGACAGCGTCGACCTGCGCTTCACCGCCAACAAGGAAGACAAGCGCGGTACCGAAGCCCGCATCATCCGCATAACCAATCCCAACAACGTGCGCTACATCCAGTACAACGTGCTGGCGGGGAACCCGGACTACGTGAACATTGCGGGCTTCACACCCATTAACTGGGGACTGCCGTCGAACCGCTTCACTCCCAAGACCCACATGCCCGGCTACGCAGGTGGCGATCTAGGCAAGTGGCAAACCAAGTCCGACACGCCGGCGCAAGGAATCACCCGCGACCTCGAGTACTACACGCTGACTGGCAACTGGGACATCACCGATACGCTGCGCTTCCGTTCCATCACCTCCGTGTGGGAGATGGATCGCCGCCAGGCCGTGGATTTCGATGGCTCCGAGTTCATCATCACCACCGACGAGAACCGTGCACAGGACAAGAGCTATACGCAGGAGTACCAACTTGCCGGCACCTTCTTGGATGAGCGCGTGGACTGGATCGCCGGCTATTACTCGCTGCATGAAAACAGCACGGTACGCACCTACCGCTGGCCCATGCTGGATATTCCCCGCAATCCCGCCAACCAGAATGCCTTCCGCCAGGACGTCATCAATTACCTGAATGCATGGTGGGTGGCAGCTGGGCGTCCTGGTTTTCAGGGAGCCACCTCGATTGCTGCCAACCCCGCGGCCTTCCAGGACACGCTCAACAAGAACGAGGGTGAGCAGCGTGCGCTGTATGGCGAGGCCACCTTTGGCATCACCGAAAAGCTGGACCTGACCTTGGGCGTCCGCATCACTGACGACGAAGGTCAATCCATCGTGATGACCCCGACGTCCGGCTTCATTCCAGCGCGACCCGGCCAGGAGCCGCAGGGTGACATTTATCAGGGCACTTCCACCGCCGTGAATGTGAACCCCGACCTCGGCAACAACACCACCAACAAGTTCGGTGTGCAGTACCAGCTCAATGAGGACGTCATGCTGTACGGCAGCTGGAGCGAGGGTTTCACCGAAACAGCCGTACAAAATCCCCGTCTGCCGACTAAGGTGAGCGGCATCTGCCCGTCGCAATTGGTTGCCACGCGTGTGGAGTTGCGCCGCGAGGTGATCACCACCCGCGAGGTGGGTCTGCGTTCCGACTGGCTGGATGGGCAGCTGCGGGTGAATGCCACCTACTTCGATGCCAAGTGGGACGGCATGCGGGTCAATAATCTGCCGGTCGACCCCTGCACGGGCTCCCCTGCGCCGAACCCCTACCTGAGCGCTGACGGCGGGGGTGTGGCCAACGGATGGGAAGTGGAGGTTGTCTTAGCGGCCACGGAGAACCTGCGTCTCGACCTCAATCTGGGTCAAATCGATACCGCCTATACGGCACGCGGCTTTTTCGATGGTACCAATGGCATCGGACCGAACACGCCTTTTGCCTACTCACCAAAGCACAGCGCTTCGTTCGGCGTGCAATACGACTTGCCGCTACGCGGCGGTTCAACCGCCAGTCTGGTGGGCAACTACGGCTGGCGCGATAAATACACGCGCGACAACGCCAACCAGCGCACCCCAGTCGATGCCAGCGGCAACTATATTTACGAACCGGCCTATGGCCTGCTCAACGCGCGTGTGGTTTACCGGCCTGCCGACGCAAACTGGTCAGCCAGCCTGTGGGGCACGAACCTGACGGATGAGCAGTACGTGAATGGCGGCTTCGATACGCGTTTCGTATGGGGTTACGACTTCTCCGTGATCGGTCGCTCACGGGAAGTGGGCGTATCAGTCAACCTGGAGTTCTGAGCTCTGCGGCGCGGCCCGTCCGCATCGTCATCTGGCGGTGAGGGCGGGTACTCCAGAATCTCGCCGGTCTTCTAAGTGTAGAGACTCCGGTTTGTGAGGTGACGTCACCCCAAAAAATCTAGACAGGCCAATACTGGAGTAAAGTCGCCTTTCGGCTCCCTTTGAAGAAGGAGAGGCAGCGATGAAGACATCCCGTTTTACCGAAGCACAGGTGGCGTACGCGTTACGCCAGGCAGAGGGCGGCACGACGGTTAGCGACGTCTGCAGAGGGTTGGGCATCTCGGAGGCAACGTTTTACAACTGGCGAAAAAAGTACGGCGATCTGGGTGCGAGTGAAGTACGGCGATTGCGGCAGTTGGAAGAGGAGAACGCGCGGCTCAAACGGGTAGTAGCGCACCTGACATTGGACAAGACTATCCTGCAGGACGTCATTCGAAACACGATCTGAAGCCGACCCACCGGCGTGATATCGCGCACTGGGCAATCCTGGCGAGCACAGTGGCATTCAGCGGAGCCGCTGATGTTGTCATATGTCAGTACCTTTGCCTATGGGGAATGACGCCTCTAAACCCGACTCTGGGGTCTTCGAGGTAGCCATGTCGGCTCGGTCAGACGCGGTGGATTCCTCAGCTGGCAATCTCATAACGCCAAACGGCGTTAGTTCATTGAACCGAAATGTTATATGGCGTGCTGTTGTAATGAATGGGCATGTCAGTCCCGGCTGAGATGCTTGAATAACCAACAAAGATTGCAACTGTCGAGCCTGCCTTTAGCTTACCGGAGTAAATCGGAAACATTAACTCAGTCTCGAAGCGCGGCACCGTATAGGCTGGACTCAATTCAGCGACTGCACCACTCCATACACCCCATGTGCCCAGCCTGCTGAGACTCATAAAGTACGGCGTTGCGCTGTCTATCCTGGCAACAACATATATATTTGCTGCACGCAGCCTATCGTCAGATTGAGGAGTGATTGCCCCATTAATTTCGAGTGCGTCCGCACTGGTAAAGTTGTGCCCAGAGGTTACGCCACGATTAGACGATGCGCCGATACTGAACATCGCCGTACTTCCTGCACTTGCTTTAGTGGTAACTCCTACTGATGGCGTTAATGGAACTGCCACCAAGGACAAGTCGGATACCTTCTGCAGCCTGAATCCAATCCCAGCACCTGCGGAAAACTTAGGTGCGCCGATGGCATCTGAAAGTGACGCCCATGGAGGAGGCAACTTATCGGTCTCTTTTAGACTAAGAATAACCCCTAATATTCCGTCCGAGCCAACGACTTGGGCACAGGTGATGCCAGAGGAGTTAAGCTGATATTCGCCTTTTTGAAATAATCGGCCATCAATCATCGCATCGGCAATAATTGAAATGTTCCCGCAGCTAGGGCCGATAGGTCCTTGGGCACGCACGCCAGAGATCGCTGACAGCAGCAATCCTGCAAAGCAAGCCTTGATGAACATTGTGTGAAAGCGATTCATGATACCGAGCACTGCGCTGGTGGTGAGTATTCCAATCATCTTGATTTTCATATGCATGAATCCTGAACGGATTGAACGCGAACAACGGAAAGCTGAGTGCAGAAGGTTCCCGTGAATACCGGCGCCGGATGTTACACTTGCGAGTATTAACGCTGCGTGTCGCGCGCGGTTGACAGGGTGGCGCTTGAAAATTATCAGGCTGCACGCGAGCGAGCCAGCATTAACGCCAATGTTGAAGCCAGCGACGGTTGAGTCTCTTGCAAGGATTAGCTGTCTCTGTTGTTCTAACAGCGACTGAATAGCATTTCGTTCAGGCAGATAGAGATCGAAATGTTGGCAACATGCCGCTTGGGTTACTCAGTCACAGGATAGCGGTCAAGAAAGGCAATCGCCAACTCGTTTTCTGCAATGATTCGACTCTCAGGGAGCTGGCAGAAGACACAGTTTTTATCCCTATCCTTGTAACTGTCTTTGATTCCCCAAAAGTCGGCATCGTCCCTATCGCGCTTAATGGTGACCTGCCTCTCGTGACCTACTCCCCAAAATTCATACCTGATCGTTAAGCTGGTTTGTAATGACTCCGACGTCAGCGCAGATCGACGTCTCCACTATTTGGCAAGTGCATTCATGTCATTCTTTTTCATAACGCACTTCTTGCGAGTCTTCTCAGGTACAGTACCTGTGCTTCACTGAGAATGCGCCCCCCGGGGGGGGTATCGAAGGGTGGCAGAGGCTAGGCACGCCATTACAGAAACCATTGCAGGAATGGCTACGCTTGAACACGGAAGGCGCCGTAATTACCGAGGATTCTAGAGCGAAAAAACTTGACTGGAGCGGGTGAAGGGAATCGAACCCTCGTCGTAAGCTTGGGAAGCTTCCTCTCTGCCATTGAGATACACCCGCGTAAGGAGAGCGCGTTGATTGTGCCCGAGGGCCTATTTACAGGCAAGCTGAGGCAGCGTTAATGTGGTGGCGTTGTTTCCGCCAACACACCATTCGAAGGTTCCCCATGAACTCCGTCCGCACACTCGGCACGTTGACCGCTTTGCTCACCCTGACGGTCGCACTATCGCCAGCGACTTTCGCCCAGGGCCGGGACCCCGCGCAGTTCCCCGAGCTATCGCGCAGCATCAGCGCCGACATGGAAGCGCGCGCTTTCGCCGAAGAGTTCAAGGGCCTGACGACCGACGGCAATATCATCGAGGGCCTGTTCCCGATCGAGGGCACCTCCGTCGACACTACGCCGCTGATCGCTACGACGAATGCCTTCATCGCTACGCTCAGCGAGGAAGAGAAGCAGACTACGCTGTACCCCGCCGATGCACTCGAATGGCGCCGCTGGGCCAACATGTCGATCTACAAGCGCGAAGGCATGTCGTTCGACGCGATGAGCGAAGCGCAGAAAGCTGCCGCATGGAACATGCTCGACGCCGCACTGAGCGCAAAAGGCATGACGCTGTCGCGCGACATCATGCGCTTGAACGAAACGCTCGGTGAATTGAATAACAACAATTTTGTCGAGTTCGGCGAGGGCAAGTACTGGATCACCGTCATGGGTACGCCCTCGCCCACCGAGCCCTGGGGCTGGCAGCTCGATGGCCATCACCTCGTCATCAACTTCTTCGTGCTCGGCAACCAGATTGTCATGACTCCGTCGTTCTGGGGTTCGGAGCCGGCGGTGGCCACGAGTGGCAAGTATGCCGGCACGCGCATCATGGATGCGGAGATGGCGAAAGGCCTCGAGCTCGTGCGCTCGCTTGACGCGGCGCAGCGCGCTGCCGCGATCATCAGCTCCGAAAAAACCGGCAACAACCTGACGACCGAAGCCTGGAGCGACAACGTCGTGCTCGAGAACGCTGGCATCGAAGTGGCGAATTTCACGCCGGAACAGAAAGCCGCGCTGATCGACCTGATCGGGCTGTATATCGGCAACATGGAAGATCCGCTCGCGGAAGTGGAGATGGCCGAGATCACGAAGTATCTCGACCAGACCTGGTTCGCCTGGATTGGCGGCACCGACGATAGCTCCGTGTACTACTACCGCATCCAGAGTCCGGTGCTTGTCATCGAGTTCGATCACCAGGCGCCCGTGGGCCTGACGCATCTGTATCCGCGCGGCGTGCCCTATCGTGAACACATTCATTCGACCGTGCGCACGCCAAACGGCAATGACTATGGCAAGGACCTGCTGCGCCAGCATCTTGCCGCGCATCCGCACTAAAACCGCCGCGCCCAAAATAGTTCGGCGCCGGCTGACAGGTCAGGGGCGCCGGATTTTTATCTTGCCGTTATATCCAGCCAGCAAGAATCAGCTGGAGAAGCTGCGATCGAACCAGGCGCTGACATCGCCTTCTCATGATTCAATGCCGAGTTGTCGTTGACGCGCATCGTCAGGCGGAAGTTGTGCATGCCCGACAACTCTTCCGCGCCGGACTGCAGCACCCCGCCGCTTTGATCGCGCAATTCATAAGTAAAACTGATTTGCGGCAAGTCCACGTTGCGGATCACGCGCAGACTTAGCAGAAAGCGCATTCGAATCCGCGCCTGAATCCTGGCCTCGGCCTGCCGGTGCCGGGTGTTATTTGGGCCTGTTCATCAGTATCATTGGGTTGTCAGGCTGGATAACAACAACAGCACACAAGATCAGCCCGCCGCAGCATCCTGGGGAATCCCGTTCATTTCTGACTAATCCGGAGCATTACATGGCCACAATCGTTGGCGGCTTTGCCACATCCCATACTCCCACCATCGGTTTCGCGGTGGATACGAACAAGCAGAACGACCCTGTCTGGTCACCGATCTTCAAAGGCTATGAGCCGGTGCAGAAGTGGCTGCAGCAAACCGCTCCCGATGTGATCTTCTACATCTTCAACGATCACATGACCTCCTTCTTCATGGATCACTACTCGCAGTTCGCACTCGGCGTTGGCGAGACCTTCCCCGTTGCCGACGAAGGCGGCGGCGCGCGCGACCTGCCCGCGCTCAAGGGCCATCCGAAACTCGCCGAGCACATCGCGAAGGGCCTCGTTGCCGACGAATTCGACCTGTCCTACTTCCAGAACAAGGGCCTCGACCACGGCTGCTTCTCGCCAATGTCGTTGTTGTTCCCCGAACACAAGAAAGGCTGGCCGACACGGATCATTCCTTTCCAGGTCGGCGTGTTGATGGCGCCGTCGCCGTCGGCGAGCCGTTGCTACAAACTGGGCAAGGCCCTGCGCCGCGCGATCCAGAGCTATCCTGAAAACATCAAGGTCGCGATCGCCGGCACCGGCGGTCTGTCGCACCAGGTGCACGGCGAGCGTTGTGGCTTCAACAATACGCCGTGGGACATGGAATTCATGAAGCGCCTCGAGACCGATCCCGAAGGCCTGACGAATTACACGATCGCGGAACTGGCTAAACTCGGCGGCATGGAAGGCGCTGAAGTCGTCATGTGGCTGATGATGCGCGGCGCGCTGTCGGAAAAAGTCGAGAACGTGCACCAGACGTACTACCTGCCGTCGATGACGCCAATCGCAAGCCTCGTCTTCGAAGAGCGCTCGAAGGAACAGCCGACCGAAAGCACCAACGCCTACATCGAGCGCATCAATCACCAGGTCAAGGGTATCGAGGAAATCGAAGGCTCCTATCTGTTCACGATCGAGCGCA
>JBEGWB010000092.1:0-26381 GCA_041178065.1 Pseudomonadota bacterium | reverse complement strand
GTGCGCTGGTTTGAGACCTACCACACGGTCAGCACGGACTGGCCAGACGATTGCTACGTCAATCATTCCTTCACACCCACGGGGCTCTGGCATCTCGGCTTCGTCTTCGCCTTGCGCGACCTGCAGCCAGGCGAGGAAGTGACGATGGATTACCGCTTCGTCATCAATGACAACGAAGAAATGCCCTGGCTCGACAATGAGACCGGGCAGAAGATCATCGGCTATACCTGGGAAGAGAACCTGCGGAAGTCGACTGAGCAGTTGCTGGTAATTTTGCCGGGGCTCTGAAGCTATCGCTGGTTTCCGTGTTTCCCGGCGCCTTGTGACGGCAGGAGCCAAATGGGGTCAGAGCCCATTTGTTTTGTTAAGACGAGTTTTGCTAATTGGGCTCTGACCCCATTTGCGTATGTATTGAGAACAGGAAGGTCCCGCCCGAAAAGGCGGGAAGCAACGCATCCCGGGAGTGTCAGCTCACAGCACGTTCAGGATCGCATCCGCCGCGCTGACAACGATGCCGCCGGGAGGTTCGATGGCGAGGTGTTTGACGACGCCGTTGTCGACAATCATCGCCAAGCGCTTGCAGCGGATGCCCATGCCGAAACCGGTGCCGTCAAGTTCGAGCCCCATGGCTTTGGTGAAGTCGGCGTTTCCGTCGGCGACCATGATGAGCTCCTCCGCATTCTGGCTCTTGCCCCAGGCATCCATGACGAAGGCGTCGTTGACGGACAGGCAGATGATGCTGTCGACGCCCTTCGCCTTGATCTTGTCAGCGTTGACGACATAGCCGGGAAGGTGCGTCACGGTGCAGCCGGGCGTGAAGGCGCCGGGCACGGCGAACAGTACGACTTTCTTGTTATCGAACAGCTCGGCCGTCGTGATGTTCTGTGGACCTTTCGGCCCCATCGTTTTCAGTGTTGCTGCGGGGATCTTGTCGCCAACTTGAATTGTCATGATGTGAATCCTCTCAATGAATATTCGGGATCAGGATAATTGGGGTCAGAGCCCAATTTCGCGGAACGTGGTCGCAATGTAGCACTTGCGGGGAAATTGGGCTCTGACCCCAATTAATCCCCGCAATCACTCTTCCATGCGTCGGACGAATTCCTGCATGATCAATGAATACAGCTCATTGCCGAGGTATTGATCTTCCACGCCGGTGTCGATGCTGGGGTTGTCGTTGACCTCGATGACGTAGGCCTTGTCGCCCCACTGTTTGACATCGACGCCGTAAAAGCCATCACCGATCGGCTTCGTCGCCTTCAACGCTGCCTGCAGCACTGCGCGTGGCACTTCGAAAGTCGGTAGCGTGTCGAAACCGCCGGACTTGGTCTTGTCGCCGCCGGATTCGTTGTGGTGGTAGATCTGCCAGTGATCCTTGACCATGTAATAGCGGCAGGCGTACAGCGCCTTGTTGTTGAGGATGCCGATGCGCCAGTCGAAGTCGGTGTACAGGAATTCCTGCGCAAGCAACAAGCTCGACTCTTCGAACAGCGGCTTGGACTTGGCGTAGAGATCGTCCATGTCCTCGACCTTGACGATACCGCGCGAGAAAGAGCCATCCGGAATCTTGATGACGATCGGGAAGCCGAGCGTCTGCGCTGCGGCTTCGAGCTGCTCGGGTCGGTCACGGTTCAGGATCAGCGTGCGCGGCGCTGGCACGCCGATCGTCGCGAACAAGTCAGCGAGGTAGATCTTGTTCGTGCAGCGCAGGATCGACGTCGGATCGTCGATGACGACGAGCCCCATACTCTCGGCTTTCTTCGCGAAGCGATACGTGTGGTGCTCGATGCCGGTGGTTTCGCGAATGAACAGCGCATCGAACTCGGGCAGGCGCATGAAGTCGTCTGGCGAAATGATCTCCACGTTGACGCCAAGGTTCTTGCCGGCCTGGATGAATTTCTTGATCGCGCCGATGTTACTCGGCGGCATCTGCTCCTGCTCGTTGACGAGGATGGCCATGTCGTACTTGGCCTGCTTGCGCGCCTTCTTCGGATGCCAGACTTCGCGGCTGAAATTGTCGAGAGCCTCGCCGAAGGCAGTTTCCTCGGCATCAGTCAGGCTCTTGTGATCCACGATCGTCAGGTCGGCGATGACCCAGTGCCCATCGAGGTACTTCAGCGTCAGCGAGACAACTGGCGATGGGAAACGTTCGAATACGACGCGCGCGAGCGGTTTCAGCGAAGGCTCCTCGACCTGGCCGAAATAGGTCTTGAACTCAAGCTGCTCGGGACGCTCCTGGTTGCGGTACATCTTGTTGAGCGCAGTGAAGAGTTCGTCGACGTTGAGCTGGTACAGCAGTGGCGACCAGACGTCGTTCAGCACCTTGCTCGGCGGAATGACGTGATGTCCTTTTGCCTCAGCCAGCAAGGAACAGTAGTAGCCCTGGCTGAGGTAGCTGTAGTCACTGCAGAGATTGATGACGCGGATGCGCTGATTCGGAACGGTTTTCAGCGAGAGGTACTGATCGAAGGAAATGACGAGGTCGCTTGGATAATAGGCTTCCCAGTCTTCGAGTCTGTCCACTACGATCAGGACATTGGACATGAAAGGTACGTGCTCCGCTGATGGGTTATTACGCAGCGCAAGATAGCAGCACGCCCGCGTCTGGACAATTGCCGAAGCCGCGGCGACCATAGCCGGATGACGCCAAAATCAGCGCTCGCGCAGCCCTCACCTCCTTCCCCTCGAACTTTCCATTTGCGTCTCGCGCTCAGCGCCGATCTCGACGCCCTGCTGGCGCTCGAAAATGCAACCTTCACCAGCGACCTGCTAAGCCGGCGCCGCATGCGCCACTGGATCAGCGCCGCGCACGGCATTTTCGTCGTGGCGGTCGACGATGCGGACGCCCTTGCCGGCTATGGCCTCGTCTTTACGCGCCGTGGATCCCCCAGCGCGCGCGTCTATTCGCTGGCGATCGCCAGATCCGCCCGCGGACAGGGACTCGGCACGCGCCTGCTGCGGGACCTCGAGAAGCGCAGTCGCAAAGCCGGGGCTTCCCGCGCCCACCTCGAAGTTGCCCGGGACAACAGGGGCGCCATCGCGCTTTATGAAAAACTCGGTTACACGCGAGTCCGCGCCATCCCGCAGTACTACGAGGATGGTGGCGACGCCTGGCGTATGGAAAAGGCTCTCGGCTGATTTTCCCTGGCAGGGGACGGGCCACTTTTTGCGCAGGAAAGGCGCAGGAACTGCTGCGCCCTTTTGCAGTAACAAGCAGGACTAAGCCCCCGGGCCCATGCTATTCTTCGCCGCCTTTTTCAGCCATTTCAGCCAGTTGCAGTACGCCTGCAGCAACATTTGCAGAGAGCCATTGCAGAACGCCATGACTATTCACATTACTGAAGACTACTCCCACAAAGAAGTCGAGATCGCCGCGCAGGATTACTGGCGCGACAATAACTCCTTCCGCGTCAAAGCCGATCCCTCGCGCCCGAAGTTCTACTGCCTGTCGATGTTCCCGTATCCGAGCGGGCGCCTGCACATGGGCCATGTGCGCAACTACACGATCGGCGACGTCATCAGCCGCTTCCAGCGCATGCGCGGCAAGAACGTGCTGCAGCCGATGGGCTTCGATGCCTTTGGCCTGCCGGCCGAAAACGCCGCGATCAAGAACAATGTCCCGCCGGCGAAGTGGACCTACGAAAACATCGCCTACATGCGCGGCCAGTTGCAGCAACTCGGTTACGCATATGACTGGGACCGCGAGCTCGCGACCTGTCATCCGGGTTATTACCGCTGGGAACAGTGGTTCTTCTGCCGCCTGTTCGAGAAAGGCCTCGTCTACAAGAAAGAAGCCGAAGTGAACTGGGATCCGGTCGACCAGACCGTACTGGCGAACGAGCAGGTGGTCGACGGCCGGGGCTGGCGCTCGGGCGCAGTCGTGGAGCGCCGCAAGATTCCGCAGTGGTTCCTGAAGATCACCGCCTATGCGCAGGAGTTGCTCGACGACCTCGACAAGCTCGATGGCTGGCCCGAGCGCGTCAAAGTCATGCAGCGCAACTGGATTGGGCGCTCGGAAGGCCTCGAGTTCGAATTCAGGGTTGCCGGCAGCGCCGACAGGATTACTGTCTACACGACGCGTCCCGACACCATCATGGGCGTGACCTACTGCGCGATCGCGGCGCAGCATCCGCTGGCCCTCAAAGCCGCGGAAAGCAATCCAGTGCTCGCCGCGTTCATCAAGAAGCAGGACAGCATCAAGCTCGCCGAAGCCGACATGGCAACGCTCGAGAAAGAAGGCATCGATACCGGCATCCGCGCGATTCATCCGCTGACCGGCGAAGAAGTGCCGGTCTGGGTCGCCAACTTCGTGCTGATGTCGTATGGCTCTGGCGCGGTGATGTCGGTGCCCGGACACGACGACCGCGATCACGAATTTGCGCGCAAGTACGCATTGCCGATCAAGCAGGTCATTCGTCCCATTGACGGTAGCGCGCTGGATATCCAGAAAACCGCCTTCACCGAGCACGGCATCCTCGTGAATTCCGGCGCCTTCGACGGCCTCGACTTCCAGCAGGCTTTCGCCAGGCTGGTCACGCACTTCACGACGCAAGGCACGGGTCGCAAGACCGTCAACTTCCGGCTGCGCGACTGGGGCGTCAGCCGCCAGCGCTACTGGGGCGCGCCGATTCCGATCATCAACTGCGCTCAATGCGGTGCCGTGCCGGTACCCGAAAAGGACCTGCCGGTGCTGCTGCCGGTCGACGTCGAGTTCGACAAGAGCGGTGGCTCGCCGATCAAGAAAATGGCGAGCTTCATCGAGACCACCTGTCCGAAGTGCGGCGGCAAGGCCGAGCGCGAGACCGATACCTTCGATACCTTCATGGAATCCTCGTGGTACTACGCGCGCTTCGCCTGTGCGCGTTACGAAGACGGCATGCTGAACAAGGCTGAGGTCGACTACTGGCTCGACGTCGACCAGTACATTGGCGGCATCGAACACGCGATCCTGCATCTGTTGTATTCGCGCTTCTTCCACAAGCTGATGCGTGACGAAGGTCTCGTCAAAACGGACGAACCCTTCAAGCGCTTGCTAACCCAGGGCATGGTGCTGAAAGACGGCTCCAAGATGTCGAAGTCGCTCGGCAATACCGTCGACCCCGAAGGCATGATCGAACGCTACGGGGCCGACACGGCGCGCCTGTACATGATGTTCACGTCTCCACCCGACCAGAGCCTCGAATGGTCCGACAGCGGTGTCGACGGCGCCTATCGCTTCCTGAAGCGCCTGTGGAAACTAATCGGCGGCTTCAAGCCGGGCAATGTTGCCTTGATCGTGCCTGCATTGAATGAGGCGCAGAAGGATGTGCGTTTCAAGACGCATGCCACGATCCGCAAAGTGACGATCGATTACGACCAGCGTCAGGTCTTCAACACCGCGATCGCCGCTGTCATGGAGCTGTACAACGAGGTCACGAAGTTCGCCGTCAACAACGACATCCAGGATGGTGGCCATAATCAGGCCGTCGTGCAGGAAGCGCTGCAGGCCATGGTGCTGCTACTCGCGCCGATCGTGCCGCATGCCTGCCACGTGCTGTGGAACCATCTCGGCAACAGTGGCGCGCTCATCGACGCCCAGTGGCCCGGCTTCGATGAGAGCGCGCTGGTGCAGAGCAAGGTCAACATTGCCGCGCAGGTCAACGGCAAGCTGCGCGCGGTGCTGGAATTGCCGGCGGAGTCGACAAGGGAACAGGTTGAAGCGGCGGCCTTTGCCGACGAGACCGTGAAGAAGTTCACGCATGGCCTCTCGGTGAAAAAGGTCATCGTGGTGCCAGGCAAACTGATCAACATCGTGGCGAGCTGACGGAAATCCTATGCTGAATCACAGAAGTTCGCCGTTCCCTCGACCGATCCGCCGCAGCGTCAGCGCCAGACTCAAGCAGCAATCCATTTTCGCTGTGGCGTTCATGCTTGGCGTGCTGCTGTCCGGCTGCGGCTTTACGTTGCGTGGGAGCGCCGACCTGCCTGCGCAGCTACGGACGCTGCAAGTGGAAAGCCCGGACCCGAACAGCGCCATCATGCGCGAAGTGCGCAATTCGCTACGCGACAATGGCGTCGACATCGTCGACTCAGGCGCGCCGTACCAGCTGGGCGTCGGCAGCGAGCAGAACAGCGAACGTGCGCTGAGCGTCAACGCCAACGCGCGCGCCGGTGAATACGAGTTAACGATGAGCGTGCCGTTTCAGCTGCGCCGTGGCGCGGACCTCGTCGCGGGCCCCATCACCCTGAGTGTCGAGCGAATCTATCTCGCGGATCCTGAAAACGCCGTCGCGAAGAACGAGGAAGCCGAGTTGATTCGCACGGAGATGCGCCGTGAACTTGCGCAGCAGGCGCTACGCCGGCTGCAGGCGCTGGAGCTCTGACGCAGCTTCCGAACACGCGACTTCCTCTTTCCGGAATCGTGCTGTGCTAACGCTACGCGGTAAGTATCGCGGTCATAAGGTTCGCGACAAGCGTCGACATCAGACGTCGCGTGCATGGCTAGCCCAAGGAGCAATGTATGTCTCTGCCCTTCCCGCCCGTAGTCGTCTCGATCCTGCTGCTGATCTGCAGCAACGTGTTCATGACCTTCGCGTGGTACGCGCACCTGAAAGATCTGAACCACAAGCCCTGGCTGGTCGCTGCGCTGTTCAGCTGGGGTATCGCGCTGTTCGAGTACCTGTTGCAGGTGCCGGCGAATCGCATCGGCTATACGGCAGTGTCGGTCGGCCAGCTGAAGATAATGCAGGAAGTGATCACGTTGACGGTATTCGTGCCGTTTGCGTTTTTCTACCTGAAAGAGCCCCTGAAACTGGACTACCTGTGGGCGGGGCTGTGCCTGCTCGGCGCCGTGTATTTCACGTTCCGCAGCAAGCTCGCTGGTTGAGGCCTACAGACCGTCCTTGCCAAGCAGCGCGTGCCCTCTTTCGCTGGTCAGCAGGCTGCGGTGGTGAAAGAACACGAGCTGGGCAAGGCGCCGGAACAATACATTCCCGAATATCAGGAAACCATTCCGGCGGCATCGCCGACAATCAGTGCGCGACGGATGACGGCATGCGAGCCCGACCTGTGTGATGCCAAGGCCCGGCACGAGAATGCCGGTGGTGTGCGGCCATACGCCGACTTCCGACTTCGCTTCGAGCACGCTTACCGAGAGCCCGCTCGCCGCGGCGGCCGCGGCGCAGGCAAGCCCGGCATAGGACGCGCCGACGACGCACAGATCGGTTTTGCGCATAACCCCTTATCCATCTCGTTTAGTTTGTGCAATGTACTTTACGACACAAAGTACTTCAAGCACGGAAGCCTGGATGGATTGTCCTCAGTTAAAAAACTGCGGGGAGCGTGCCTACCAGGCCACGCCGTAGTCGTCGCCGAAATCGCTGGAGCCGCCGGTCATCGTGCCGTGCTCCTGGTCGAAGTGGATCGCGTTGATCGGCCCTGAAGTCAGCCGCTGGTTGAAGATCGTGTAGCCCATCGCGGCGAGTTGCGCCTGCGTTTCATACGGCGTGTCCGCGCGCAGCAGAAGCTTGCCGGGCTCGCTGATGCGCTCACCGAAGGAGCTGTGCACCTGGTAACTGTTGATGTGCGCGGCCTCGGTGGCTTCCTGCACATCCATGCCAAACTCGACGATGTTGAGGAACAGCTGTAGCAAGTTTTGATCCTGTGTGTCGCCGCCCTGCACGGCAAATGACAGCAATGGCTTGCCGTTGCGCATCGCGAGGCCGGGCGTCAAGGTCGCGCGCGGCCGCTTGCCGGGCTCCATGACGTTGTAGGGATTGATCGAACCATCCATCGCAAAACTCTGCATGCGTTGCGACAGGCCGACACCGGTGTTGCCGGCGATGAAGGCCGGGATCCAGCCGCCACTTGGCGTGATCGACACGACCCAACCCTCGGCGTCGGCGGCCTGTATCGATGTCGTGCCCGCGTGGAACGCTTCCTCGTGGGTCATCGCAAGGCTGTCACGCGCTGTGTCGTTCGCGACGAGCGACTGCGTTACGTGGGGTTGCCACTGCTGCAGCTTGTCGAGGAAGGGATTCGGGCCGGTGTTCTGGAACTTGTATGGGTCGCCCGGGGCGGCCAGCGGATCATTCTTGCCCATGTGGATTTGCTGCGCACGTTCGCGGGCGTAATCCTTGCTCAGTAAACCAGCGATCGGCTCTTCTGGAGGGAAGTAGGGATCACCGTAGTAAAAGTCACGGTCGGCGAAGGCGAGGTTCATCGCCTGGTACAGCGTATGGATGTATTGCGGGGAGTTGTAGCCCATACCCTTAAGGTCAAAGCCTTCAAGAATGTTCAGCGTCTGCAACATCACCGGGCCCTGCACCCAGGTATTCAGCTTGTAGACTTCGATGTCTTTCCACGTCGTCATGACGGGCTCTTCGATGTACACCTTCCACTTATCGAGATCTTCCATCGTGATCAGGCCACCGGCTTCCTGCACGGAGCGCGTGAGCTCTTCGGCAATATCGCCGCGGTAGAAGCGATCGTATGCGGCCATGATCGCGTCCTTGCGGTTCTTGCCGGCGGCAAGCGCGGCGCGCTCGGTTTCGACAAGCTTCGTCAAGGTGTCCAGCAGATCCTGCTGCACAAACATTTCCCCCGGCGCCGGCGCACGCGGCCTGTTCGGATTGTTGGCGTCCATGTGCGGCAGCATGACCTTGCGCGACGCATCCCACAGGGTCAGCAGCGGCATGTTGTCCTGGATCGTCTCGGTCTGGGTTTCCTCGATCGGGTAACCCGCAGCCATGTCGAGTGCGGGTGCCAGCACTTCCGCGAGGCTCATCGTGCCGAATTCCGCGAGCATCACCAGCAGGCCCCCGGGCGTGCCAGGCGTAACGGCAGCGAGCGGGCCGTATTCCGGCGGATGCGCCATGCCTAGCTGCCTGAAATAGTCGGGAGTTGCGCCCGAAGGCGCTGCCCCGAGCGCGTTGATCGCAATCACCTTGCCGGTGTTCGGATTGTGGATCAGCGCCTGCGTTTCGCCGCCCCAGCTCAGCGTGTCCCACATCGTAGCCGCGGCGGCGAGCATCGCACACGCGGCGTCGACGGCGTTGCCGCCCTTGCTGAAGGTGAGCGCGCCTGCGGTCGCCGCAAGCGGCTTGCCAGTAATCGCGACCCAATGACTGCCATGCAGTGGTGGCTTGTTGGAGTGCTTGTATTCCTGCGCCGTTGCTGCACTGACCAGCAGCAGGGAAGACAGCGCAAGCACTGCGCCGTTGAGCGGCGTTACGAAGCGTGGAAGCGTTCGTGTGGGGATGCGGCCTAAGATGTGCCGTGAGATGTGCCGTGAAATACGGGGCATGGCGTCCTCCTCAACTACTTACTGGCGCGGCGGCCAGATCATGTTGCCCTCGGCGTCAAGCAGGCCCATCTCGCCAAGTTTTTTGACGGTATCGGCGCCGGCGCGGATCGGGTCGGAACCGTTGAGGTTCGCCGCGGGTTCGATATTCAATGCGGTGAAGGTGCCGTTGGCGATGTCGATCATATCGGTATAACGCAGATTGGACTTCATCGGCCTGTCGTTAACCTTGATCGCGCGTGGCCACAGGTGTTTGATGCGGCGCACATGACGCCAGGTCAGCAGGTCGAGCTTGTCGCCGACGGCGAATTCCTCTTTGGTAAATCCGTATGCCGTCATCACGTTGATCGGATGGCTGTTGACCTGCCAGGTCTGGCCAATCTCTTCGGCCGGCAAGTCACCCCCGGTCACGGTGATCTGAATGGCGACGTGCGGGTTGCCCCACTTGATGTCCGTTATCGTGCCCTGCACGCGGATGAAGTTGGACCCGAATGGACCATACTCGGCCTGCGTATTGTGATGCGCCCACAACGCGGAGGAACCGAGCAAGGCGGCGACGAGGGCGAGCGTGGTTGCAAGAGTTGTAACAAGCGTTCGAGCGAGGGTTCCGGCAAGACTTCTGTCACGAGTACTGGCAAAGGTTCGCATGTTCTGCTCCGTACGAATTCAGGCGGATGCTAACACAGTCAGCGCCGTGGAAACGCGGTGCGCACGGCGCACTTTTTGGCGTACTAGTGCAGGCCGGGTGAGGCCTGGAAAAAGGGCTATCTCCGCTGCTTACCGAACCCTTGGCCGAACCGCTCGGTAGGATTCGAGCTCCAAGTCCAGTAAACTGCCGGCCCTTTCCGCAGTAATCAAATCCTGCACATGCCCGCTCTCGTCAGCTTCACGATGGACAATCTCGGCGATGCCGCGGACCTCTATCGGGGCGTCATCCAGAGTCCGCGTGCGCTGGGCAGCAATCCACCGCTTGAGCAGGGTTATCCCGCGCTGCTGGAGCTGTTCGCGCGTCATGAGATTCCGCTGACCTGTTTCATCGAAGGCTGGAGCGCGCGCCAGTATCCCGACTACATCAAGCGAGTGCTCGACCATGGGCACGACATCGGCATGCATGGCTGGACCCACGAACGCTGGGCCGAGCTCAGCGATGCCGAAGTACTGGAGCTCGCGACACGGGCGACACAAAGCATCGAGCAGGCCACGGGTAAGCAGCCGCGCAGTTTCCGCGCACCCGGCGGCAAGTCGACGCCGTTCACGACCGAGCTGCTGACGCGGCTTGGCTATACGATCGATGCCAGCTACACCGACAGCCACGAACCCGCACAATTGAGTCCCACGCTGACGAGCCTGCCGTATCCCTGGTCCGGCGTCGATGCAACGCACTGGTTGTGGAACAACCGCAGCAGCGCCGATACCGAGCGACGCTGGCGCGCGGCTCTCGATGAAGCGGCCGCGAAAAATGGCCATTACATTTTTATCTGGCATCCGCATGTCATGGGTATCGACGCCGCACGGCTCGAAGCGGGCGCGCGCACCTTGCGATATGTGCGCAACGATCCGCGTTTCCGCGTCGTATCGCTGCAAGCCTTGCGCGAGCAGATCGCGGGCTAAACGCGTCCGCCAGCGCCGCTATCGAGCCGAACAAAGAGGTTCGCCCACTGCATCCGTCCGCAACATTGCGAAGACCAATTCTTGTTGTCCATCCCTGCGCATGAACGTATATTTCCGCGCCATAACAATAAGGTCATGGAGAGCCGCCACGCCGTCGTGCCTGGTCGATTGCACACGACGCCATTCTTCCGAATTCACTAAACACCTTACTGAGGGAACCATGAGTAGCAGCAATCCAAATCGCAGCACCCGACAGTTCAAGCACAAGCATCTCGCCATTTCCGTCTTTGCCGCACTTGGCGCGATGCTGGCCGCAGTTCCCGCGCACGCGCAGGACCCGGCACTCGAAGAAATCAATGTCACCGGTTCACGCATCCGCCAGACCTCCGGCATGATTACTCCAGTGCCTGTCACTGCAGTCACGATCGCCGAACTGGCCGCCTTCCGTCCCGACAGCACGCTCGCTGAACAGCTCGACCAGTTGCCACAATTCTTTCAGACCCAGTCCGCGCAGCGTGGCGGTGTCATTTCCGGTTCCGGCGGCGGCAGTAACGTCAACATGCGCGGCATCGGCGGCAACCGCACACTCGTCTTGCTCGACGGCTCGCGCATCGTGCCCAACGACCGCACCAACGTCGTCAACGTCGACGTAATCCCGACCGCACTGATTTCCAACATCGAAGTCGTGACCGGTGGCGCCTCGGCCGCCTATGGCGCCGACGCACTGGCTGGTGTCGTCAACTTCGTGCTGAACCGCAACTTCGAAGGCCTCAAGTTCACCTCGTCGGCGGGTATGACCGAGATGCAAGACGGCCAGAACTGGAGCGCCTCGGTCGCCGGTGGTCGCCGCTTCGGCGAACGGCTGCATCTGATCGGCTCGGTCGAGGGTCGCCGCGTGCATCAGATCGACCGCGACATGAGCGCGCAGTCCGGCCAGTGGGATAGCTTCAAGCGCTGGGGCCATGTCACGAACCCCGCGTGGTCGACATGGCGCGCCGCGAATCCGACTGCGCCACTGGCGCAGTCGCCGGTACCGCAGCGCATTACGCTGCCTTACGTGCATTCGACCGCACACACGCCGACCGGCCTGATCTCCGCGACTGGTTCTGCGTTGAACCGTCAGACCTTTGCGCGTGATGGCCAAAGCACGCGCCCCTTCGTGCTCGGCGACGTCGCCAGCCTCAGCGGTCCGGGCAGCACGCAGTCGCAGTCGGGTGGTCCCGAAGCTGCGCTTGCCGACCTGTCGTTCAACGCTGGTCCCTTCGGTAACGAAGTACAGCAGGAGTCGATGTTCGGCGGCCTCAAGTTCGACCTCACCGATCGCTTCGCCCTGACGGGCGACGTGATCCTGTCGAATACTGAATCCAACACCTACGACCAGCTTGGCATTCCGCATCTGCAGACGCCCTGGCAGCCTACGATCTACCGCGACAACCCCTTCCTGCCGCAAAGCGTGCGTGACGTGATGGTGCGCGAGAATCGCGCGTCGATCGCCGTGGAAAAACTCGGCCAGCCTGTCGGCATATCAGACTTCAACTAAGACGAAAGCCAGCACAGCCGCTTCAAGATGTGGACGGCCAACGCCGGCTTCGAATTCGACGTCAACGATAACTGGCGCCTCGTCGGCCACTACCAGAGCGGCGAAACCGAGCGCGACATCACCATCTACAACGAAGTCCGCATCGACCGCCTGTTCCTCGCGATCGACGCCGTACGCCACCCCACTACCGGTGCGATCGTGTGTAACGTTCAGCTCACCAACCCCACCGCGGCACAGTTGCAGGCAGCCGTTGCCGGGCAGACCTTCGCAGGCCAGCAGCCGGGCCGGATCACCCGTGCCTCCCCGGTCGGCATGGACAACAGCATCAGCGCCTGCCAGCCGCTGAATATCTTCGGCGTCGGCAATGCCTCGCAGGCCGCGATCGACTATGTACAGGACGACCGCATGTCCCATTCGATCGTCGAACAGGACTTTGCCGAGCTGGTGCTAGACGGCGAAGTATGGGACGGCTTCGGTCCCGGCGCCTGGTCGATGGCCGCAGGGCTGACCTGGCGCGAAAGCGCATTCGAACAGAACTACGAAACCACCAGCGGTGATCCGCTTGATGGCCCGCCGCGTAACGCACCGACACTCGGCATCCGCGGCATTCCGGCGGGCTACGCCGACCAGAGCACGAGCATGTTCATGTTCGGCGGCGTGCCGAACATTAGCGGCGAGTACGATGTCTGGGAAGCCTTCGGCGAGGTCATTGCACCTCTGTACGACAACGGTACGCAGAGCCTGGAAATGACGCTGGCCGCGCGCCAGTCGGACTACTCGCGCAGCGGCAAGATCACCAGCTGGAAATCCGCGCTTAGCCTGCAGGCAACGGAAAGCGCGCGTTTCCGCGGCACGCTATCGCACGACGTGCGTGAAGCCAGTTTCTCCGAACTGTTCGACCAGCAGGGCACGGCAGGCCAGGTCAATGACCCCGCTCTGAGCGGCGCGACCTATCAAATCACGCTGCTGCAGGGCGGCAACCCTGCCCTTGCTCCGGAAGAAGCCGATACGACAACGGTCGGTGTTGTCTGGCAGCCGACAGACAACATGCTTGAAGGGCTGCAGATGTCGCTCGACTGGTACGAGATCGAAATCGAAGGCCTTGTCGGCGCGCCAGGGGTACAGCGTATCGTCGACGAGTGCGCGGCCGGCGTCACGGCACAGTGTCAGTACATCACGCGTGATGCAGGCACCGGTCGCGTCAACGTTGTGCAGAACGTATTCCAGAACATCAACGCGGCGAAAGTCAGCGGCGTGGACATAGAAGTGGCGTATACGATGGAGCCCGACTTCTTCGCCAGCGAAAGCGAGTCGTTCTCGGTGCGCGCGCTTACCGGTTATCTCGGTGAGAATTCGCAGACCAACCTCGGCGCCGCCAAGCTTGAGTTGGCCGGCGGTCCCGGACGTCCGCAATGGACCTCGACGATCACCGGTACCTACAACCTCGGCAACTGGAATGCGATGCTGCGTGCCAGCTACTTCGATGAAGTACTCGTCAACGCCATGTGGATCGAAGGGATCGATGTGGATGACAACGTCACTGCCTCCAACACGGTGATCAACGCTGGCCTCGGGTACGGCGCCGACACCTCCAATGGCGGTAACTGGCGCGTGAACTTCAACGTCATCAACCTGTTCGATCGCGAGCCGCCGGTCATCGCGAGCTTCAACTCGCGCTTCGGCACGCAGACCGTCAGCAATGACTACGACGTATTCGGGCGCCGCTACCAGCTGTCGTTCAACTACGACTTTTAAGCTGTAGCTGCTCCGGGGAATACCGGGATGGCATGGGACATCAAGTCCTGTACCATCCCGTTTTCATTTATAGCATCCACCCTTCGACCATGTTCCTGTCGACCATCACCGAACGCCAGCTCAGCCCCCAGCTCACCTGCCTCGACATCGAAAACGCGCATGCAACAGTGACGCTGTCACTGCTCGGCGCGCAGGTTTTGTCCTTCAAACCCAAACACGATCCGCGCGAGCGGCTCTTCATAAGCGCCGCGGCGCGCATGGACGGCAGCAAGCCAGTGCGTGGAGGCATTCCGGTGTGCTGGCCCTGGTTTGGTGCGCACCCGGCTACCAGGACACATCCCGCGCACGGCTTTGTCAGGACACGCGTCTGGCGGCTAGTCAGTAACGAGGACCTCGACACGCATACGCGCCTTGTCCTGGAAGCGCCCGACACGACACACCCCGGTTTCGCCGGCAGCGCAGCGCTGACGCTGGAAGTCCTGGTGGGGCGTGAGCTGACCCTCAAGCTACACTCGTGCAATACCGGCAGCGCGCCTTGTGGACTGGCGATGGCGCTACACAGCTATTTCAGTGTGGACGATGTGCGCAATTGCACGCTGGAAGGATTGCGCGGGACCTACTCGGACAAGACCCGCAACTGGGCGATGCTTGAAACCCCGGCGCCGTACTGCTTCACGGAGGAAACCGATCGCGTGCATCTGCACGCCGCGCCGGAGCTGCGCATCGTCGAACCGCAGTGCACGACGACACTGTGTTCGGAAGGTCACGACAGCATCGTCGTGTGGAATCCATGGTCCAACGGAGTCGGCGCCTTTGTCGACATGAGCAGTGATAGCTGGACGCGCATGCTGTGCGTCGAAACCGCCGTGACCCAGGGCTTGACGCTGGAACCGGAGAAAAGGCACACACTCACTCAAACCATCAAGTAAGCGCGCCCGCCAACCTACTCGGCAGTTTTGGGCTTGCGTGGCTTCTTGAAGCCCGCCGGCTTACCGTCGAAAGCTTTCTTTTCGAAACCCTTCTTTTCAAATCCCTTGTTGCCAAAGCCTTTCTTGTCGAAGGACTTTTTGTCACCGGGTTTTCCATCGAAAGGCTTTTTGTCGTAACGCTTTTTCGCCGGCTCTTTGCCCTCGGCGCTCCTGCCCTGCCCCATCGCACCTTCGTAACGCGAAAGGTTCATCATGCGCTTCGCGACCCAGACCTTCTTGAGGTGATCGAAGATTTCCGTCGGCATGCCCTCGGGCAAGTCGACCAGCGAGAAGTCGTCGAAGATCTGGATCTTGCCGATGTGCTTGCTGTCGATGTCGGCTTCGTTGGCGATCGCGCCGACGATGTTCGCGGGCCTGACTTCGTGCTCGTGACCGACGTCGATGCGGTAGCGTTCCATGCCCGCTTCAGGCGGCGCGACCATGTCTGGCGTGAAGCTGCTGCGCGGGCGCGCCGGTCTGGTGGCGCCTTCTTCCGTCGCAGTTTCCGGGGTCCATTCCTTGCGCTCGCGCGCCGGCTTGCGCTCGCGGGGCTCACTGCCCTCCGCATCTTCCTGATACTCGCGCGCGGGCCGCTCCTTGTACTCACGCTGCGGCCTGTCACTGTATTCGCGTGGCGGCCTTTCCTTATAAGTCTCTTTGGAAGCCGGCTTTTGCTTCTCGAGGAATAGCGGGTTGTCGCCCTGCATCAGCTTGGCGAGGGCCGCCGCGATCTCGACGGCAGGCACGTTGTGTTCGGTTTCGTAACGCGACACCAGTTCCTGGAACTGGGTGAGACCACCTTCGGCGAGGGTCGCCGTGATCTGCTCCATGAAACGTTCCGTGCGCCGATCATTGATCAGGTCGGTTGATGGCAGCTCCATCAATTCGACTTTTTTGCGCGTGGCCTTCTCGATGGCGCCGAGCATGCGCATCTCGCGCGGAGCGACGAACAGGATCGCATCCCCTTCCCTGCCGGCACGACCCGTTCGGCCGATACGATGGACGTAGGTTTCGACATCGTAGGGAATGTCGTAGTTGATGACGTGCGTGATGCGATCGACGTCGAGGCCGCGCGCGGCAACGTCGGTAGCGACGAGAATTTCGAGTTTGCCGGCCTTGAGCTTGTCGATCGTGGATTCGCGCAGCTGCTGCGACATGTCACCGTTGATCGCAGACGCCGTGAAACCGCGTGCCGATAGCTTGTCTGCGAGTTCCACCGTGGCGGTTTTCGTACGGACGAAGATCAGCATTGCGGTGAACGGTTCGACTTCAAGGATGCGCGTCAGGGCGTCGAGCTTGTTGATGCCACGCACTGTCCAGTAACGCTGCCGGATGAGCTGCGCGGACATGGCCTTCACTTCGATCGTGACGTGCTCCGGATTGCGCAGGTGCTGCGTAGCGATCTTGCGGATTGGCGGCGGCATGGTGGCCGAGAACAGCGCGACCTGGCGTTCTTTCGGCGCCTGTTCCAGTACCCATTGCACGTCATCGATGAAACCCATGCGCAGCATTTCATCGGCTTCGTCGAGCACGATGGTCTTCAGGCCCGAGAGATCCAGCGTGCCACGGCGCATGTGATCCATCACGCGGCCCGGCGTGCCGACGACGACATGCGTGCCGCGCTTGAGACCATTCAGCTGCCCGCGGAAATCGGCGCCGCCGTATATTGGCAATACGTTGAAGCCGGGAATGAAGGCGGCGTAGGTCTGGAACGCTTCTGCAACCTGGATCGCGAGTTCCCGTGTCGGCGCGAGCACCAGAACCTGTGGCGTTTTTTGCATGCTCTGGAGGTCGAGCATGCTGAGCACTGGCAGCGCAAAGGCTGCGGTTTTGCCGGTGCCGGTCTGCGCCTGACCGATGACATCCTTTCCGGCCAGCAATAGTGGAATGGTTTTCGCCTGGATTGGCGAGGGGCGTTCGTAGCCGGTTTTTTCCAGAGCCTTGAATACAGCTGGGCTCAGCGCCAGTTCGCTGAATGTAGCTATTTCGGGAGAAGTCATGTTGGAGCGTCCTGGCGGGAAAGGGCGCGCAGTATACACGCTTCGAAGCCCCCTTTCCTGTGCTAAAGTTCGCGTATGCAAATCAAGCCCGACCAGCTCGCTTCCCGCCTCAAACAAAATACCCTGCCGATGATCTGGATCGCCGGCGATGAGCCGCTGCTTGTGCAGGAATCCTGCGATACGGTCCGGCAATTTGCGCGGGCGCAGGGTTTCAGCGAACGTGAAGTGCTCGATGCCGGCGCAAACTTCAAATGGGAGCAGTTGCTCGCCTCCGGCAACTCACTGTTGTTGTTTGCGGAACGCAAACTGATCGATCTGCGCCTGACCGGCGCGAAGCTCGACGATGAGGCGCGCGCGGTGCTCGCTGCCTACCTCGGCAATCCCAATCCCGACAACCTGCTGTTGTTGACCACTGGCAAGATCGAGAAGCAGGCGCAGTCGACCAAGTGGTTCGCGAATCTCGAAAGCCGCGCACTATTTGTGCCGATCTGGCCCGTGTCTGAACGCGATCTGCCGCAGTGGATCAAGCAGCGCCTGCAGCTGCATGGACTTACGGCCGACGTAGACGCGATCCAGTTGCTCGTGGAGCGCGTTGAAGGCAACCTGCTCGCGGCGAGCCAGGAAATCGAAAAACTACGGTTGTTGGCAACGTCTGCGCATCTCGATGCGCAGAGCATCATGGAGGCTGTCGTCGACAATTCACGCTTTACCGTGTTCGCGCTGACTGATGCCTGCCTGGGCGGCAACAGCGGTCGCGCGCTCAACATCCTGAATCATCTGCAGGCCGAAGGTGAAGAGTGCCTGTTCATCCTCAACATGCTGTGCCGCGAAATTCGCGCGCTCGCCGGCATCAAGATCGATGTCGAGCACGGACTCAATCCGCATTCAGCGATGCAAACTCGTGGCGTCTGGCAGAACCGGCAGACACTGGTGTCGGGAGCGCTCGAACGTCACAGCCACGGCAGCCTGCAAAAGCTGCTCGACCGCGCGCGCATCGTCGATCAGTCGGTGAAAGGTCTGCTGGAAAATAAACCGTGGGACGAACTCGCGAGCGTCGCGCTCGGGCTGTCAAATCCCCGATTGCTTGTCAGCGTGGTATGAGGACCTGACCATCGGGCCGCTGGCGACGTGCCGGAAGCCCATGGCCATGCCAATGCGCTCGTACTCGGCGAACTCGTCGGGATGCACGAAGCGATCGACCGGCAGATGCGAACGGCTCGGCTGCAGGTACTGACCAATAGTGACCATGTCGATGTCGTGCGCGTACATGTCTTCCAGCGTCTTAAGCACTTCATCGCGGGTTTCGCCTACTCCCACCATGATGCCCGACTTCGTCAGCACCTGTGGCGCCATTGCCTTGTACTGCTTCAGCAGGTTCAGCGACCACTGGTAGTCCGAGCCGGGACGTACTTTCTGGTACAGCGAAGGTACGGTTTCGAGGTTGTGGTTGAAGACATCGGGGCGCGTCGCGGTAAGAATCTTCAACGCAATGTCGCCGCGGCCGCGGAAGTCGGGTACGAGTACTTCGATCTTGATCTCCGGATTCAGGCGGCGCGTCTCGGCGATGCAGCGCGCGAAGTGATCAGCGCCGCCGTCGCGCAGGTCATCACGATCCACGGAGGTCACGACCACATAGCGCAGGCCCATCTCGTGAATCGCTTCCGCGAGTTCGCGCGGCTCGTTTTCCATCAGCGCATTCGGACGACCATGCGCAACATCGCAGAAAGGACACCGACGCGTGCAGATGTCGCCCATGATCATGAAGGTCGCGGTGCCATGGCTAAAGCATTCGCCGAGATTGGGGCATGAGGCTTCCTCGCAGACGGAACTCAGCTTGTGCTTGCGCAGTGTTTGCTTGATGGCGTCGACGCGCACGGAACTGCCCATGCGCACGCGGATCCAGTCGGGCTTTTTCGGCAGCTCTTCGGTCGGCAGGATCTTGATCGGGATGCGCGCCAGCTTGTCGGCGCCACGCAGCTTCTCGCCTTGCACGACTTTTTTGGGCTGCTGGACCTGGGGATCGACGACGACGGGGTTGCTCATGGTGTGGCCACTGGTGAATGCGGGGACTTGCGCGGGAATTATAGCAAACGCTCCAGCAGGTCCCCCACCAGTCTTTTCCGGGCGTCCCCAAACAGATCTGCGTGCGGCGGAACCAGCGCACGCAGCTGGGTCACGCCCATACCCGCATAACCGCAGGGGTTGATGTAGCCGAAGGGCGCGAGATCCATATCGACGTTGAAGCTGAGACCATGCAGCGATCCGCCCTTGCGCACGCGCAGGCCCAGCGCGGCGATCTTGCGGTCTTCGACGTAGACTCCGGGTGCACCCTTGCGCAAGTGCCCCTCGACGCCATAAGAGGCCAGCACGGACAGCAGGCTGCATTCGATGAGATCCACGAGTGCGCGCACTCCAAAGCCGCGGCGGCGCACATCGAGCAGGAAATATATTACGAGTTGCCCGGGGCCATGGTAGGTCACCTGCCCGCCGCGGTCGGACTGCACTACGGGAATGCCGTGCGCGTCCAGGATGTGTTCGGGTTTGCCAGCCTGGCCCTGCGTGAAGACACTGTTGTGCTGCAACACCCAGAGTTGGTCCGGCGTGTTTCCATCGCGCTCGCTGGTGAAGGCCTGCATGGCACGCCATACCGGGGTGTAGTCGGTGAGGCCCAGCTCGCGGATCAGCGGTGCATTCATCGGTGGGGGTAGCCTGGTGTCAGAGCACCATGGCTACGCGGCCGCTCGCTTTGAGATCGTCGAACAGGGCCTGGATGTGCGCGGGCCCCATGGCCGTGATCGTGATGTTGACCGAGAGGTATTTGCCGTTACGGCTCTCGCGATACGAGATATGTTCCTCGAGCACCTCGGGGTCATGGCGCCGAACGATATCGATGACGCAAGCTGCGAAATCGTTTTCTTGCAGCCCCATCACCTTGATGGGGTAGGCGCAGGGGAACTCTATCGTGGGCTTGCGCTCCTCATTCATTGCGCTTCACCACTAGTCGAACAGGCCGAGGAAGAAGAGATGCAACCAGTCCATGAGGCGCTTCAGCAGGCTGCCGCGCTCGACTTCCGCCATCGCGACCACAGGACCGTCGTACAGCACCTGCTCCCCGAGCGTGACCTTCGCGCGGCCGAGCGGCTGACCAATGGAGATCGGCGCCTTGATGGTTTCATCCAGCGTCAATGTCGTGACGATCTGCTCGGCCTGGCCGCGCGGCATGGTCACCACGAGTTCATTCTGGATACCGACGTCAACGGTCTCGGCCTTGCCTGACCACACGCGCGCGTTGCCGAGCACCTGGTTCGCTGCGAACAGCTGGTGCGTTTCGTAGAAGCGGAAACCGTAGGTCAGCAGCTTGGAGGTTTCTACGGCGCGCGCATCGGCCGACTCCGTGCCCATAACGACCGTGATCAGGCGCATGCCGTCACGCACGGCGGATGCAACGAGGCAGTAACCGGCATCGTCAGTGAAGCCAGTCTTCATGCCATCGACATTGCGATCCGTGAACAGCAGGCTATTGCGGTTCGGCTGGCGAATGCCGTTGTAGGTGAATTCGCGCTCGCTGTACATCTTGTAGGGTTCGGGGAACTCGACGATCACGGCACGCGCCAGCAGCGCGAGGTCGCGTGCAGACATCACGTGGTTTGGATCGGGAAGACCCGATGAATTCAGAAAGTGGGAATTCTTCAGTCCGAGCTTGGTCGCGTACTGGTTCATCAGATCGGCAAATGCATCTTCGCTTCCCGCGATATGCTCGGCCAGCGCGATGCTCGCGTCGTTGCCCGACTGGATGATGATGCCGCGCATGATGTCCTCGAGGCGCACCATCGTGCCTTCCTGGATGAACATCTTTGAGCCTTCGGCCTGCCAGGCTTTGACGCTGACGTTGACCTGGTCGTCGAGGCTGATGTTGCCAGCGCTGATTTCACTGTCGGCAACATAGGTTGTCATGATCTTCGTCAGGCTTGCTGGCGGCTGCGGCGAATCGGCATTTTCTTCGACGATGACAGTGCCGGTCGCAGCGTCGAGCACGATGTAGCTGGTCGCATTGATCATCGGAGGACGCGGAATGATCTGGGCCTGCTGCGCGGGTTCGGGTGTCGCTGGCGTGGGCGTGGGCGTGGGCGTGGGCTGCGCCTGAACCCATACGCTCAGGGCGAGCGCACAGACTGCGACAAGCGAACTGCGCATTCCGAACGTGGTGTTGAAAATCTGCATGACTGTCCTCGTATATACCTTTTCGTATTAGGTGCGTCGTATCGCGTGCGGCTCAGGCCGGCATCAGGGTACCCGCACACGGAATGGCGTGCCCAGACGCTGGGCCTGCACAATGTCGATCAAAGCCTGGACAGGCGAACTGTCGGCGACAGGCCCGACACGCACCTTGTGCAGCAGGCCGTTCGCGCCATTTTCGATGTGTATGAAGACCGGCAATTCCGTCAGCTGTGACAGGCGACCAACCAGCGTACGCGCCGAATCCTCGCTGGAAAAAGCGCCAACCTGCAGGAATTCGCGGCCGCGGTTTGCGTCAATCAGCTGACGTTCGGAGATCACTTCCTCGACTGGCGCTGCCTCGACTGCCGCCGACACGACTGGCGCTGCCTCGGCAAGCACCTGCCGTTCCGTAACGGCGGCTTCGATTGCATCGGACGCGCGCGTTAGCGGTACGCCGGGCTGCACGCCTTGCGGCATCGGGATCACATCGCCGCCGGGCAATACCGCTTCGACCTTGACGCGCGCCGTGCCTCGATCCGCGTAGCCGAGCATCACCGCACCCGCATAGGACATATCGACGATACGACCGTCGTGGAAGGGACCGCGATCGTTGACGCGCGCGATAATGCTCTTGCCATTGTCCAGATTCGTTACGCGAATGTAGCTGGGAATCGGCAGCGTCGTGTGCGCGGCGGATAACTGGAACATGTCGTAGATTTCGCCGTTCGATGTCAGGTGGCCGTGAAACTTGCGGCCGTACCAGGACGCAAATCCAGTGGCGGAATAGCCAGCTTCATCGGGGATCACACGGTAGGTACGGCCATTGACCGTGTAGGGACTCTTGTTGCCGGCAAGCGTGCGCTTTTCGACGCGCGGTATTACAGGTCTGACACGGGCGAGATCAAGTTGTTCCAGTAAGGGGCTGTCATTTTCCATGGCGTAACGACCGCCGTTGGAGCTGGTGGCTGGAGCGGACGGGGAGGAAGAGACACAGGCCGTCAACAGGAAGGCCGACAGCGGGACTGGGATTCTGGTCAGGCAAGACCAAAGTGTCACTGTGCAAATCCCCCGATGTACCAACCGTCGTTCAATTCTGATGGATCCGATAAAAAGCAGCGCTCAGTAAACGAGGCGCGTTTCCTTATGCGTGTGGATGGACATCAAAATGCCAAAACCAATCATCAGGGTGAGAATCGAAGTGCCGCCCAGGCTGACCAGCGGCAAGGGCACTCCGACTACCGGCAACAACCCGGAAACCATACCGATGTTGACGAAGGCGTACACAAAGAATGTCAGCGAAATACTGCCTGCCATGAGGCGACTGAACAGGTCCTGTGTCACTGCGCCAATATACAATCCGCGCCCGATAATCACAATATATAGTGTCAACAAAAACACGACACCCACTAGTCCGAATTCTTCCGCGAGTACTGCGGCGATGAAATCCGTTTGTCCTTCCGGCAAGAAGTCGAGACGCGATTGCACACCGTTCAACCACCCTTTTCCGTAGAGTCCGCCGGAGCCAATCGCGGTTTTCGCCTGGATGGTGTTCCATCCGGTACCCAGCGGATCGCCTTCGGGATTCAGGAAGGTAAATATGCGGTTCTTCTGATAGTCCTTCAGATAAAAAATCCACAGCGCTGGAATTGTCATCACGCCGAGCGCGAGCGCAGCGAATACCAGCTTCCAGCGGATACCGGCCAGCAGCAATACGAAAATACCGGCTGCCGCAATCAATAGCGCCGTACCGAGGTCGGGCTGGATTGCGACGAGTACCACAGGCATCGCGATGAGGATCAACGCGCCCAGCACCTGTTTGTAGTTGGGCGGGATCGCGCGTCGCGCAAGCAAGCTAGCTACCGACAGAGGCACGATCATCTTCATGGTTTCCGCGGGCTGGAACCTCGGCAATCCCGGCAAATCCAGCCAGCGCTGCGCGCCACCGCCAACATCGCCGATCAGCGGTACGGCGATCAGCAAGATCATTCCGCCAACGTAAGCCCAGGGCACCCAGAGTTGCATGAAGCGTACGTCAACCTGGGCCACGCCGATCATCACCACAATGGACAGGCCGATGAAGGCAGCCTGACGCTCAAGCTCACGCACGTTTCCATCGGTGGCGCTGTACAGCACCATCATGCCAAACGCGAGGATGACGAGCAGCGTGCACAACAAGGGGGGATCGATATGAAAGCGTTCCCAGAGACTGCGACGTCTTTCAAGGCCATGGCCCAGGCTGCCGCTTTGTTTGCCGAAGTCGAGAGCGCGCACGGTACTCAGGGAGTGGAACTTGCGAAACTGCTGATGAGCGGAACCGCAGGTGCCGGCGCGGGAGGCTGGAACTCAGGCTTGAGCTGACCGTCCGGACCGAGCAGGTACGCGTCGAGGATCTTGCGTGCGATGGGACCGGCAACCCCGCTGCCGCCCGCGCCGTGCTGCACGAACACAGCGACGGCGATCTTTGGCGCCTCGACAGGCGCGAAGGCAATGAACAAGGCGTTGTCGATATGCTCTTCGGGGACGTCGCCAGCATCGCCATCGAAGTCGGCCGCATGGTTCACGACCTGCGCCGTGCCTGACTTGCCGCCCATGCGATACGCAACAAGCGGGTTATCCTTTGCCTTCGCAATGGCATCGTACGCGGTGCCGTTGGTGCGATAACCTCCGCTGCGGTCTTTATGCACGACCGACTGCATCGCCTGCTGGATGAAGTTCCAGTCATCCGGATTCTTCAGCTGAACATCTGCAATCTCGTTCGGATGCTGGATGTCCGGATTGCCAAGGCCGAGGGTCTTCAGCATCGCAGGTTGACGCCACTTGCCCTTGTTGGCGATCAACATAGTCGCGGTCGCCAGCTGCAGCGGTGTTGCTTCCGTGTAGCCCTGGCCGATCGACGAGTTGACGGTTTCGCCCGGATACCAGGGCTCGCCGAGGTTCTCGCGCTTCCATTGGCGCGACGGCAGGATGCCTATGCTTGCCTGTGGCAGGTCGATAGTTGTATTACGACCAAAGCCGAAGCGCGACAGAAATTCATGCATCGTGTCGATGTCCATGTCCGTCGCCAGATCGTAGAAATAGATATCGCAGGACTGGTAGATGGCTTTCTCGAGATTGACGATGTCGTGGCCGCTGCGGTTATCCCACCATGTCCAGTCGTGATACACATGGCTGCTGTTGTCGAGACGGAACTGGCCGTTGTCACGAATCGTGTACTCGCGCGTGCGCGTGCCGGTGTCGAGAGCGGCGAGGCCAAGGAAGGGTTTGATCGTCGAGCCCGGCGAATAGCGGCCGAGCGCGCGGTTGAACAAGGGCGTTTCGACTCGGTCCTGTAACTTTGCGTAATCGGCATTGCTGATGCCGCCGACGAAGAGGTTGGGATCGAAGGACGGTTTGCTGACCATAGCCAGCACGCCACCGGTTTCGGGATCAAGCGCAATGATGCCGCCGCGAAACTCACCGAGCGCCTCGACAGCTGCTTTCTGCAGATGCGCATCGAGGTGTAACACGATGTCCTGGCCGGGAACCGGATCAGCCCGGTCCAGCACCTTCATGATCTGTCCACGTGCATTCTGCTCGACCGTTTCATAGCCGACATGGCCATGCAGAATGTCTTCGTAGAATTTTTCGACGCCCATTTTGCCGATCTGGTTCGTGCCGCTGTAATTTTCGGGATCGACGTTTTTCAGGTCTTCCTCGGAAATAGCCGCTACATAACCAAGCGCATGCGCCATAAGCTCGCCTTGCGGATAGTGGCGCACGAGTTCGGCTTCGATGCTAGTGCCCGGCAGCTGGAACTGGTTGACGGCAATGTTCGCGATTTCTTCCTCAGTCAGGTTGAAACGCAGCGGCACTGACGCGAACGGTACTTCCCTGCGCTTGAGACGATCGCGAAATTCCTCTTCGTCTTCGGGTGTGAGCTTGATCAAGCTTCCGATGAGTTTGAGTGAAGCGTCGATGTCGCCGGCGTTTTCCTTTACCAGCGTCAAGGTGTAACTCGGTTTGTTCTCGGCAAGTATCACGCCGTTGCGATCGTAGATGAGACCACGATTGGGGACGACTGACTTGATGTGGATGCGGTAGGAATCAGACTTCGTCGAATAGTATTCGTGCTGATACACCTGCAGGTACACGAGGCGACCGATCAGGAGCAGGAGAAGAGCGAGCGCAACGCCGCCGCCAACCAGCAAACGGGAGAGGAATATCTGCCGTTCCAGATTGTGATCCTTGAAGGTATAACGGTCGGTCATGGCCAGGTTTTGCGAGCGCCTTTCAATTTACGATTCAGCTGGATCTGTTTGATTTGCAAACTTGATAAAAGTTGCCTGAGGTCCGACGATTTACTCATTGTTATTACAGGAGAAATTGCGCGACAAGTCTACAGGGCCAGGGGTCAAAATGACAGGTTTCCGTCACTTTTGCCGAAATTGGGCAGCTTATCCCCGGTGATAGGGGTGGTTCGCGAGGATACTCCAGGCCCGGTAGATCTGTTCGGCCAGGATGATGCGGACAATCGGATGGGGAAAGGTGAGTTGTGAAAGCGACCAGCGCGCATCCACCGTGGCGAGACACTCCGGCGATAGACCATCAGGCCCGCCGACTAACAGGGAGATATTGCGAGCACCATCGCGCAGCATCCGCAGTTGCTCGGCCAATTGCTCGGTGCTGAGCGCTTTGCCGGGGACATCCAGCGCCACTAGATAGTCGCCTTTCGCTACAGCGCGCAGGCAGGCCTCGCTTTCCTTCACACGGGCCTTGCCGACGTCGGCGCCCTTTCCGCGGGCTGCCAGCGGCACTTCAGTGACAAGCAGTTCAAACTCGCGCGGCAGGCGCTTGCGATACTCCGCGACGCCGGCGTCCACCCAGTCCGGCATCCTGGTTCCAACGCAAATCAGGTGGATTTTCATCGCGCAGTTTTACTTATTCGCGGGGGTCATGCTCCACAGCGACTCGAGATCATAGAGCTTGCGAATGCTGGCCTGCATCACATGGACAATGACGTCCCCGAGATC
>JBEGWB010000091.1:0-25213 GCA_041178065.1 Pseudomonadota bacterium | reverse complement strand
GACCCGGCGCCGAGAAGGCCACGCGCGACATCGTCGCGACCGACGGCTACGCGCTCACGCTCGGCGAAGCTACCGTGAAGGTCTACCTCACGCCCGGGCACACGCACGGCACGCTGTCGACCCTTTTGCCCGTGCACGACAAGGGCACGCCGCACCTCGCCGCAGTGTGGGGCGGCACGCTGTTCAATTTCCGCGACAGTCCAGACGACCCGCGCGACCTGCGGCTGCGCGACTACGCACAGTCCGCCGTCCACTTCCAGGCAATGACGGCCATCGCCGGCGCCGACGTACTGCTGTCGAACCACACCGCGTACGACGGCACGACCGTGAAGCTACCGCTGCTGCAGCAGCGCGCACCGGGCAACCCGCATCCCTACGTCATTGGCAATGATGCGGTCATCCGTTATCTGAAAACGGCGGAGTCCTGTGCAATCGCGGCGCGCATTGCAGAGGCGTCCGGCATGTAACCCGGCAGTGCCCCCGTGCGCACATCCTGTACTGCACGACCACAACGAGAAGAGCCATGAAAGCCACCCGTTTTCTGTTTGCCCTCACGCTAACCACCATGGCCAGCGCGCTCCATGCTCAGGACACCGGTACGCGGCTTTTCGCCGAACACTGTGCTACCTGCCACGGCACCGACGGCAATGGCGGCGAGCTCGGCCCAAACATTGCCACGCGTGTGCCGCTGCGCGCCGACCAGGATCTCGCCAACGTCGTGCGCCAGGGCCTCCCCGCGGCTGGCATGCCGGCATTTCCGCAGATCGGCCCTGGCGAGCTCACTGCCCTCGTCGCGCAACTGCGCATGCTCAAGCCGCGCGTCGGCACGACGCCGGAACATCGCGATGTCGCTCTCGTCGATGGTTCCACGCTCAGCGGCCTGGTTCTCAACGAAGGTGCTACTGACATGCAGGTGCTCGGCGACGACCAGCGCATCCGCCTGCTGCGCCGCGAGGGGGAACGCTTTCGTGAAGTTAGTGCAGAGGCCGACTGGACTACCTACAACGGCGGCAACACAGGGAACCGCTTCTCGCCACTCGACCAGATCAACAGCGCCAACGTAGCGCAGCTCACGCCGCAGTGGCTCTACAACGTAACAACCAACAACAACCTGCAAGCTACGCCGGTGGTGGCCGACGGCGTGATGTACGTGACGAGCGCGAACGAAGTCTATGCTCTCGACGCAGGCACCGGCCGTGAAATATGGCGCTATCAGCGCGCGCGCACGCGCGGCCTGGTGGGTAATGCCGCAGGTGGCACCAACCGCGGCGCGGCAATCGCTGGCGAGCGCCTGTTCATGGTTACCGATCACGCGCACGTGATCGCACTCGACCGTCACAGCGGTGCATTGCTGTGGGACACTGAAATGGCCGACTGGCGCCAGAACTATAACGCCACCGGCGCTCCGCTGCCGGTAGGCGACCTCGTCATCACCGGCACCTCCGGTGGCGACGAAGGCGTGCGCGGCTTCGTTGCCGCGTACGAGCAAAGCACGGGCCGCGAAGTGTGGCGTTGGTGGACGACTCCGCTGCCTGGCGAACCCGGGTCCGAGACCTGGCAGGGCCCGGGCATCGAACATCCCGCGGGCTCGACGTGGATGACCGGCGCCTACGATCCCGACCTCGACCTGCTCTACTGGACTGTCGGCAACCCCGGCCCCGACCTGATCGGCGATGATCGTCTCGGCGACAACCTTTATACCGATTCCGTCGTCGCACTCGATCCGCAAAGCGGCGAGCTCAAATGGCACTTCCAGTTCACGCCGCACGATGTCTGGGACTACGACGCCCAGGAACCCACTGCGCTCGTCGACGCTACATGGCAAGGCCAGCCGCGCAAGCTGCTGATCCAGGCCAACCGCAATGGCTTCTTCTACGTACTGGATCGCAGCAACGGTGAATTCCTCGACGGCTGGCAGTACACGAAAGACATCACCTGGGCCACCGGCCTCGATGACAGCGGCCGTGCGCTGCGCAGCCCGGGCATGGAACCCACGGTGGAAGGCAAGCGTGTGTGTCCTTCGCTCAGTGGCGCCAGCAACTGGTACTCGACCTCATTCAACCCGGTGACGCAGCTTTACTACGTGCAGACCGACGACAAATGCGGGGTCTTCACCCGCGTCGACATGGACTGGGAAGCCGGCAAAGGCTACATGGGCGGCTCGGCCGCGCCCGCACCGGAACCGGCGCGGCGCTTGCTGCGCGCAATCGACATCTCCACCGGCAGCACAACGTGGGAGCTTCCGCAGAGTGGCAAAGCAAACTCGTGGGGTGGTGTGATCGGCACTGCGGGCAATGTGTTGTTCTTCGGCGACGACAGCGGCGCGTTCACGGCAGCGGATGCGACGAATGGAGAAGTGCTGTGGAGTTTTGCGGCGAACGCTCGCTGGAGAGCTTCGCCGATGACGTATATGGTCGATGGCAAGCAGTTCGTCGCGGTGGCGAATGGGTCGACGATCATGGCGTTCGGGTTGAGCGACTAGCTGCAGAACCCCGCGCCAGTTACTGGACGCCGTGCACATCGGCGTTGCAAGTAGGAAGCACGTCAATAAGTCAGCTGATTGATGGCGCCGTGAAATCAGCGGGTCGACGGCTATATGTGTTTTGTGATTCGTATCGCGCGCTAACTTTGACAGCCAAGTCGTTGATGCGCGTAGAATTGCGCAGCCTCACACTCTAGTGATCCCCTTGATGACGACACAGGACCTCAAACGGCGCGAGGCGCTGACGGCGCAGGCGCGCGCCCTCGGCGTCAGCACCATTTTGCCGGCGGGGCAGGTGAGCCTGCCGGGCAAGCTCGATCCGGGGATTCTTGGCTTCATCGTCGATACCGCCTGTGAAGCGGTATACATCTTCGACGAACAGCGGCACATCATTTACGCAAACGGCATGGCGGCCGAGCTCTCCGGCTACAGCGAGGACGAGTTGCTGGGCATGCACCTCAAGCAGATCGATCCTGCGTATCCAATCGTCGCGCCAGCCCTTGCCAGCAAACGCGCCACGCACGGTGAACGCGCCCGGTTCGAAAGCGCGCACCGCACGAAATCGGGTGTGATGTTGCCGGTGGAAGTGTCGATCGTGTCGACGGTCTTCGGCGGTTGCATTTATCACAGCAGCTTTGTGCGTGACATTTCGTCACGCAAGGCGCTGCGCGAAGGCGAGCTACGCTTCCGCGTGATTGCCGACACCTCGCCGGTCGCGCTGCTGCTGTGCGACCACAACGGCGGCCGCATCCACTATGCCAACCACCAGGCGGCGCGCATGCTGCATCTATCGATTCCGTCAATGTTGAACCATTCCTTCCTGGAAGTGCTGCAGGCCGGGGGTGCGAAGGCCGACCTGCTGACGAAGCTCGACGCTGGCGAAGAACTGCAGAACCAGGAACTCCTGTTGCATTACAACGACGCGCCAGTGTGGGTCTCGCTGAGCACCAGCAACCTCGTGCTCGAAGGCGAGCGCGTGCAGTGCAACGCGCTGATGGATGTCACGGAGGCGCATGAGCTGTCGAACCAGCTTATCTATCAGGCGACTTATGACGACCTGACCGGCCTCGTAAACCGGCGTGAGTTCGAGGATCGTTTGCAGGAAGTCATCGAGCTCACGCAGCAGCGCCGCAGTGACAACGTGCTGTGTTACCTCGATCTCGATCAGTTCAAGGTCATCAACGATACCTGCGGCCACATGGCCGGCGATGAACTGCTGCGACAGCTCGCGCAGGAACTCTATCGCTGTGTGCGCCGGGACGACACGCTGGCGCGGCTTGGTGGCGACGAGTTCGCGATCCTGCTGGAGAACTGCTCGATCGATAACGCCGAGCGCGCCGCGAACAACGTGCGCAATGCCGTGCAGAATTTCCGCTTCCTGTGGAACGAGAACATGTTCACCGTCGGCGTCAGCATTGGCTTGACACTGATCGCCAAGGACGGCGAGTCCCTGTCCGAAGTACTGCGCCGCGCCGACGCCGCCTGCTACGCGGCGAAAGAAGCAGGCCGCAATCGGCTGCATATTTTCCGTCCCGACGACAAGGATCTGGCACAGCGCCATACCGAAATGAGCTGGGTGGCACGCATCAACGCCGCGCTCGAGGACAATCGCCTCGAACTCTGGCACCAGGAAATCGCCCAGATCAGTCGCGAAGACGAGACGCAGGGTCATACTGCGGAAGATCACTTCGAAGTGCTGGTCCGCATGCGCGACACCGATGGCTCACTGATCATGCCCGGCAGCTTTTTACCGGCGGTTGAACGGTATGCTCTCGCGGCGAAGATCGACCGCTGGGTTCTGCGCGCACTGTTCAAATGGCTCGAGGACAATCCGGCCAACAGCGATCGCATCGGCATCTGCGCCATAAACCTGTCCGGGCAGACACTGGGTGATCTCAATTTTCACGACGAGGTGATCGCCCTGATCGAAAGCTCAAAGTTGCGCGCCGACTGCATCTGCTTCGAAATCACCGAAACATCGGCGATCGCAAACCTCAGCAACGCCACGCTGTTCATGCAGCGCCTGAAGCAGCATGGCTGTACTTTCGCGCTCGATGACTTTGGCAGCGGCCTGTCGTCGTTCGCCTATCTCAAGACGCTGCCGGTCGATTTCGTAAAGATCGACGGACTCTTCGTCAAGGACATCCTGTCCGATCCGGTCGACCGCGCCATGGTCAAGGCAATCATCGAAATGGCGCACGCGCTGGGCAAGTATGCAATCGCCGAGTTCGTCGAGAACGATGCGATCCTGCAGGAACTGATCGATCTCGGTGTCGATTACGTACAAGGGTATGGCATCGGGCGACCCGCACCGCTGCGTTAGCTCCCGCCGTACTTCTGTAGAATGGTCCGATGAGCAGTGAACCCTACTTCATCCAGGTCGACAATCTCGTGCGCTGCTACCGCCAGGGTGAGCTGCAGCAGTCCGTGCTCGACGGCGTATCCTTCGGGCTGCGGCGTGGCGAAACCGTGGCCTTGCTGGGCCGTAGCGGCTCAGGCAAGTCGACGCTGCTGAATCTGATCAGCGGCATCGATACCACCGACACCGGACGCGTGCTGTTCGATGGCCAGGACCTGACCGGGCTTTCGGAGCAGGAGCGCACCTTGTTCCGGCGCCGGCATATCGGCTTCATCTACCAGTTTTTCAACCTGATCCCGAGCCTTACTGCCGCCGAAAATATTGCGCTTGTCGCCGAGCTCAACGGCGCCAGCGCAAGCGCGGCCTTGAGCCGCGCGCAAGACGCGCTGCACGACATCGGACTCGGCAGCAAAATCGCGCGCTATCCCGCGGAACTGTCCGGTGGCGAACAGCAGCGTGTAGCGATCATGCGCGCCCTGATCCACGAGCCTGCGCTCGTACTCGCCGACGAGCCGACCGGCAATCTCGACGCCGCGAGCGGCAAGCAGATGCTGGATATACTCGCGGGCCTGGCGAGTCGCAGCCACTGCGCGGTTCTCATCGTCACGCACAGCCTGACCGTGGCGCGGGCTGCCCAGCGCATCCTGACACTTGAACAGGGCCGCATCGAGGAGCGCAGCGGTGACTTTGCCTGGTAGCGAGGCGCGCGCGCGTCCGAGTGGCTGGCACTTCCTGCACCTGAGCGCGTGGCGCTATGCAAGGCTGCATCCCTGGCAGACCTGGCTGAGTTTTCTCGGCATCGCGCTCGGTGTCATGATGGTCGTCGCGGTCGATCTCGCCAACAGCAGCGCGCGCCGCGCTTTTGCACTGTCGATCGACGCGATCAACGGCAATATCACGCATCAGATCGTCGGCGGCTCCGCCGGCGTGCCGGATGCGGTGTTCACGTCCCTGCGCCGCGAACTCGGCGTTCGCAGAAGCGCGCCTTCACTGACCGCTACGGTGCGCATTGCGAACCAGGAACTCACGCTGGTTGGGCTCGACCTGATCAGCGAAGCTTCGTTGCAACGCAGGCGCCCGGGCTTTACCGCGGATCCACGCGAGCTGACCGGTCTCGGCTATGCCGCACTTGGCGCGGGCAGCTCGGTGCTGATGAGCGCGAGCGCCGCCGAATCGATGAATATCGGGATCGGCGAACGCTTCCCGCTGCGGAGTGACGCCGGCGTGACCGAGGTGGAACTGGCCGCGACTTTTCCGTCGACGGAAAGCGTGGCGACTGAAGGCCTGGTGTTTGCCGACATCGCGGTTGCGCAAAGCCTGCTCCGGCGCGATACGGTCGACAGCATCGACCTGATCCTCGATGCCGAGGCGACAGCGCGCATCCGCCAGTGGCTTCCAGCCGGATTAACGCTGGTCGAGACGAGCACACGCAATGCCTCGCTGGAACAGATGACATCTGCCTTTCACGTAAACCTGCTGGCGATGAGCCTGCTCGCGCTGCTCGTGGCGGGCCTGCTGATTTACAACACCGTCAGCCTGTCGGTGCTGCAGCGACAGGAAACGCTCGGTGTACTGCGTTCGCTGGGCGTGACACGTGGTGGCCTGATCAGGCTGGTGTTGACCGAAGCGGCGGTGCTTGGCCTCGGCGCCAGCATCGCCGGCGTGCTGGCCGGCCTCGTGCTGGGCCAGGCGCTGGTGCAACTCGTTACGCGCACGATCGACGACCTGTACTTCGACCTTACGGTAACGCGCTTCCTGTTCGCGCCCCTGTCATTGCTCAAAGGCCTCGGGCTCGGTGTCGTGCTCACCTTGCTGGCGGCAGCGCTGCCCGCCTGGGAAGCGGGACGCAGCCAGCCGGTCACCTTGCGCCAGCGCGCGGTGCGCGACCGTGACTGGCGGCGGCGCTTGCCCGCGCTGGCGCTGGGCGGACTTGCCTTGCTTGCCGCCGGCTATGGCCTGCTGCACCCGACGGATGGTTCGCTCGTCGGCGGTTTCGTCGCGCTGAACCTGATCATCTTCGGCTTTTGTCTCATCGTGCCGCTCGTCATGTATATCCTTCTCCACGGATTGCTGCGGGTCGGCGGACTGCGGCTGAAACAAACGATGCGCCTCGCGCTGCGCAATGTGCAGACGGGCATCGGCCGCACCGGGCTTGCCGTCGCTGCGCTGACGGTTGCGGTGTCGGTGACGATCGGGGTCGGCATCATGGTTGGCAGTTTTCGCGACACCGTGATCCTGTGGCTGGACCAGACCCTGACCGGCGACGTGCAGGTATCGCGCCTCGATGACGGTGCTGTCGCGCCGGAACTGAGCGCCCTCATCGCGGCATTGCCGGAAACACAGCGGGCCAGCGCGAGTTACCTGCTGCGCGCGGAAAGCGACCGTGGCGCCGTGCGGGTGATGGCGATGGAAGGCAGGCTGGCGGATACGCTCTATATAAAGGAGCTGAGCGAGGCGAACCGCGCGCGGGTCGAGAAGGGGGAAGGGTTGCTTGTCGCCGAACCTTTCGCCTGGCAGGAACAGCTCGCTATCGGCATGCCGGTGACGCTGACGACTCCCACCGGCGCACTGACCTTGCCGGTGCTTGGCATTTTTTATGATTACAGCACGGGGCCTGGCGCACTCGCGCTTTCGCAGGATGTGCTCACCCGGTATTGGCCGCGGACTGCGCCCTCGCGCATCACCGTGCAGCTTGTCGACACGGAACAGTCGGCCGCGGTCGCGCAGCGCCTGCGGCGGGAAGTAGCGCAGTATCCCGGCAGCTATGGTGTGGCCGTCAATGCCAATATCCGCAGCATCACGCTGGACATCTTCGATCGTACCTTCGCGATCACGCACGTGTTGCGCCTGCTGGCGATCCTTGTTGCGTTCGTCGGCGTGCTGAGCGCGCTGATCGCACTGCAACTCGAACGCATGCGCGAGTACGCGATGCTGCGCGCTACTGGCATGACGGTGCGCGAAGTGGCGACGATGATTGGCGTACAGACACTCGTCATGGGGCTCGGCGCCGGACTGTGCGCGCTGCCGCTTGGCCTGATGATGTCCGACATTCTCATCGAGGTGATCAATCGCCGCTCCTTCGGCTGGAGCATGCAGCACAGCATCCCGCTGGCTGTCCTTGCGGAAGCCCTGATGCTCGCGCTCGGCGCGGCCTTGCTGGCCGGTATTTACCCGGCCCGGCGGGTCGCTGGCGTACGACCGGCGGAGGCATTGCGACGCGAATGAACAGATGCCTCTTCTGCCTGGTGCTGATGCCTTTGCTTGCGCTGAGCTCCTGCAATGCCGATGCGCCGCTTGCGCCGGCCGCCGTGGATCTGTCGGACTTGCTCGGCGGGGACGATACCAGCGGCTACCTGCGTGCCGATGCGCCGCGCAGTTTCACGTTTCCGGAGGATCACGGCCTGCATCAGGGCTTTCGCAACGAGTGGTGGTACTTCACCGGCAACCTCGAAACGGAGGAGGGACGGCGCTTCGGCTATCAGGTGACCTTGTTCTCCTCGGCGCTGCCCGCCACCCGTGATTCGAGCGTGGAAAATTCCGCGTGGCACAGCGAGCGGCTCTGGATGGCGCATGTGGGACTGACGGATGTCGAGGGTGGCGAGCATTACCCGCTCGAACGCTTCTCGCGCGAAAACCCCGGGCTCGCCGGTGCCACGCTGGCACCGCTGCATATCTGGCTCGAGGACTGGGACCTGCGCGCCACCGACGGCGGTGCCGCCTGGCAACTGCGGGTCGCCGATGCCGGCATCGAGCTCATGCTGCAGCTCGATGCCATGAAGCCGCCCGTGCTGCAGGGCGATGAGGGTCTCAGCCAGAAGAGTCCGGAGCCCGGCAACGCATCGTATTACTACAGCCTGACGCGACTGGATACCCGCGGCACCGTGCGCGTCGGCGCTGAAACCTTCGCGGTGAAAGGCGAGAGCTGGCTTGATCGCGAGTGGAGCACGAGCGCGCTCGCCGCCGACCAGAGCGGCTGGGACTGGTTCTCGCTGCAGTTGGACACCGGACAGGAGCTGATGTATTACCAGCTGCGCAGCGACAACGGCGCCGTGCACCCGAACAGTTCCGGCAACTGGACGGACGCGGCCGCACGGCAAACCCGGGTCGAACCGGATGAAGTCATGCTCGATGAACTCGACACGTGGACGAGCCCCGGCGGTGTCGAATACGCGACCGCATGGCGCATGCGCTACGCTGGCAATGACTGGCGCATCGAAGCCGTGCTCGACGATCAGTTGATGAGTGTCAGCATCCCGTACTGGGAAGGTGCCGTGGATGTGATCGACAGCGAGGGCGCGCGTGTCGGCCGTGGCTATCTCGAGATGGTGCGGCAATGAGCCGCTGCGCAGGCTGCTGCTGAACGCTACGTGGCCGCGCCGGGCTTGATGATGCGCAGTGCGGAGACATCGCCGTCATGCAGCGCCAGTTCGGCGTTCGCCTCGCCGGCGGAAAAGGACAGTATCTGACCCGGCTGCAGCTCCAGTTTGATCTCGCAACCGTTGTCGCAGGTCACGCTGAGCGCGAGTGGCTTCGATTTGGTGTTCTCGATGCTCGCGGTTTCGCCGGCATTGATAATTTCAAAGCGTTCTGAGGGCATGCTGCTCTCCGGTTGTGTGGCTCAATGACTAGTCTGTGATGGCTGTGACCAGGGATGTTATGCGGACCGACGCCGCACAGTGGAGGGCCCACACTACTTCGGTGGTTCGACGGCAATAAGGGGGTCTTTCACTGAAAACTCGAAGCTGGATCCCGGCTGTTCGAGGAATTCCAGCTCCTCCGATCAGGCGCGCGGACTGCGCAAAATAAGGAATAAAACTGCAAGTCCGCCGATTTTGCCCAAAAAGCCGGCGCGGCGGACAGACGGCTTCGCGCCGCTATCTTTACACTCGCGGTAGAGATGGCTAATCTGCCGGCCTTTTCCTGTCTCCCTGAATTAGTCCATGCACCGCAATGCTTTTACCCTGCTCAACAACCCCCGTCTGAACAAAGGTACCGCCTTTACCGAGGCGGAGCGCGAAGAATTCGGTTTGCATGGTCTGCTGCCGCCGAACGTCAGCACGATGACCCAACAAGTGGCGTGGGTACTCGAAAACCTGCGCGGCGAGATTTCTCCGATTGACCGCTATCGCTACATGGCGAGCTTGCAGAAGCGTAACGAGCGGCTGTATTACCGCGTGCTGATCGACCATATCGAAGAACTGATGCCGGTTGTCTACACGCCGACTGTCGGCCAGGCCTGCCAGGAATTCGCCACCCTGTTCCGCGAAGCCAATGGCCTGTATGTCTCCTACGACCAGCGCAACCACCTCGACACCGTGCTTGGCAACTGGCTCGATGAAGATGTCAGGCTGATCGTCGTCACCGACGGCGAGCGCATCCTCGGTCTCGGCGATCTCGGCGTCAGCGGCATGGGTATTCCGATCGGCAAACTCGCGCTGTACTGCGCCTGCGCCGGCATCGATCCCGCGCAGTGCCTGCCGATTACGCTCGACGTCGGCACCAACAACCTGCGTTTCCGCAGCGATCCGCGCTATCACGGCCGCCGCGAACCGCGCCTGCGTGGCGACGAGTACTACACCTTCATCGACGATTTCATCCAGGCCGTGCAGCGCAAGTTTCCGAATGCGCTGTTGCAATTCGAGGATTTCGCCACGCCACAAGCGGTCGAACTTCTCGATAAGTACCAGGGCCGTCTGCTGTGCTTCAACGACGACATCCAGGGCACGGCGGCCGTCGCAGTCGCTGGCTTCTTCGCTGCCTCGCGCATCACCAACACCAGGCTGTCTGACATGACCTTCCTGTTCGCCGGCGCAGGTTCCGCCGCGACCGGCATCGCAAGCCTGCTGGCAATCGCGATGCAGCAAGAAGGCCTCAGCCGCGACGAAGCGCATGCGCGCTGTTATCTCTGCGACAGCAAGGGACTGATCACGCGCCACCGTGAAGAACTGACGCCACATTCGGCGCCTTTTGCCGCCGACATGCCGCCGATGACGCTTGAACAGGCAATCGCCGCAATCAAGCCGAATGCCCTGATCGGCGCAACGGCGCGCGGCGGCACCTTTACGCCCGAGATCCTGCAACAGATGGCGCGCCTGAACGCGCAACCGATCATCTTTGCACTGTCGAACCCGACGACAAAGGCCGAATGCACGGCCGAAGAGGCGTATCAACACACTAACGGCAAGGCGATCTTCGCCAGCGGCAGTCCCTTCGCGCCCGTCATGATCAATGGCGAAATGCGCGTGCCTGGCCAGGGCAACAATGCGTATATTTTCCCGGGCCTCGGACTCGGTGCGCTACATGGCAAGGTCAATCGCATCACCGACGACTTGCTGATAGCGGCCGCGAAAGCGCTGGCCGAAGGCGTGACACAGGGACAGCTGAACTCTGGCTGCCTGTATCCGCCACTCTCGCAGATTCGCGAAGTATCGCTCAGGATCGCCGTGGCGATTGCCGAGGCTGCGGCGCTTAATGGGCTGACGCGCCGGATAATCGGTCCACAATTCGCCGATGAAGTCGGGGCCGCCATGTACGACCCGCGCTACTGAGAGTTCCCGAATTCCGGTTCACATTGATTGCACATTACAACTATACTTTAGAGGCGTTTTTGCGAGCGCTGCCAATAACACGATCGGAGCGAATCCGGCACTGACCTGGCTGTCCTTGATCTTCATCAACCGCACACTCAACAATTAAACCTAGTATGCAGCCGCATCTTGCTGCCTACATTTCCTGAGACCTCATCATGGATTTCTTACTGTGGTACGAAGAGGGTCCCATCGGCATATTCATTCGTGAATCGCTGTGGGGCTATCCCATCACGCTGTCTGCCCATGCCGTGGGCATGGCGACAGTCATGGGCGTCGTCGTTGCGCTCAACCTGCGCGTGCTCGGCTTCGCCAAAGGTCTATCAGTCGCTGCCTTCGACAAGTTGTTCATCATTGGCTGGATCGGCTTCATCATCAACCTAGTGTCCGGCCTCGTGCTGTTCGCGGGTACCGCCTCGTCATACTTTTTCCAGGGCACATTCCAGCTGAAGATCGGCGCGATCCTGCTCGGCGGCATCCTGATGAAACTCGTAATGAACGCTGTGCGCGCCAACAAACCCCAGGTCAACCAGAAGTCTCTCGCGTTTGCATGCATCGCATGCTGGACCGTCGGGATGGTCACTGGCCGCCTGATGGCTTACCTGGTCTAAGGGGATAAATATGAATTGGGAACCTTTGGCAATCTGGCTCAGCGAAACCGCGCTACACGATGCGATGGTCAACTACTCATGGATGTTTCCAATGATGGAAACCTTCCACTTCCTCGGGCTGACCGTATTATTCGGTTCGCTGCTGGTCGTGGACCTGCGTGTAGTCGGTCTCGTGAAGTTCATCAACATGCGAGAGGCGATGAGCTATTTCATCCCGCTGGCAATCGGCGCTTTCGCCGTGAACCTGATCTCCGGTATCTCCTTCCTGTGTGCGGATCCGTACAGCTACTTTCCGAACCTCGGCTTCCAGTGGAAGATGGGCATGATCGTAGTCGCCGGCATCAATGCACTGTGGTTCTGGTTCGGCGAGCATGCTGAACTGAAGCAGCTGGCCGACGGCCAGGATGCGCCGTTCCGCGCGAAAGTCATCGCGCTGGCGTCGATCCTTATCTGGGTCATCGTCATCGTGCTGGGGCGAATGATTCCGTACCTGGAGTTTTGATTTCTGTTCCGCCCTGGCCTCCGGGCCAGAGTGGACAAGTGGCCTGGGTTCAGGGCCAAACGAAAAAGAGGGCTTCGGCCCTCTTTTTTTGCCTCGTGTTTGCGGGCTCGCGTCGGGCGCCAGGCTCAGCTGGATGCGGGTGCGCTTAACAGCGTGAGCGCGGGTGATATCCGAAGCTGCACGTCGGTTTCAGCCTGCAGCGACTGCAGCGTTATGCCTTCGATGATTTCACGCACCCAGACTTTGCCGTCAATGAGATCCAGCACGGCGATGTCGGTGTAGATCGTGGTCACACAGCCTTTGCCGGTAAGCGGCAAGCTGCAGCGCGGCACGATCTTCGCGCTGCCGTCCTTCGCGAAGTATTCCATCATGACGAACACATGCTTTGCGCCCACGGCGAGATCCATCGCGCCGCCGACTGCTGGCGCCTTGCGCCCTTGCGGTAAATCCCAGTTGGCGAGGTCGCCATTCTCGGCAACCTGGTAAGCGCCGAGCACGCTGTAATCGAGATGGCCGCCGCGCACCATGACGAAGGAGTCGGCGTGATGGAAGAAGGCGCCGCCCGGCAACAGCGTCACCGGAATATTGCCGGCATTGATCAGGTTCATATCTTTCGATTCCGCCGTCTGGCGCGGACCGATGCCAAGCAAACCGTTCTCGGCGTGGAACACGATCTCGCGTCCCGCCGGCACGTAGTCGGACACCATCAGCGGCATGCCGGAGCCGAGATTGACATATGAACCGTCGGGAATGTCCTGCGCAATGCGCCATGCGATCTGTTGCCGCGTAAGCTGTTGCATCAGGACACCGGCGCGCTCGTTTGCACTGCCGTTGCTGCACTGGCCATGACCCTTGCGGGTGCGCGTGTCGGCACGACGCGCTGCACGAAGATGCCTGGCGTGATGACATGTTCCGGATCGATGTCGCCGGCTTCGACGATGTGGTCAACTTGCGCGATCGTCACAGCGCGGCTCATGGCCATGACCGGGTTGAAATTACGCGCAGCCTTGTCGTATACGAGATTGCCCCAGCGATCCCCGCGCAACGCGCGCACCAGCGCGAAATCTGCTTTGATCGCCGGTTCGAAAATATAAGTCTCGCCATCGAAGTCGCGATGCTCCTTGCCTTCTGCCAGCGGCGTGCCAACGCCGGTGCGCGTATAAAAGCCGGGAATGCCTGCGCCGTTGCAGCGCACGCGTTCGGCGAGCGTACCCTGCGGGACGATCTCGAGTGTCAGCAAGCCGCTGTCGCACAGGTCTTCGATTAGCGTCGTACCTTCCTTGCGCGAGTAGGAACAAATCAGTTTGCTGATGCGCCCATCGCTGAGCAACTTCACCATGCCACCTTCGCCGACACTGGGGTTATTGGAAACCGCAGTGAGATTGCGCAGGCCCCGGGCATGGATCGCCGCGAGTAATTCATCTGCGAATCCGCAATTTATGAAGCCGCCGAGCAGAAGCACGGCGCCGTCATGGATGTCGCTGACGGCTTCTTCAGCGGATGGAACAATCTTGTTGATCATGCGACGAGCATAGAGAAGAAAAAGAGGACATGAAATAGGGGAGATCAATTAGGGGCGACGAATAAGGGAGCAGACCACTGGCTCTGGAGGCGCTGCATTGATTAGTGGCCCGTCCCCTAATTCAGTACTCCACCCCTTCCTCTCTGGCTATAATCCGAAATGCGGTTCGACAACGTCAACAACAACGACATTAATAATAAAAAGAGAAACTCGTGGCTCACACTCTTCCCGATTTTGCCGGACCCGGCCCGATACAGCTGTACCAGCAGGCGCTGACCCAAGGCAGATTTCTCATCCAGCAATGCAAGGACTGTGGCAAGCATGTGTTCTATCCGCGCGTGCTGTGCAATCACTGCGGCTCGATCGACCTCAAGTGGGTCGAACCTACGGGCCGCGCCACCGTTTACTCGACCTCGGTCGTGCATCAGAAGCCTGACAAGGGCGGCGACTACAACGTTGCGCTGATCGAGCTCGAGGAAGGTCCGCGCCTCTTGTCGCGGGTCATGGACGTAGTGCCTGACAAAGTGAAGATCGGCATGCACGTCAGCGCGCACATTGGCCTGATCGATGGGCAACATGCGGTGGTGTTCTACAACAAGGAGCAGGGGAGCAAGGAATGGTGAAGTCCCCGGAAGGTGCCCGCTCGTTGCGCGGATCCTCCGCTGTCGTCGGTGTCGGCCTCAGCCGCTTCGGTGAACTGGCTGGCCGCACGCATATGGAAATCATGGCCGAGGCCGTTTACCACGCGCTCGAGGATGCCGGACTTGGCATTCACGATGTCGACGGCATTTTCGCCTCCAATTTTGTCGACCAGCTGACCCCGCTCGTCGTCGCTGAATACTTCGGTATAAAGCCTGAGTTCATGGATGGCTCCAACCTGGGCGGCTCGGTGTTCGTCAATTCTGTGCTCTCGGCTTCGCTCGCCCTGAAGTACGGACTCTGCAACGTGGCGCTGATCTGCTACGGCAGCAACAACCGCAGTGGCGGCATCGTCGCGCCCGCGCATGCCAGGACAACCGAAAGCGTCTACAAGCCACGCTATCCGATGCAGGCCTATGCGCTGGCGGCGGCGCGGCACATGCATGAGTACGGCACGACGAAGGAGCAACTGGCGGAGGTCGCGGTTTCGGCACGCAAATGGGCGCAGCTGAATCCCGCCGCCGAAATGCGCGAGGAGCTGACGATTGCCGACGTGCTGAGTGCGCGACGCGTGCTCGAACCCTTCGGTGTGCGTGACTGCTGCCTCGTCAGCGACGGCGGAGGCGCCATGATCATGGTGCGTGCCGAGCGCGCGAAGGATTTTCCGAAAGCGCCGGTGTACATGCTCGGCGTAAGCTCGCGCACGACGCACAACATCATCTCCCAGATGCCGGATCTGACAGTGACGGCGGCCGCGCAGAGCGGTCCCGAAGCCTTCGCGATGGCGGGCGTGAAACCGGCCGATATCGATGTCGTCGAGCTCTATGACGCCTTTACGATCAACACGATCCTGTTCCTCGAGGACATGGGCTTCTGCAACAAAGGCGAGGGCGGAGCTTTCGTGTCGAACGGCAATATCGCGCCGGGCGGCAAGTTGCCGGTCAATACCAATGGCGGGGGTTTGAGCTGTGTGCATCCCGGTATGTACGGCATCTTCCTGATGATCGAGGCGGTTCAGCAGTTGCGCGGCGAATGCGGTGCGCGGCAGGTCAGGGATGCAAAGCTCGCAGCCTGCAACGGGAATGGCGGTTATCTGTCGAGCCAGGTTACGGCCGTGTTCGGTACTTCAGAAACGCTGTAGAAAGCGCCGGGCCGGCCGAGGCCGGCCCAGTCCTGAGTGGTCCAGGCATTCGTTACACAGCGGTAACGAAGGCCCGCGGCAATATCAGAGCCCTGTGCCCCATTCTCCACTGAAGAAGCGTGACTCCAGCGGACTCCGCACCCGCGGCTTCAGTTCGCGCGCCCTGAATTGCTCGGGCACATGCGCTTCGTCGACCTGATACCCGACAGTCATCATTGCAACGGGCACGAAGCGCTCGGGGATCGCAAACTGTTCACGCGCGCTGGCGGCACTGAAACCGGCCATCTGGTGTGTCATAAGGCCCAGCTCGCTTGCCTGTACGCACAAACTCATCGCAGCGGCGCCGGTGTCATAAGCGGCGTGGCCGTTGGGCTTGTCATTATGCACGAACAGCGTGTCGTGGCAGATGATGACCAGGACCGGGGCATGCTGGCACCAGGGCTGGTTGCCCTCGCCGAGGCAGCTAAAGGCTTTGCCCCAGGCGGCGGAATTGTCTGTCCTGTTACAGATGAGGAAGCGCCAGGGCTGGTCGCCAAAGCACGACGGAGACCAGCGGCCAGCCTCGGCCAGCCGGCGCAGATCGGTCGAGCTTACGGGCTTCACGGGGTCGTAGCAGACGCCGCTCCAGCGCTGGGCCAGGACGGGCAGGATGGGGGCAGAAACATCGATACTTTTGTTAATCATCGGAATTTTGCTTCCTTAAAAGCGTCAAAGACATGAAGCCAGTGTTATTGAGGTAGGGACAGACCGGTTGAGACGGCGGGCATTCTAGCCGCCTATCCCTCAACCCGACAGGTTCGCGAGGGCGTGACCGGGGACTCTTCGAGCCCTTGAAATCGCCTGCGGTCGCCCCTATATATGGGTATAAGTACGGGGGGCTCGGGGGGAATTTCCTTCTTGCCGACCCCATCAGTGAGCTCCGGGCTTGGCGCTAAAATTGGGTAAGTGATAGCATTTGCGCCGCCCGCGGCCAGGAGTCGTGGATATGAAAACGAGTGAATTTGTACTGGATTCAACAGAAGCCGATCTCGATCTTGAACAGGATCTGGAGTCGGCTGTCGAAGCCAGCAATGGCCCCAGAAAAGGTTCCAGAGTTGGCAAAAAAGCCGCTGGAAAACATCAGCTGATGAAAATATCGAGCGCAGGCAAAGAATTGCAGGTGATGGACACGATGGTTCCGGGACGTGATCTCGGGGCCTACATCACTGCGGTCAACAATATTGCCATCCTCAGCGCCGAAGAAGAGCAGGACCTGGCTAAAGAGTACTACTACGAGCAAAACCTTGATGCTGCTCGCAAGTTAGTCCTTGCTCACCTGCGCTTTGTCGTCCATGTCGCCAAGTCCTATTCAGGCTACGGGCTCAGCGAAGCCGACCTGATCCAGGAAGGTAACGTAGGCCTGATGAAAGCGGTCAAACGCTTTAACCCGGAGGTGGGTGTACGCCTTGTGTCCTTCGCGGTGCACTGGATCAAGGCCGAAATCCATGAGTTCATTCTGCGCAACTGGCGCATTGTCAAAGTCGCTACCACGAAGGCGCAGCGTAAGCTGTTCTTCAACCTGCGCGGCGCCAAGAAACGTCTGGGCTGGTTGAGCCAGGAAGAAGCGCAGGAAGTGGCCGATGACCTTGGCGTGGATGCCTCTACCGTCACGCAGATGGAAGGCCGCATGGGCGCCTACGATGCTTCCTTCGACGGCGCTGCGGACGCCGACGAGGAAGAGGTCAGCCAGTCGCCCGCCTTCTATCTGGAAGACACCCGTTATGATCCTGCGCGCAGCGTTGAAAGCGCCGACTGGGAAAAGACCAGCACTGACGGTCTATACGTAGCGATGAAAGAGCTCGACGATCGCAGCCGCGACATCCTGACGCAGCGTTGGCTCAGTGACAGCAAGTCCACGCTGCATGACCTCGCCGCCAAGTACAACGTGTCGGCTGAGCGCATTCGTCAGCTGGAAAAGAATGCAATGGACAAGGTGAAGGCGCTGATGGAGGCTTGATGCCTCCGTATCAAGCGCTTTAACTGGTCACTGGGAAGCCGTCTGCAAGGACGGCTTTTTCATATCCGGCTCTGGGGAATTCAATGGGACGCAGGTGCAGTTAGGGGCGGTGGCTTCGATCGCCGCGGGCGTTAATCAGGATTATGTACAACACTCTATTAATCGCGGCCATCAATGGCCTGCTTGCCGTTCTGCTCGGCGCGTTCGGCGCGCATGCGCTTGAGACTCGGGTTCATGTCGACCTGCTTGCGGTCTGGCAAACGGCTGTGCAGTACCAGATGTTTCACACCATTGCGCTGGTTGCCGTGTACATGCTGCAGCGAGAGTATCCAGCGCAACGCGGACTTGCCATCAGCGCGCAGCTCTTCGTCGCCGGTGTCGTGTTGTTCTGCGGCAGCCTCTACCTCATGACGCTGACTGGCGCGCGCTGGCTCGGCATGGTCACGCCGGTCGGCGGTGTATTATTTCTCGCAGGCTGGCTGCGGCTCGCAGTGATCTGCTACAGGTTAGGCAAGGCATGAGTGAGGTGAAGGCCGGTATTCCGCTGCGCACGGTTAAATCCTTTGTCATCCGCATCGGGCGCATGACAACCGCGCAGAAACAAGCCTATGAAACCAATTGGCCGCTGCATGGATTGCGCGTGGACGATGGGGCGCTCGACCCGCGCACTGTGTTTGGCCGCGAGGGGCCGCTTGTATTCGAGATCGGCTTTGGCATGGGGCAGTCGCTCATTGCCATGGCGCAAACCAATCCGGACTGGAACTACATCGGCGTCGAAGTACATCCCCCCGGTGTCGGCAACCTGTTGCGCCTCGGCGCCGAAGCGCAGTTGACGAACCTGAAGGTCTACAAGGCGGATGCGAAGACGGTGCTTGAAGACTGTGTCGCGGACAACGCGCTCGATCGCGTGCAGATTTTCTTTCCCGATCCGTGGCACAAGACGCGTCATCACAAGCGTCGTCTGATCCAGCCCGACTTCATCCAGGATCTGCGCGCGAAAATGAAGCCCGGCGGCATCCTGCATCTTGCTACCGACTGGGAACCCTACGCAAAACACATGATGACCGTGCTCAGCGCGGCAGAGGGCTTTCGCAACATCTGTGGCGTCGGCGCTTATGCAAAGGAACACGCACGACCGCCAACAAAATTCGAGCAGCGCGGCCAGCGGCTCGGCCACGGTGTCTGGGACCTGCTGTTCGAGAAAAGCGCATAGGCACGTGGCCGCAGTTACAGTCGCCGTGCTAGATTCAGTGCCGTGCATAACGCAAGGCGCGCACCAACAATAAAAAAGTACGGCAAATACGGAGGGATATGTATGACTGTCATACGCATGCTTGGCCTGTTTCTGTTTTGCGGACTGGCGCACATCGCACTCGCGCAAGAGTCCTGCGAGCCGAGCGACGACCAGAGCTTCATCTGCGGCGCCACGAATCCCGAGGATCTCGTGCACGTACCCGGCACCGATTTCGTGATTTCCAGCGGAATGGCAGACGGCGCCGGCTTCTATCTCATCGATGCGAAAAGCGCTGGGCTGACGCTACTGTCTTTCCAGGCGCAGCATCAGGCGAGCTTTGCCAACTGCGCTACCCCACCCACCCCGCAAACGCTGAACACGCATGGCCTGAACATTCGCGCGACGGCCAATGGACGCGCGCGCCTGTACGTTGTAGGCCATGGGGCGCGTGAAGCCATCGAGGTGTTCGATGTCGACGCGACGACGGGCCGGCCGGCGCTGACGTGGATCGGTTGTGTGCCAATGCCGGACGGTCTCGCGGCAAACAGCGTCGCTTCATTTGCTGACGGTTCCCTGGTCGCAACCGTGCTGTTCATGCCGGGGACGAGCTTTGCCGACGCGATTGTCGAGCGCAAGAACACGGGGGCCGTGTTCGAGTGGTCGCCGGGACAGACCGGCTTCACGAAAATCGAAGGCAGCGAGTTGCCGGCGAACAATGGCATCGAGGTGTCGGCCGATGGCAGCGAGATCTACGTTGCGTCATCCGGACTGCAAAGCGTCGTCGCCTTCAGTCACGCTAATCCAACGCAGCAATTGCGCACGACGGAGCCGCTGCCCTTCACGCCCGACAACGTGCATCTTGGCCCCGACGGTCGACTTTACACCGCTGGCATGGCGAACGACGTTCCCGAATGCGGCGGCCCGCCCGGCCCGCAACACAACCTCGAAGTGCTCGCGGTGTGTCCACGCGGCACCATCGCAGTTGCGATCGATCCGGAAACCTTCGAGAGCAGCGTTGTCGTACAAACGAAAGCGACGCCGAGCTTCAGCAACGCAACGATGGTCCTGCCGCTGGGCCCTGAAGCCTGGATCGGCAGCTTCGCCGGCACCCGTATTGCGCGCACGCCATTGCTGGAATCAGGGCTGCCTGAGTAACGGGTCGCGCATCACGGAGCGATCAGGCTAGCCCTTCGTCCACAGCTTGTGGCCATTCTTGTTCAGCCAGTCGCGATGGATTTTGTAGTCCGGGCACAAGGTGCTTACGGCTTTCCAGAAACGGGGGGAGTGATCGAGATGCCGCAGGTGGCAGGTCTCGTGCACGATCAAATAGTCGATGACGGCCTGCGGCGCCATCATGACAAGCTGGTTGTACTGGATGATGCCGTTGTCTTCGCAGTGCCCCCACTTGCTGCGCGTCTTGCGAAACACGACCTTCTTCAGCTTGTGGCCCAGGTCCAGGCGCTGCGCTGTCCGTGCCGTCTGCGGCGGCATGTACACGCGGGCCTGTTCCAGTAGCCAGTTGCTGAACAGCTTTTCGACCTTGTCGGCGCTTTTCGCGAGCACATGCAGCACCAGCTCCCGCTCATGGAGTTCGACCTTCTGCTGTCTGGCGAGTACGAGATGCAAGCGGCGCGGCCTGCCGAGGAAAGGCACATCATGGCCTTCGGCCAGTACCAGGACCTCCTGCGCTTTGACACGTTGGTCCTTGATCTTCCCCTGGATCCACTCAATGTTGCCGGTAACGAACTCTGAAATCCACTTCGTGGACGCTTTCAGTGGAGACTGGATCGTAACTTTCCCACTTTTGACGTGAATCGCCAAAGTTTTGCGGCGACTGCGCACAACCTCGTATTCAAAGGGCAAAGTGGGAAGTTCGAGGGCTGCTCTTGCCATTTCTTGACCTTTCTGGAATCGGATGCGATCAAAAAATCGCTATTATTGCTCTGCGGTGGTGCTGCTATGAATCGTCGTAATCCAGGCTTCCTCGGAAATGAAGCCCTGGCCCCACTGTGCGTATTGTTCCGGTAGTCCTTCGACCTTTATGGCTTCGAGGTTCATCCCTGCCTCAATCCTGTCAGTGACGATGCCGGCCGTGGCCTTGACCATCGCGGCCCACGTGCCCAGCTCCTGTTTCGTGGCCAGGTCGCCGTGGCCCGGGATGATCGTGATGTCGTCCGGCAGCTGGGCCAGCACGGTGTCGAGATTGCGGATCAGTCCGGCGACGGTGCCACCGCTGGCGAGATCGACGAAGGGAAAGCCGTTCGTCACGTAGTCGTCGCCCATGTGGATAACCCTGGACGCGGTAAACCAGATGGCAGTGTCGCCATCGGTGTGTCCGCTGGGCAGATGGATCAGGCGTACCTCCTCACCATTGAAATGGATGCGGAGACCCTCGTCGAAGGTAAGTACCGGCATGGCTTCCGGTACGCGACCGCTGTCGGGCAAGGCCATGCGCACGCGTACATTGTCGTGGGCAATGATGGTCGATGTAGCCGCGAAGGCTTCGTTACTGCCGGAGTGATCGCCGTGGTAGTGCGTGTTCAACAAGAAGGTAGGTGCACCGCCGCCAAGCTGATTGAGCGCCGCCTTGATCTTGTCGGCGAGCGGCAGGAATTGATCATCGACCATCAGCACGCCGTCTGTGCCAATAGATACCGCGATGTTGCCACCGGAGCCCTGCAGCATCGTCACATTGCCCGCCGCAGGCCTTGCAGTGACCGTGACGGCGTCGAAATCGGTTTGCGCAGACGCAGTGGTGACGGCTAAGAGCGGATAGAGCAGGGAAGAAAGCAGCACTGCAGAAATAAAGAATGAAGCGGCAAAGGGCTGGCGGATTGCGGACATGACGAGCCCTCTGAACAACGGCCTTGCTACAGCCGGAAGCGGCGTCGATGGTAAGGGAATTCAGCGGAAGGGGACAGACCCCGTGCCGGAGTCTGTCGTTCCTTCACATCGACAGTGTTGCCGGAGCGACTGCGCGTGCCGCCGCTGCGAGCTCCACATTTGTAATCGCTTACGCGGCCTTTCTGCTCTGGCTATACAGGATCTGGCTGACGGCATTGAGCAAGGCATTCACTGACGAGGTCACGATGTCGCCATCGATCGCGATACCCGTGAAGCGCCGGTTCTCATGCTTCACCTGTATATAGGTCACTGCTTCCGCGTTCGAGTTCTGGCTCAGCGCGTGCTCGCCGTATTCGAGTATCTGCATCTGCAGGCCGAAGCGCGTCTGCAAGGCATCGACGAATGCCGCCAGCATGCCGGCGCCTTTGCCTTTCACTTCAAAGCTCTTGCCCTCGAGTTCGATCTGGCCGGTGATGCTTTCATGCGCGGCCTTTTCGATCGAAAAACCTTTCAGCTTCAGCGGCGAGGGCAGGTCCAGGTATTCGCGGCGGAACAGCGCGTATATGCGCTCGGGCGATACTTCGAGCCCGCTGTCCTCCGCTTCTTTCTGCACGATGCGGCTGAAGTCGATCTGCAGCCAGCGTGGCAGCTGGAAGCCGTACTTGTTGTCCATGACATACGCGACGCCGCCCTTGCCGCTCTGCGAGTTCACGCGGATGACATCCTGGTAGGTGCGGCCGACATCGCGCGGATCGATCGGCAGGTAAGCGATCTCCCATGGGTCGCCTTCCTGGTACAGGTCGAGACATTTCTTGATTGCATCCTGGTGACTGCCCGAAAAGGCCGTGAACACAAGGCTGCCTGCATAGGGCTGCCGCGGATGCACATCGATCTGCGTGCATTGCTTGACGACCGAGGTGATGCGGTCCATGTCGCTGAAGTCCAGCTTCGGATCGATGCCCTGGCTGTACAGGTTCATGCCCATGATGACGAGGTCCAGGTTGCCGGTGCGCTCGCCGTTGCCGAGCAGGCAGCCTTCGACACGATCGGCGCCGGCCATGACACCGAGCTCCGATGCCGCGACACCACAACCACGATCGTTGTGCGTGTGCAGGCTCAGCACGATGCTGGCGCGATTCTTCACGTGACGCAGGAACCATTCGATCTGGTCGGCATACACGTTCGGCGTGGCCATCTCCACCGTGGCCGGCAGGTTGAGGATGACCTTGCGCTGCGGTGTCGGCTGCCACACGGCGGTGACGGCATCGCACACCTCGACCGCGTAATCGAGCTCAGTGCCGGTGAAGCTTTCAGGCGAATACTGGAAGAACCAATCCGTTTCCGGGGCGGCCTTTGCGCAGCGCAGCACTTCCTTCGCGCCATTAACCGCAATCGCCTTGATGCCCTCCTTGTCGAGCTTGAACACTTTCGTGCGCTGTACGACGGAGGTCGAGTTATACAGATGCACGATCGCGCGCTTGACGCCCTTCAGCGCCTCGAAGGTGCGCTGGATCAGTTCCGGGCGCGCTTGCGTCAGCACCTGCACGGTGACGTCGTCGGGAATCTTGTTCTCATCGATGAGGTAGCGGACGAAGTCGAAGTCGGGTTGCGAGGCGGCCGGGAAGCCCACTTCGATTTCCTTGAAGCCGACATCCACGAGCAAGCCGAACATCAGCTTCTTCTGCGCCACCGACATCGGCTCGATCAGCGCCTGGTTTCCGTCGCGCAAATCCACGCTGCACCAGGTCGGCGCCTGCGTGATGACCTTGTCGGGCCAGATACGATCCTTCAGCCCGATCGGCTGGAAGGGCCTGTACTTGCGGTGGTCATACATTTTCCTTTTCGTGCTCATGCGCATTCCCCTGTCCCCTCACTGGGGCCCTCGTTCAGACAGGCGCGCAGTGTATAGCAGGGCTCGGCAAATGAAATTGCGAATATGGCTGTAAATAGCGCGTAAAAGGTTGCATATGCTAATATAAAAATATATATCGCAATTATATGTCGATACAGAGACGTTTATGGCAACCGACAAGGCCTCGCTCGTGCTGGACCGCATCGACAAACGCATCCTCGACGAGCTTCAGCGCAATGCCCGCATCAGCAACCTCGAGCTGGCCGACAAGGTCGGACTCTCGGCCTCGCCCTGTCTGCGGCGCGTCCGGGCGCTGGAGGAGGCCGGCCTGATAAAAGGCTACGTCACGCAACTGAACGCCTCCGCGCTGGGCCTGAAACTGATGGCGCTGGTGCAGATCAGCATGGACCGCCACACGCCCGATCGCTTCGAGCAGTTCGAGGCGATGGTCAAGACGCACCCGCAGGTGCTCGAGTGCATCCTCATCACCGGGCAGTCGGCCGACTACCAGCTGAAGGTGCTCGTGAAAGACATGGAAGAGTACCAGGACTTCCTGCTGAACAAGATCACGCGCATCCCCGGCGTTACGGATGTGCACTCGAGCTTCGTATTGCGCCAGGTCATCAGCACCTCGGCGTTGCCGCTGGATAATGTGTGAGCTGGTACCACTCGAAATAATAGCGGTCAATCACGGTCAGCAGAGGTTCGGGCAGGTGCTGTGCCGTGTGCGCAGGTATAATCCCGGCCTTTTTTACCCTGCCCCAGTCCAGGTCGCTTTTTGGAAGTGACGTCAGCGACGCCCATGCGTCTGCAGGCGGGGTCGCGAACCATGCATCCCCCACCTTCTGCCATCCATCAATAACAACGGCAGCGCGGCGAGCCCCGCGAGTGGCATCAATGCCAGGCATTCAGAGGATCTGATGAACGACACCACGATACGTCGCGGCGCCTTGCTGTTTTTCTTCACCCAGATAGTGTGGTTCAACAATAGCCTCGCCCAGGACGTCAACGATCGCCCGGATATCGAGGCCCTCCGTACCGAGTCGCCGCCGGTCGTCGACGGCCTGCTCGACGACGCGGTATGGCAGCAAGCGACGCGGCAAAGCAATTTCCGCCAGACGCAGCCGGTGCTCAACGCGGACCCGAGCGAAAATTCCTACTTCCAGATTGCGTACGACAGCGACAATCTCTACGTCGCGTTTCGCGCATTCGACTCGGATCCTGCCCGCGTCGTCGCCACCGAGCTGCGCCGCGATGCCGACATGGAGTCGCAGGATCATGTGGTCTTCATGTTCGATACGTTTTCCGATCGCCGCAATGCCTTTGGCTTTGCGATGAATCCGGCCGGTGCGCTGCATGACGCGCGCATCGAGAACAACGAGAACTGGGTGTCGCAGTGGAACGGCATCTGGGACGGCAAGGCGCGCATGGACGATGAGGGCTG
>JBEGWB010000090.1:0-16021 GCA_041178065.1 Pseudomonadota bacterium | reverse complement strand
GCGAAGGCTTGATGCTGGACGTCGATGGCTACGTCACGGAAGGTACGCGCAGCAACCTGTTTTTTGTCCGCGGTGGCCGCCTGCACACGCCCGATCTGTCGCGCTGCGGGATCGCAGGGATCATGCGCCAGGTCTTGCTACAACGCTACGGCGACAATGCCGAGACCGGCTTCTACACGCTTGCCGACCTGCATCTCGCTGACGAAGTATTCGTCAGCAACAGCGTTATCGGCGTATGGCCGCTGCTGAGCCTGCATGCGGACAAGGCGCAAATCGGTTGGGATATAGGTCCCGTCGCACGTGACTGCATCCACTACTTTAATGGGGTACTGGGCGCGTGAACGGCAGTCGGTCACTTCAGATCGCTGTTCTCCTGATGCTTGTGTTCGCCTTCATTGGGTTGCGAGGCTACGTTTTCTGGCAACACATCGAACAGCCTCTCGCGCTAAGTGAACCACGCATGCTGGAAGTCAGCCCAGGCTCCAACTTCACGCGCATCGTGCGTAAACTGCAGTCCGACAATGTGCTCGCGCGCGGGTCTGACCTGCTGCTGTACGCGCGCGCGCAAGGCCTCGCCAACCAGATCAAGGCTGGCGAGTATGAGCTGCCCCCTGGACTCACCGCGCGTGGCCTGCTGTACAAGCTTGTGAATGGCGACGTTACATATCATCAGGTGAAGATCGTCGAAGGGTGGACCTTGCGCCAGGCTCTCGCCGCCATGCAGGTGCATCCTGCGCTCGTGGCGCAGCTTGATGCCGACGATCCCCAGGCCTTGCAAGCCGCGTTTGGCGTTTCGGAGTTTCCAGAAGGTCTTTTCTTCCCCGACACCTACAACTTCACGCGTGGCACGACGGATGTGGAAATCCTGCAGCGTGCACACATGCTTATGCAGCAAGTACTGGAGGCGGCCTGGGCGGAACGCGACGCCGGCTTGCCCTATGCTTCGCCCGAGGAGGCGCTCGTCATGGCATCGATAGTCGAGAAGGAAACCGCGATCGACGCTGAACGCGCCCAGATTGCCGGCGTGTTCATCCGCCGTTTGCAGCAGAACATGCGCTTGCAGACCGATCCCACCGTAATCTATGGCCTCGGCAAGGATTTCGACGGCAATCTCACCCGCGCGCAACTTGAAACCGATACGCCGTGGAATACCTACACCCGCGTCGGCTTGCCGCCCACTCCTATCGCACTGCCCGGAAAAGCCTCAATCGAGGCCAGCATGCACCCAGACCAGTCCGCAAATCTCTATTTTGTTGCCAGGGGTGACGGTAGCCACCAGTTTTCTGCCACACTGGAAGACCACAACCGGGCCGTCGAACAGTACCAATTGAACCGCACACAGAATTGAGCCGATGAACAACAACGAACAGACAAAGGGTCGTTTCATCGCCATCGAAGGTGTCGATGGCGCTGGCAAGGGCGTACAGAGCCGCTTGCTTCGTGACGAGTTGCAGGGCTCCGGCGTTGACGTGCTGCTCACGCGGGAACCGGGTGGTTCATCCGGCGCAGAAGAAATACGCAACCTGCTCGTGCACGGAGCGGCGGACCGCTGGGATGCAATGACAGAACTCCTGTTGATATACGCAGCGCGCCGCGACCATCTGTCAAAGACCATCTGGCCCGCGCTGGAAGCAGGGCGCTGGGTAATATCCGACCGCTTTGCTGATTCGTCGCGGGCGTTCCAGGGACTCGCCGGCGGGCTTGGTGTCGACCTTGTTGACGCTGTCCACGCGCATGTTGTCGGGCCCTTTGCACCAGACCTGACGCTTGTCCTCGATCTCGACCCCGAACAATCCCTGGCGCGGACTGTTGCGCGGGGAGGCCAGGAGGACCGCTTCGAAAAGAAAGGCCTCGTTTATCAGCAGCGTGTGCGCGAGGCTTTCGTCCAGCTCGCTGAACGGTCGCCACGCACGCATGTGCTCATCGATGCGGGCCGCAGCGTGGGCGAAGTCGCGCACGATGTGCTGCGTGTCGTCAGCGAGCGCTTCGGCCTCGCGGAATGAAAGAGGTCGCGCGTTGACTGCCCCAGTTCTGTTGCCCTGGCACGAAGATGGCTTCCGCCAGCTGCAGTCGCGGGTGAGCGCTGGCCGCCTCGGTCATGCCTGGTTATTTACAGGGCATCAGGGCACTGGCAAGTTGCTGCTCGCCCGCTACCTCGCCCAATACCTGCTGTGCAGCAGCAAGGAAGGCAAACCCTGCGGCACTTGCCCCGATTGCCACCTGTTTTCCGTCGATACGCACCCAGACTTCAGGCTCATGCAGCCGGAAAAGAAACTGATCACCATCGACCAGATCCGCGACACCATCGAGTTCGCGCAAAACATGAGTCGACGTGGCGGCATGAAGATCCTCATATTTGAACCTGCCGAGGCGATGAACCTCAACGCCGCAAATGCCTTGCTGAAGCTGCTTGAGGAACCCCCCCAGCAGACACTGCTATTGCTGGTCAGTCATCAACCTGGTCTGCTGCTGGCGACCATTCGCAGCCGCTGCCAGGTTTTACGTTGCGGGCTGCCCCCACAGGACATGGCGATACGATGGCTCGACGATTCCGGCTTTTCCGGCAACGCTTCAGTGGCGCTGCAACGCGCCGGCGGTGCGCCGCTGCGCGCCGTGAGTCAGGTCGATGGAGCATTGCAGGCCGAGCGCTTGCAACTGTTGACCTGCCTGCAGGGACTTGCGGCCGGTAAGCTGTACCCGGTGGAGGCCGCGAAAAAATGTGAAAAATTCAATATCACGGCTAGTATTGATTACCAGCTGGAATGTGTCGCAGATTTGAGCGCCTGTGCCCAGCGCGCCAGGTCGTTGCATGATCCGGATCTCGGCACACTGGCGGAGCAACTGAATCTGATGCAGCAGCCGGGCGTATACTCCCGCCACTTGCATAGACTGTATGCCGAGTTGCAGGAAGCTCGTCGAGTTGCGATGGCAAGCAACAATGCCAATCCACTCTTGCTGCTCGAAGCTGTATTTGGCCGCTGGCTGCAGCTGGGTCAACGCAGTCGGATTTCGGTCTGAAGGCCCGGCTCGATAAACGAAGCGACAACATGACAAACGAAAACCAGAACTTGCCACCGGGCGCACAGGGCGCGGCTGGCGGAAAGCACGGAATCCTCTCACTAAGCATTAAGGAAGTCGGAGTGTTGTATTCCGCCTATATGCCCTTCGTCGAAAATGGCGGACTGTTCATCCCCACACGGAAACAATACGAGCTTGGCGACGAAGTGTTCGTGCTGTTGAACCTCATGGACGAACCAGAACGCATTCCGCTCGCCGGAACTGTCGTCTGGATTACGCCGCCCAATGCGCAGGCAAACCGTGCGCAGGGCATCGGCATACAGTTCAACGACAAGGACAATCCCGCGCGTGCCAAGATCGAAAAATATCTGACTGGCATGCTCAACAGCGGTCGCGTCACGCACACGCTCTGACTTTTCCTTCTATTAAATTTTCCCGGGGAGCACATCATGGGTCTCAAGCATTGCCACAATTTCCAGCATTTCCGCGAACTCGCGCAGGCACGGCTGCCTGGACCCATCTTCCACTACATTGATGGCGCAGCTGATGATGAGATCACGTATCGCCGTAACACGCGGGCTTATGATGACGTCGACCTCGTGCCCAACGTGCTGGCTGGTGTCGAAAACGTCGATATGTCCGTGACTATTTTTGGCAAGAAGCTGGCGATGCCACTGTATTGTGCGCCAACCGCGTTGCAGCGCCTGTTTCACCACGATGGTGAACGCGCCGTGGCGAAAGCCGCGCAGAAATTCGGCACGATGTTTGGTGTATCCGCACTCGGCACCGTCAGTGTCGAGGAAATCGGGTTAACCATCCCCGATACGCCGAAAATGTTCCAGTTCTACTTCCATAAGGACCGTGGCCTCAACGACAGCATGATCGAGCGCGCACGCGCGGCGAACTTCGACGTCATGGCGCTGACGGTGGATACGATTACCGGCGGTAATCGCGAGCGCGACTTGCGCACGGGTTTCACGTCGCCGCCGAAGCTGACGCTGGCAAGCCTGTTCAGTTTTGCCACGCGCCCCGGCTGGACGCTGAACTACCTGACGCATCCAAAGTTCGACCTGCCGCACCTCAGTACCCACGTGCAGGAAGGATCCAACGTCGCGACGTCCATCGGCAGCTACTTTTCCAAAATGCTGGATCAGTCGATGAGCTGGAAAGATGCCGAAAATATCCGTGCGAAGTGGGGTGGGCATTTCGCATTGAAGGGCATCATGAGCGTTGCCGACGCACGCAGGGCCGTCGATATTGGTTGCACCGGTATCATGGTGTCGAACCATGGCGGCCGCCAGCTCGATGGTTCGCGTGCACCGTTCGATCAGCTGGCAGAGATCGTCGACGCTGTCGGCGACAAGATTGATGTGATTTGTGAAGGCGGTATCCAGCGCGGCACGCATGTGTTGAAAGCGCTGTCGGTGGGAGCCAAGGCCTGTTCAGGTGGCCGTCTGTACCTTTATGCGCTCGCCGGAGCAGGGCAGGAGGGGGTAGAGCGGGCGCTCGGCATCTACCGTACCGAAATCGAACGCGGCATGAAGCTGATGGGATGCAAGAACGTTAGCGAGCTTACCCGCGAGAACCTGCGCTGGCGTAAATAATTTCGGACCTGCAAAACCGGCGCAGTTGTTTACGCTGAGCCGGGATCGACTCAAAACCCTGCGACGCCACCGACATTGCGCGGGTCGGATACGCCTTCGAGCGTACCGCCCTCGATGCGAATAGTGTTTGCATCGCCAATGCCGAAACCTGAACCCGCAAGGCCTTTATGACCCATCGCACGCAGTGCCTCCGCGGTGGCGTCGCTCATTGCACCAGTTTCGTAGCGCACGTTGTCGGGCATCCACTGGTGATGAATACGCGGGCTGGCAACGGCCTTTTCCGCATCCATTCGATGATCGAGCACATTCAGCACGACCTGCAGCACGGTATTGATGATCGTTGAGCCGCCGGGTGAGCCGGTCAGCAGCACGGGCTTTCCGTCCCGCGTAACGATCGTGGGAGCCATCGAGCTCAGCATGCGTTTGCCGGGCTGGATCTCGTTGGCATCGCGACCGATGAGACCATAGGAGTTGGGCGTGTTCGGCTTGCTCGAAAAGTCATCCATCTCGTTGTTAAGCAGAAAGCCAGCACCGGGTACGACAATCCGATTTCCGTAGTTACGGTTGAGGGTCGTCGTCATTGAAACGGCATTGCCAGCAGCATCCGCAACCGAGAAGTGCGTAGTCTGGGTGCTCTCTTGCGGCCAGCTGCCGGCGCCGATGGCAGCACTATCCGTAGCCCGTGTCGGGTCGAAGTCGGCAAACCGCGCACGCGCATAATCCTTGGAGATCAGCATCGCTGAGGGTACATCGACGAAGTCGGGATCCCCGAGAAATTCCGCGCGATCCGCATAGGCGCGCCGTTGTGCTTCGATCATCAGATGCACCGTCTCCGTGCTGCCGAAGCCGAGCGTGCCGAGATCATAGGGTTCGAGCATGTTGAGCATCTGCACGAGCAATACGCCGCCAGACGAGGGTGCTGGCATCGACCACACATCATAACCGCGGTAGGTGCCGTGCACCGGCTCACGCCATACGGCCTTGTAGTCCGCGAGATCCTCGAGCGTGATCAGACCCTTGCTACGTTGCATTTCCGCGACGAGCAGTTCGGCGGTCTCACCTTTGTAAAAGCCATCGCGGCCATGTTCGGAAATCAGCTTCAGTGTTTTCGCCAGATCGGGTTGCATCCACACATCGCCGGCCTTGTAAGGCTCGCCATTTTTACTGAACACCGCCAGTGACGCGGGATACTGTTTGAAGCTTTCGAGATTTTCCTGGAACTGCGTTGCGAGATCTTCATTCAGCTCGAAACCGTTCTCGGCAAGTACGATTGCCGGCGCCATGACCTGCTGCCGCGTCATCGTGCCAAAGCGATCCTGCGCATCAAGCAGTCCAGCAACCGTGCCCGGAACGCCGGAAGCTTGCAGGCTGTTGAGCGCAAGGTTACGGTCCACGTTGCCGGCAGGGTCGAGAAACATGTCGCGATGGGCAGCGCCTGGAGCTTTTTCGCGATTGTCCTGGGCATACACTTCACCGTTGGCGAGCGCTATGACCATGAAACCACCGCCACCGAGATTGCCGGCGGATGGATAAGCGACTGCGAGCGCGAATGCCGTTGCTACGGCTGCGTCCACAGCGTTGCCGCCATCTGCAAGAATCGCGCTACCCACCTCGGACGCAAGATCAGAGCGCGAAGCGACCATGCCTTGCGTCCCGCGCAATGTTTCGGCTTGCAAAGCCGCGCTGGAAAACAGGAACAGGACAACGAACATCAGGCTGTGTTTCACGGGAGTGTCCTTTCGTCGGTGGAGCTTAGGGGTATGGGGCGCGCGGGTAAGGCAGATCAGAGCGATTATGATGCCATTCAAAGGATCAAACGAAAAGTCAGGTTGATACGCGGCAATGCTACGCCTTCGTCCTTCGGAAGCTGATGTTGCCAGTGCTGCTGTAGTCCGCTCCCCATCAACAGTAGTGACCCATCATCGAGCAGAAGCTTCACTTTGGTGCGCTTCAGTGTCCTGTGTTTTAGTTCGAAGTGGCGTGGTGCGCCGAGGCTCAGTGACGCGATCAGGGGGTCAGGGCCGAGTTCGCGCTCGTCATCGCTATGCCATGCAACGCTGTCGTTCCCATTGCGATAATAATTGACCAATGCCGAATTGAACGTCAGGCCGGATGCCGCACTGATTTTGCGGCAGATGTCCTGTAGCAATGGGGTCCATGGCAGTGGCTGAAATTTAAGACCTGAATAACCATAGCAGCGCTCGCCGTACCAGGCCTGGAGTCTTGGGACCATGACAGATTTGCCGCCAAAGTTGATTGTGTCCTGACGCCAGGGCGTTTCAGCAATAAGGCGCTGGAGCAAGGCGGCGCTTTCGGCCGCATCGAAAAAACAGGCGAAGTAGGAGAGGGTGGCGTCAGCGAGCTGCAGATGCTCCGGGGCTGGGATCGCCGCGTCGGAGTCGGATACGAGTGGCAGGGATTGCTGCGCGCTCACTACGCAGAAACGCGCAGTATGGGACTTAACCCAGTAGTTCCAGCAGGGCTTCTTTTTTCTGCGCCGGCAGGCTCTCAAGCATGCGGTTAAGTTCGGCTTCGGTCTTACGTGTGCCCGGCACAAAGTCGGCGCCATCCGGATTTGCTTCCGCCATATGTTCCATGAACTGCTGGCGAATATGGTTTTCGAGCACCATGATGATTTCCGAGTTCATGCTCCGACGATTCTGCTCGGACAGCTGGCGGATCTGATCGCGCAAACCATTGGGCAGCCTGATCACGAATTTTTCGACGATGGATGGAGTTTTGAAATGCTCGCCGGACTGTTCTTCGATGCCTGTTGAAACAGCTGCCTGTTTGAATTCTGAAGATTCTGTTGTCATTCCAGGGCTCCGTGGCGGGCGCAGGTTGTACCGGGGGTTCGCGGGGGCAATAATAAACCCGCTTTATATTTGGGAAAAACCTTTTTTGAAAAGTTGCTGGATTATTGATGTCTGATTTTGACTTGTTTGTAGTTGGGGCTGGATCAGGCGGCGTCCGTACCGCTCGTATGGCGGCGGCGGCAGGGGCGAAGGTCGGTATCGCCGAAGAACGCTACCTCGGCGGTACCTGCGTTAACGTCGGTTGTATCCCCAAGAAGCTCTATGCATATGCCGCGCACTACCGCTATGACTTCGAAGACAGCGCAGGCTTTGGTTGGACGCCCGGCCGCCCAGCCTTCGACTGGCACCAGCTGCGCTCGGCTAAACAGGGCGAAATTACGCGCCTCAATGGCCTCTATGACAATTTATTGAGAAATGCAGGCGTAACGCTGTTTGAGGGAAGGGCGCAGCTGCAAGGCCCCCACAGCATTGCTGTGAATGGGGAGGTTCATACGGCGAAGTATGTCGTTTTGGCCACAGGTGGCTGGCCGCACGTGCCGGAGTTTCCAGGGCGCGACCTGATCGTTACTTCCAACGAAATATTTGATCTTGCCGAATTTCCGCAGCGTATTCTCATCGTGGGCGGAGGATACATTGCTGTAGAGTTTGCCGGTATATTCGCTGGCCTGGGCGCAAAGACCTTGCTGTCGTACCGTGGCGAATATCCGCTGCGGGAATTCGACCATGATCTAAGAAGTCGCTTCCTGCGCGAAGCTGGCAAGCACCTGACCTTACTCCCCAAAACACAGGTCAAGGCGGTATCTCGAAGGGACGCGAGCCTGCGAGTCGACCTGATCGACGGTACTATCCACGCAGTGGATTGCGTCCTGTTTGCCACTGGACGTAAGGCCTACACACAGGGGCTGGGACTTGAAAACACGGCGGTATCCATCAGCGACGATGGGGTGGTCATCGTCGACGCGCAATTGCGGACCAATGAGCCGTCCATCTACGCACTAGGCGACCTCGTGGGAAGGCTGGCGCTGACACCTGTCGCTCTGGCTGAAGGCATGCTGCTGGCCGACCATTTGTTCGGGAAGGGCACACGTAAGCTGTCCTATGACAATGTCCCGACGACGGTGTTCAGTCATCCCAACATTGCCACGGTAGGTCTGTCTGAAGCGCAGGCCCACGAGCGGCACACGGAACTCACCATATACGAAAGCGACTTCCGCGCGCTGCGCCACACCCTGTCTGGGCGTGACGAGCGGACCTATATGAAAGTCATCGTCGACACCTCCAGCGACCGAGTGCTCGGCATGCATATGGTCGGTCCGGATGCGGGTGAAATAATCCAGGGCTTCGCCGCGGCGATGAACTGTGGACTGACCAAGGCCCAGCTGGACGGGACACTGGGCATTCATCCAACCCTGGCTGAAGAGTTTGTCACGATGCGTACGCCGGCCCGGGTAGTGCAGCGTTAAGGTGTGCCCGTGCAAAACCAGCGTGGGCTTTCGTTGACGAGCTTTCCTATTTCCGGTAATCTTTATTACCGGAAATATTGAATAGTCTCGAAATCAGCTTACAAATATTGCATAATTAATTGTTTATGAATCAATTTCAATGATCAGCGCCGTACCCGAAGCCTCTACGGCACGTCGCGTTATCTTGTTGAACCCGACCAAGTATCTCGGCAATCTGTTGATCGCCGGCGGCCTGATCCAACAATTCGCGGCCTGGTGTAAGCGCCAGGATCGCGAGTTCCTGCTGGTCCTCGATGCGGCTTTCCAGGACTTGTGCGTCGATGCCTTTCCGGGTGTTAGCGTCTTCTACTATCCGCGCCAGCAAATACGCCGGTCCACGCCCTGGCAGAAAGTGGCCCTGTTTGCTGGCTTTGTCAGGCGTCTGCGCCGCTTTAAGGCCGATCTTGCTTTCACTATTGAGGACGATAGCCTGACGACGCGCCTGACCCAGTTGTCCGGAGCCGCGTTCAGGGTGGGCTGCAGTCCGCAGAGACAAGGCTTCGGTTTCGAGTTGGTTTTGCCAATTACGTATGGCCATCGGCCGAGTGCCGCGAGCCATCGCTGGTATAGCTATCAGGAGGTGTTTGTTGCCCTTGGCCTTCCCGCAGAACCCGGCGGAAGATATATAAATTTACATATTGATCAGCCAGATGCATCACTAATCGCGAAACTGGCTAAGCTCGGGCGGCAGTCAGAATTTCCACTCGTCGCCATTCACGCCTCAGCCACGAAGGATTATAAGAAGTGGCCAGAAAATGCATTCATACATCTTTGTAATATATTGAAATATAATAATTTCCAGCCGGCTTTAATCGGCGCGGGTCAGGACGATCTCAAGGGCTGCGCCCGCATGCTTGCGTCCCTCACCAAGGATCCCCACGGTCCCGCGCCGCTGAACCTGTGCAATCAACTCACGCTTCGGGAACTGGCCGGGTGTTTCCGCCAGTGCACGGGCATTGTCGGCAACGATAGCGGCCCCTCGCACCTGGCATCCGCCCAGCAGGTCCCCGGAGTGGTCGTGTTCGGGCCCTCCGACCCCCGCATATGGGGGCCCCTTGGGAGCACGACACGAGTTCTTCGCAAAGCCGAACTCTGTGACCCACAGTGCTCCCGCCGAGCCTGTCACGCTGAATACCGTTGTCTGCAGCAAATCGCGCCGGACGAGGTGTTTGCCGCCCTCACCGCCCAAATTGATTCGATCAGGACTTGAGCATGCGGCCTCCCAAAGCCCCGATCGCATTCTTCGACACGCTTGCAGAAATGCCGAATCCCTATCGCGAGCGCGTTACTTCCCTGAAACATTTGCTTGAAGATGAGCCGGTCAATGCGCTGAGCGACTACCAGTACGCCAGTGAATTTCTATACAGCTACCGGGGCAGCCCGGATACCTTCTCGACCTACCGGCGCGAGATCGAGCGCTTCCTGCATTGGGCCTGGCTGATTGCCCACAGATCTCTGCAGGAAGTGCGCCGCGAAGATATTGAAGAGTACATTGAATTCGCCCGGCATCCCCCCAAGATCTGGATCGGTGACAGGAATGTGGCGCGCTACATCGTGCATCAGGGTCAGCGTGTACCCAACCCGGACTGGCGCCCCTATGTCACGACGGGCGATAAGCAGGCGGCTCCCTACTTTCTATCTCCGAGCGGCGTGCAATCGATCTTTGCAGTCCTCAGTAGCTTCTGCAATTACCTGATCCAGGAGGGTTACCTCCAGTCTAACCCGGTCGCGCAAATCCGGCAGAAGAGCAAGTTCCTGCGCAAGAACCAGTCCACTCGCGTCATTCGCCGACTGTCGGAACTGCAGTGGGCTTACGTGATCGAAACAGCTGAGAAGCTCGCAACGGAGGATCCGGCCACACACGAGCGCACTCTTTTCATCCTGAATGCGCTATTTGGCATGTACCTGCGTATATCAGAACTGGTGGAAACGCCACGCTGGATTCCGCGTATGGGCGACTTCGAACGCGACCTCGACGGCAACTGGTGGTTTCGTACCGTGGGCAAAGGCAACAAGGAGCGCCAGATCTCCGTCAGTGACAGTATGCTCGAGGCATTGAAACGATACCGTAAGGCGCGCGGTCTCAGTGGCTTGCCGGCGCCGGGCGAAAATTCCCCGCTGATCCACAAGAGTCGTGGGCAGGGCGGAATTACCAGCACGCGTCAGATTCGCGGCATCGTGCAAAATTGCTTCAATCTTGCCGTGCAATCTATGCAGCAGGATGGAAGAGCAGATGAAGCTGAGCAGTTGTCAGTGGCAACGGTCCACTGGTTGCGGCACACAGGCATCTCGGAAGATGTGAAACATCGTCCTCGGGAACATGTACGTGACGACGCCGGTCATGGCTCGAGCGCGATCACTGATCGTTACATAGATGTGCAATTGAGGGAGCGTCATGCTTCCGCCAGGAAGAAGACGATCAAACCCGACGTTTGATAAAGAAATTCAATGCAAGAGCAGGTTAATTCAGGTAATTTCAGATTTTCTGACTAAGGTGAACTGACGATGTCCAGAGCACGCAGGCTTGGTGGGATTGGTAGGGTTGGGAGGATGCTACGTGGCGGAGCAGCAGCGACGGGGTTAGCCCTGTGTTTGCTGTCCGTTGGCGTGCGCGCGCAGGCGCCGGCTTACTTGCCTGCCGAAATTCCGCTCGATGTCGGCACCATCTATGAAGAGTTGCAGCCCGCTGATGACTACGCGCAGACCACGCGCGGAATCATCGAGCAACTGCGCCGCAACCATTATTCCGACATCCGTCTCGACGATACTTTTTCCGGCAACATGCTGGACAGTTACATCAAGACGCTGGATGGCGGGCGCATCTATTTCACCGCCAAAGACATTGCCGAGTTCGAACAATACCGCATTTCCCTCGATGATTTGCTGCAGCGCGGCAACACCGATGCAGGCTACCAGATGTACAACCGGTACCAGCAGCGTGTCATCGAACGCCTGGTCTACTCGATTGCGATGATTGAAGACGTCACGACAGAGTTCGATTTTACGGTCGACGAAGAAATGACTCTCGATCGTTCGGAAGAGCCCTGGCCCGCCGACCACGCCGCGCTTGAGGACCTCTGGCGCCAGCAGGTCAAGAGCAGTGTGTTGAGCCTCAAGCTCACCGACAAGGATCTCCCTGAAGTACGCGACCTGCTTAGCAAGCGGTTCCGTTCGCAGCTCAGCCAGGTACTGAATACCAACGGGCTCGATGTCTATCAGCGTTATATGGATTCGATGACGATGACTTTCGATCCCCATACGCAGTATTACGCGCCGCGCGCGGCCGAGAACTTCAACATGAGCATGCGGCTCTCGCTCGAAGGCATCGGCGCAGTACTGACAACCGAGGACGAGTACACGAAAGTCGTGGAAATCGTCACCGGTGGTCCGGCCGACCTCACCGGCGAGCTGCATCCGGCCGACCGCATCACCGGTGTCGCGCAGGGTGATAATCCCTTTGTCGATGTCATTGGCTGGCGCGTGGATGATGTAGTGCAGCTTGTGCGCGGGGCAAAAGGTACTGTCGTGCGTTTGAACGTGATCCCTGAAGGCTCGACCATCGAAACCAAGGTTGTGACGATCACACGCGATACAGTGAAGCTCGAAGACTCTACCGCGAAGAGCGAAATCGTCGAAGTCGAGAGAGACGGCGTCTTGCACAAGATCGGCGTCATCGAATTGCCAACCTTCTACGTCGACTTCGAAGCGCTGCAGCGCGACGGCCCCAATTCCAATTACCGGAGCAGTACGCGCGATGTGCGCAACCTGCTTAACGAACTGAAAGCGGAAGGCGTGGAAGCGATTGTCGTGGATCTGCGTCGCAATGGTGGCGGCTCTCTCAGCGAGGCAAACCAGCTTGTCGGCCTGTTCATTACGCGCGGTGCAACGGTGCAGGTCCGTGATTCTGATGGTAACAACATCATGCAGGGCGACAATGACGGCGAAACAACTTATGACGGGCCACTGGCCGTGCTTGTCAACCGCCTCAGCGCCTCGGCTTCCGAAATTTTCGCAGGCGCGATCCAGGATTATCAGCGCGGCCTCGTGCTCGGCAGCCAGACCTTTGGCAAGGGAACAGTACAGGAACTGATTCCGATGAACGATGGCCAGATGAAAATCACGCGAGCCAAGTTCTACCGCATCTCCGGTGAAAGCACGCAGCATCGCGGTGTCATGCCCGACGTTCCCTTCCCGGATCTGTACGATGTATCCGAGGAAATTGGCGAAAGCGCGCTGCCCACTGCCCTCCCCTGGGACACGATCCAGCCAAGCTACTACCGCGCCTACGCCGACCTGAAGCCGCTGTTACCGGCCCTAATCGAACGCCATGACCAGCGTCTGCAGGACGATCCAGACTTCGTCTATATCCGTACGCAGATTGCGAAGGCTCTCGAGGAGCGCGACAACAACAGGATTACGCTCAACGAAGAAAAATTGCTGGCCGAGCGCAGCGCCGACGACGCCTGGCGTCTCGACGTCGAGAATGCTCGCCGTGCGGCCAAGGGCATGGAGTTGCTGACCTCCATTGATGAACTGGATGGCGAGGAAGGCGACGACAGCGATCCGGACGCACTGCCTGATTCAGGCGATGCCCTGGAGCAGGCAGGCGATGCCGCGGGTGCGGACGAGGAAGACGAAGAACAGGATCCCTACCTGGTCGAAAGCGGACGGGTCTTGCTGGATCTGATCGGCCTGCAGTCCGGCGGTATCACGCTTGCTGCGGACCAGCGTTAAGGATTGCGTGCGGGAAGCCGGAGATGGAGACGGAAAAAGTTGGCGGAGAGGGTGAGATTCGAACTCACGATAGGCTATTAACCTACGCCGGTTTTCAAGACCGGTGCATTCAACCGCTCTGCCACCTCTCCGCGAAGGGTCGCATCTTACCGTAACCCGGTAAGCAGTCAAAGCCAGATGGCGCTCACGTCCTGGCACATACGTATTTCAATGAAGTAAACGGAGGCAAATGATGAACCAGCTCGATTACAACATCGGACATAGTCAACAAGCGGTGGTGGATACCAACAAGGTACTCCGCAACACATACCTGCTGCTATCCATGACCCTGATGTGCAGCGCAGTGACCGCAGGCATCTCCATGCTTGTGAACCCAGGCCCTGGCGTAGGCATGATGCTTATGCTCGTCAGCTTCGGTCTACTCTTCTGGGTACACAAGGCTGCCGACAGCAAGAACGGCATCGTCGCCATCTTCGCCTTCACGGCGTGCATGGGTGCCGCATTGGGCCCCATGCTCAATGCCTATGTCGCGCTCGCAAATGGCCCCAGCGTGATTCTCCAGGCGCTGGGTGGCACGGCAGTGATCTTCCTCGGCCTGTCGGGTTATGTATTGACGACGCGCAAGGATTTCTCCTTCCTGCAGGGTTTCCTGTTTACGGGCATGATCGTAATGCTGGTCGGCGTTCTGGTGTCATGGTTCACCAACATGCCGGTATTCGAACTGGCCCTGTCGGGCGGCATCGTGTTGCTGATGTCTGGCCTGATCCTGTTCGATACCAGCCGCATCATTCATGGTGGCGAAACCAACTACATCCGGGCAACCGTCGGACTGTATCTCAACATCTACAATATCTTTGTCCACCTGCTGCATTTGTTCGGCGCCGCCGGTGGTGACGAGTAATAGCTTCCCTATGCCAAAAAGCCCCACTCCGGTGGGGTTTTTTATTTGAAGAGAAGAGTCGCTCTTCCGTTTACAATCAGCACATGAGTTCTTTCAGTCTCGTCGTCCACGGCGCGCCCTACACTTCACAAGCCAGCGTGAGCGCCCTGCACTTTTGCCGCGCGGCGCTCGCCGGCGGTCACACGATCTACCGTCTGTTTTTTTTCCAGGACGGCGTACACAACGCTTCAGCGCTAATCGTGCCGCCGCAGGATGAACTGCATATCCCGCATGCCTGGCAGCAACTGATACAGCAGTACGGCCTCGACGCCATCGTATGCGTGTCATCCGCCCTGAAGCGCGGCTTAGTCAATGACGAGGAAGCAGCCCGCTACGACAAGCCAGCGGGAAACGTATTGCCAGGTTTCACCGTCGGGGGCCTGGGACAGCTCATCGATGCGCTGCAGCATTCCGATCGCCTGCTCAACTTCGCACCCTGAGGCTCCAGTGGCTCCCGCGTCCGCGCAACGACTAGTGTTTGTGACCACTCGAAGCCCCTGGTCAGGTGCCGCAGCCGCAGCTGGTGCTGATGTCCTCATGACTGCCGCCGTATTTGAGCAGCCCGTAACCGTGCTTTTTTGCGGCGATGGCGTGTGGCAGTTGCTTTCAGGCCAGAACGGCGAGGGTTTGCAGGTTAAAACCCTGGCGCGAATTTTTCCGGCCTTCGACCTGTACGATATCCGCGAAATCCAGGTTGCGCAGTCATCGATGACAGAGCGCGGCCTGCACCCTGGCGATCTGGTGGTGGATGTCGAACTCGTCGCCGACGAACAGGTGCGCGAGCTGATCGCGAGTAGCAAAACGGTTTTCGTATTCTGATGGACGCTGATACGCGATGACACTCTACACGTATAACAAGTCAACAGACGCGGGTGAGCAACGCCTCAGAGCCTGCCTGCGGATGCTTGCTGCCGGCGATAGCCTGCTGTTCATTGAAGACGGTGTGTACGCGGCAGCGCAGATGGGGAAAGGTACGGACTTTCGTAACATGCTGCCGGCCGATGTCGTCTTGTATGCATTGGCGCCGGATTTGGCAGCGAGAGCTATTTCTGCGAAAATTCCCGCAGATTTTTTCAAAATTGATTACTCAGACTTCGTGCGCCTCTGTCTTGAACACCCGCGCGTTGTGAACTGGAACTAAGTGCACTTGCAAGACTACCTGATCGTGAAATGATGAGGCCTTCCTCATGTACCCGGCAGTGTCTCGCAAAGAATCTTTATTGAGTAATACCATGGCTAACTCGGTTGTCATACACAACAGGGCCCTCGCGCTCGACAAGGATGGTTATCTGGCGAACCTGGATGACTGGTCTGAACAAGTGGCTGAGGAACTGGCGCGTCAGATGGACATCAGCCTCACATCGGCACACTGGGAAATCCTGTGGTTGATCCGTGATTTTCACCAGC
>JBEGWB010000089.1:0-4000 GCA_041178065.1 Pseudomonadota bacterium | reverse complement strand
AGGATCGCCTGCACGTAATCGGTTCGGTGGAAGCGCGCTCGATCGACCAGATCGCGCGCCTCGCCAGCGAAGTGCCGGAGATGACGCGCATGGGCCTCGTGACGAACCCGAAATACCGCGCCACCGATCCACCGGGCACGAACCCGCGCCAGATCACGCTGCCATGGGTTGCCTCCACCGCCAGTTCTCCTTATGGTTTGATCATTGCACCGGGCACACCGCTCGATCGCCAGCGCTTTACCGCTGATGGCAAGGGCATCACGCCCTTCGTGCTCGGCGATGTGTCCTCGTTGAGCGGCGCCGGCACCACGCAGTCCACCTCGGGCGGTCCGGATGCCATGTTGTCGAACGATGCCTTCGGCGGGGGCATCAACGGCACCGGCACCGAAACCCAGTCGGCCTTCGGCGCCGTGCAATACGATTTCACTGACAACTTCCAGGTCTTCGGCCAGGTCATGTGGGGCCGCACGGATGCGCGCACCACCGCGGTTCGCGGCGGCGCGCTGTATTACAGCATCTGGGCGCCGCAGATCGCGGTCGACAATGCGTATCTCCCGGAGAGCGTGCGCTCGATCATGCAGGCCAGGAACATTCCCTTCATCAACGTGCACAAGAACGGCAACTTCGCCGGCCTCAACGAACCCGGTTACAACCAGACCGACAGCAAGGTGCTGACGTCGACGTCCTTCGCCGGCGGTTTCGAGTGGGATCTTGGCTTCCGCGACTGGCACCTGCGCGGTGTATGGCAGGAAGGCGAGTCCGAACGCCTGAACACCTTTGGTGGCCTGTGGCGCGTCGACCGCGCCTTCCTGTCGATGGACGCGGTGCGTGATCCAAAAACCGGCGCCATCGTGTGCCGCGTACAAACTGTCAACCCGACGCCCGCGCAGCTCGCGGCATCGCCGGGTATCCAGAACCTGATTTCGCCGCGCTCGCAAGCCGGCGCCGTCCGACGCACAGATCCCGGCGCGCTTCCTGTGCTGTCGCCGATCGGTCTCGACAACACGGTACGCGACTGCGTGCCGCACAACGTGCTGGGGGCCGGCAACATGAGCCAGCAAGCGCTCGACTACGTCAACGGCGAACCCAAAGTCGGCTTCGGCGAAGTCGAACAGAGCTTCGGCGAACTGTTGCTGACCGGTGAAGCCCATGAAGGCTGGGGTGCTGGTCCCGTCGGCTTCGCGGCTGGTCTTACGCAGCGCGAGCAGAGCTTCTGGGATGACGCCGGTCCCTACGATATCACCACGCTCGTCAGCGGCCCGCGTAACGATCCGGCGCTTGGTATCCGCGGCATTCCGAGCGGGTACAGTTCGTCATTCAACATGCACTATATTTCGACGCTGCCGATCATCAGCGGCGATGCGAAAGTGTGGGAAGCCTTCGGCGAGATTGACGTGCCCGTGTGGGAAGGCACCATCGGCGGCCAGGAGCAGAACATCGACACCGACTTTGCCTTCCGTCGTTCAGACTACGAACGCAGCGGCGCGGTCGACAGCTGGAAGTGGGGCCTGAACTACCAAGTGCTCAATGACCTGCGTCTGCGCTACACGCGTTCGCGCGACGTACGCGAACCGACCTTCTCGGAACTGTTTGATGCGCAGGGCAGCAACGGCGCGATTCTCGATCCGCGTTTCGGCAATCGCGAATTCCAGATCACGCTGACGCAGGGCGGCAATCCGAACCTCTCGCCAGAGGAAGCGAACACCGTTACCGCAGGCTTTGTCTACACGCCGTCGTTCGCCCTGCTCGAAGGCCTGCAGGCCTCGGTTGACTGGTACGACGTGCAGATCGAAGGCGCCGTCGGCACGCTCGGCGCGCAACGCATCGTCGATGAGTGCTACGTACGCAAGGTGACAAGCCTGTGCGCGAACATCCAGACCAATGCCAATGGCGAAGTGACGCGCATGCTGAACGTGTTCCTGAACGTTGCCGAAGCCCGTGTGCGCGGTATCGACTATGAAGTGGCCTACGTCATGGAGCCGGATTTCTTTGGCGGCGAAGACGAGAACTTCACGGTGCGCGCCCTGGCAGGTTACGTTGCAGAGCGTAGCGATACGCCCCTGGGCGGTACGCCGCTGGACGTTTCCGGTGGCTTGCAGACGCCCGACCTCACGGGCGTGTTGACCGCCAACTACCGCGTCGGACCATGGGGCTTCATGCTGCAGGGTCGCTTCCAGGATGAATCGATCATCAACACCCTGTGGACCGAAGGCGTCGATGTCGACAAGAACACCGTGCCTTCGTACACCTGGTGGAGCGGCAACGTCAGCTACAGCGGCGAAACCGCCACCGGCGCCAACTGGCGCGTGGGCCTGAACGTGCAGAACCTGTTCGACAAGGGCCCGAACCCGGTGCCGAACGTGTCGACGCGTTTTGCCATCCAGGGCCTCACCGGCGACCTGTACGGCCGCCGTTACAACCTGAACTTCAACTACAGCTTCTGATCGCTGACTGAAATGCAGTAGAAAACACTGAAGGGTCTGCCACTAACGTGGTGGGCCCTTTCTCTTTTGTGGGGGCGGCGGTTAGACCACTGACGCAGCATAGTGCGCCGCGCGTGCTGAAGGTCCCTGGCTGGTAGCAATCGCTACCGACGAAGGTATTCCGTCGCATTGAAGGTACGAGGCTGGACCAATCGCGACCGGAGGGAGCGCGCCGCGAAGCGGCTGGTGGTGGACCTGGGGATAAAGTGGCGGAGAGGTAGGGATTTGAACCCTAGAGACCCGTGAAGGTCTGCCTGATTTCGAATCAGGTCCGTTCGGCCGCTCCGGCACCTCTCCAAAAACTGTTTGCCTGATGCTGGGGTACTGCGGCAAGGGCGGCAATTGTACCTGCGCATTGGCCGCTGGCAAACACTTCTGTCGCTGCTTTTTCCGCTATTTGCAGGCCTGCGCCTGTCATCTGATGGTGGTATTCTCGCGGCGTCCACGTTAACAGGGATCCCCTCATGGCGAATCGCCGCGAACTCCTGCGAGGCAGCGCCGCTGTCGTGATGCTTGCGTCATCTCCCGCGTTGATGGCGGCAATCGATACGCTGACCAGGCCTGAATCCGCGCCGCTGTACAAAGTACTGTTTGATGCACGTCACGACGCGAGCCAGCGGTTTGCCGCCGCGTTCGCGGAGCAGGGCGTTGCCATGTACGCATTGCCGAACGGCGACATCACTCCATTCTGGCGCAATGAGCTGGCCTTCGTATGGGCCGCAGCGCCGGCGCCGATTGCGGGACTGACCGATGCGAGCGTGCTGTTCTGCCTCGAACAACTGGCGCCGCAGTTTGGCCTGCGCGTACTGCATCGCGAAGCGCGGAGTGCCGGGCTTGTCGCCTGGGTCCTGGCGCCGCCCCGTACGTAAGGAACGGCGCGCCGCCTTGCGCGGAAACGACGAACACAAGCGCGTCCGCAAGGCATCGCTCCACGCAATGACGAATAACCAGCAGCAAGGACAACAAAAATGAGACTAGCTCCCGGACTCAGCGAAGCTGACATGACTCGTGCGATTGCCGAATTCCAGCAGGCGATCGGAACCGAATGGGTCTTCATTGAAGACGCCGACCTCGATCTGTATCGCGACGCCTACTCGCCGCTGTGGGGCGAAGACGAAGAGAAGATTGCCTCCGCCGCGCTCGCGCCACAGTCGGCCGAAGAAGTGCAGGCGATCATGCGCATCGCTAACGCCTATAAAATTCCGGTGTATCCGGTATCGACCGGCCGCAACCTCGGCTATGGCGGCTCGGCGCCGGTCCTGTCCGGCAGTGTCGTCATCGACCTCAAGCGCATGAACCGCATCCTCGACGTCAACGAAGCGAATGCGTATGCACTGGTCGAGCCAGGCGTCAGCTACTTCGAACTCTACAAGCACATCCAGGAACGTGGCCTGCAGCTGTGGATCGATTGTCCCGACCCCGGCTGGGGCAGCGTTATCGGCAATGCGCTCGACCATGGCTGCGGCTACACGACGAATCCCTACCGTGACCACTTCGAAGCGCACTGTGGCATGGAA
>JBEGWB010000088.1:0-4433 GCA_041178065.1 Pseudomonadota bacterium | reverse complement strand
GAGACTCTGCTGGAAATCGCCGCCGACGATGGCCTGAAGAATCCGCAGACCCTCGAAGCGCAGGTGAAGCGCATGCTGAAGGATCCGCGCGCCGATAATCTCGCCAACAACTTCGGCTACCAGTGGCTCGGCCTCGCCGAGCTCGAGAACATCACGCCCGACGGACAGCTGTTCCGCGATGTCGACCGAAACATCCGCGAAGATCTGACGCAGGAAGCCTTGCTGTTCCTGCAAAGCATCTTCAGCGAGGACCGCAGCGTGCTCGACCTGATCACTGCCGATCACACTTACCTCAACGAAGCGCTGGCGCTGCACTACGGCATCAATGGTGTGCGCGGCTCCGAATTCCGCCGTGTCGCGCTGGACGATGACAAGCGTTTCGGCCTGCTCGGCAAGGGCGCCGTGTTGATGGTGTCGTCGTACCCGAACCGCACCTCGCCTGTATTGCGCGGCAAATGGCTGCTGGAAAAAATCATGGGCACGCCTCCCTCGCCGCCACCGCCGGACGTCGAGGGCTTTGAAGAGATCGAAGTCGGCCAGGAATTCACGACGGTGCGCGAACGTCTTGAGAAGCACCGTGCCGATCCCTCATGTAACGGCTGCCACGGCGTCATCGATCCGCTGGGCTTTTCGCTCGAGAACTTCGACGCAGTTGGCCGCTGGCAGGAAATCGATCGCATGGCGCGCACGCCGATCGATGCGTCCGGCATCATGGCCGATGGCACCGTGGTTGGTGGCCCGGTGCCCCTGCGCAATGCGATCATGGCGCGTCCGGAACAGTTCGTGCAGACCTTTACCGAAAAGCTGATGACCTTCGGCCTCGGCCGTGGCCTCGAGTATTACGACATGCCGGCGGTGCGCGCAATCGTGCGCGCGGCAGCGCAGGATAATTACACGTTCTCGTCGCTGGTGCTGCAGATCGTCAACAGCGAACAGTTCCGCATGCGCAGCACGGCGAATGTCGACATTGCGTCTGCCGCAGCGGCGGAAGCGGCAGCGCTGCAATAGACAGCAGCGCAACCAGTAGGAGCAGGTAGCGGCAAGTTGCAAGCAACAAGCAGCAAGTAGTAGAGAGTGCAGTAACACCACAATCCATTACGGAGCCAAGGGGCGGTAATATGTTTATCACTAAAAAACATCTGTCACGCAGAACCCTGTTACGCGGCGCCGGCGCTGCACTGGCCTTGCCCTTGCTGGACGCGATGATTCCCGCCAGTACCGCACTCGCGCAAACCGCCGCTGCCGGCAAACCACGGCTTGGGTTCTTCTATTTCCCGCACGGCGCGATCATGGATAAGTGGACGCCATCGGCAACGGGCAGTGGTTTCGAACTGACTCCGATCCTGCAGCCGCTGGCCGCGTTCAAGGACCAGATGACCATCGTCAGCAATCTGCGCAATTCGGCCGCCGAAGGCGCTGGCGTTCATGCCACCTCGCCCGGCACCTGGTTGAGCTGCGCATCGCCCTTTGTCGACGACAGCGATCCCAACTACGGTATCTCCGCCGACCAGATCGCCGCGCTACATCTCGGCCAGGACACGCCATTCCCTTCGCTGGAACTGTGCACCGAAGTCAAAGCCTCGTCGGCCTCCGGCGTCTGCGATCCGAATACCGGTTGCGGCTACGGTTCGACAATTTCCTTCCGCACGCGCACGCAGCCGCTGCCGATGGAACACAACCCGCGCAAACTCTTCTTCCGCATGTTCGGCCAGGGCGACACGCAGCAGGAACGCGAATCGATCATGAACCAGAAATTCAGCCTGCTGGACATGGTGTCTGAAAGCACCGCATCCCTGAACGGCAAGCTCGGCAGCGCTGACAAGCAGCGCATGGATGAATACCTGTCGTCGGTGCGCGATGTGGAGCGCCAGGTGCAGAAGCTTGGCGAGCAGGATTTCACCGGCGTCGACATTCCCGATGCGCCGCTCGGCGTGCCTGGCAACTGGGAAGAGCACATCAACCTGATGTTCGACCTGACCGCGCTCGCGTATGAAGCGGAACTGACGCGCGTTGCCTCGATGATGCTGTCTGCCGAAATCAGCATGCTGACCTACAACCAGGTCGGCATCTCCGATGCCTACCATCCGCTGTCGCATCATCGTTATGTGCCGGACAAGATGGACAAGTGTGCAATCGTGCAGGCCTATCACGCGAAGATTTTCGCGCGCTTCCTCGAGCGCCTGAATAATACGCAGGACGGCGACGGCACGATGCTCGACCACTCGATCCTGCTGTTCGGCAGCAACATGAGCGATTCGAACGCGCACAATGCCAACCCACTGCCCTCGGCGGTGTTCGGCAAAGGCTATGGCCGCATCAAGGGCGGGCAGCACCTGCAGTACGCGGCAGATACGCCGCACGCCAACCTGATCCTGACCATTCTCGAGCGCGCCGGCATTCCGGGTATCGAGAAACTGGGCAATAGCAGCGGCATGTTTGCCGAAGTGTAAGTGGAAGCATCGATATGACAGCGGCAAGGTCCACTCTTCGTATTGCAATCGCAGGCGCCTGCGCGGCGCTGCTCGTCGTCAGCGCGAACAGCACGCTGGCAATCGATGCACTGCCGGATCTCGTCAACGCGGGCCAGCGCGATGCCGCGCTCGAACTGATTGCCGGTGGCACCGACGTCAACCAGTTGTCTGTTGACGGCACCACCGCGCTGCACTGGGCCGTGTACAGGAAAGATCTCGAGCTGGTCGAGATGCTGCTCGACGAAGGCGCCGATCCGAACCTGCGCAACGATTACAACGCAACGCCGCTGACGGTCGCGTCCGAGCATGGCGACCATGCGATTATCAGGGCACTGCTCGATGCCGGCGGCGACGTCGAGGCGCCGAACGCCGAGGGCCAGACCCTGCTGATGGCGGTCGCAAGAACGGGTAACATCGACACCGCGCGCCTGTTACTCGATAAGGGCGCGCATGTGAATGCCACCGAAGGCTGGGGCGGCCAGACCGCGCTGATGTGGGCTTCCTCGCAGCGGCAACCGGCGATGATCAAACTGCTGATTGAAAACGGCGCCGACGTAAACGCGCGCGGCAAGAATCATGACTGGCCGCGCTGGATCACCTCGGAGCCACGCGTCAAACCGCTGGACGAGGGCGGCTTCACGCCGCTGCTGTACGCCGCGCGTGAAGGTTGCAGCGAATGCATCGCGGCCTTGCTCGACGGTGGCGCTGACATCGACATGACGGATCTCTGGGGCCAGACCCCGCTGCATCTGGCGACACTCAATCTGCACTACGATACGGCCGGCCTGCTGATCGAACGCGGCGCCGACGTCAGGCGCTGGGACTGGTGGGGCCGCACCGCACTGTATAACGCGATCGACCTGCACCTGATGACAAGTAGCAGCCGCGGCGACCTTCCCTCGCTCGACAAACTGACAGCACTCGACGTAGCACGTGCGATGCTCGAGAACGGCGTGTATGTCGACATGCGCCTGAAGCACGAACCACCGTTCCGGGGCGGTGATCGCGGTTATACCGATGGCAGTCCCGACTCGCGCGTACTCAGCGCCGGCGCCACTGCCTTGCACAAGGCAGCGAAGGCCGCCGACCTCGACGCCGTGAAGTTGCTGCTCGAATTCAACGCGCGCGTCGACCTTGCCAACGTGATGTACGAAGTGACGCCGATTCTCGCGGCTGGCGGCGTCTGGCGCGTCTACGGCATCTTCCGTGAAGTACCGCTGGCGGGTGAATTCACTACCGGCCCACAGGCTGCTGAAGTCGTCAAGACGCTGATGAATGCCGGCGCCAACATCAGGGATCAGGCTGCCAACGGACAGAACATCGCGCACGGCGCGGCCAAAGCCGGCTGGAACGAAGTCGTGCAGCTGGCCTTCGACCAGGGCGTGGATCTCGGCGCCAGGGATGTCGGCGGCCATACGCCGAAAGACCTGGCCTTGCTGAAAGGGCATGCCGAAACCGCGGCGCTCATCGATCAACTGCTTGGCAACCAGGCGCAGTAAGCATGAAAACCTTGTCTTCGATGCTGTTACTCGTGTTGTCGCTCGCGGCCTTCAGCGCCCACGCGCAGAACGCAAACGACAAGGCAACACATGAGGCCATCCTCGCGGCGCTGCCCGATGGTGTCAGCGCGCAACAGGCAACGGCGGATGAAATCGCGCAGTCGGTCATCACGCTTGCATTCGCCACTGGCACCGAGAACATCGAAGCCACGCTGACGCAGCTGATGATCTCCCTCGGCGAGCTGCAGAAGGCGAGTACCTTCAGCAATGCGCCACGCTACGGCGACAAGAGCCCGACCGGCCGCTTCTACACAAAGATCATGAACCTCGCGTCCAGCAACCTGGACGTATCGTCGAGCACCTATTACGCACTGACAGTACAGGATATGACGCGACTATCCGCCGCGCTGCGGGAAGGCACGAACTTCCTCAACGGCGCGAAAAGCAACGCCATCACGCGCAA
>JBEGWB010000087.1:0-24125 GCA_041178065.1 Pseudomonadota bacterium | reverse complement strand
TGCAGGCCCGCAGTCAAAAGCCGAGGCTGGACAGCAAATTGTCCACATCGCTCTGGTCCATGTGTTCGTTACTGCCGCCGATTTCCATCTGTTCTAGATTGCTGCGCAGCATTTCGGTTTCATGCTGATCGAGCACGCCTTCCTGGCTCGGGAAGCGCGATAACTGCTGCAGCACGCTGGTGTACTGCGTCAGCATGACGAGCGAGCTTTCGACGTCGCTGATGATCGAGATCGCCTTGCGGATCGACTGGCTGGCCAGGTCCTGGAAGTTCTGCGCGAGCACGATATCGGTTGTATTGCGGCTGATGTCGGAAACCGTGTTCTGGTTTTCATCCATCAGGCGTATGAGGCTGGACAGCAGCTCGGACTGATCATCGACCGGCGCGGAACGCAGGGCCTTGATCAGCGTTGCCTGGAACTGGAAGTTGGAATTGATGCGGTTGACGCATTCCTGCGTCTGTTCGGTCTTGTCCAGCGTGGTACGGGCGGCGCCATCGGTCAGTTCGATGACATAGCTGAGGCCGGCGCGGGTGCGATTTTTGTTCGCGGGATCATTGGCGTCTTCCATCGGCGTGTGCAGGTCGGAAATGGCGGTGTGCAGGCCACGCGTGATCTTGCCGACGATCGAAAAGGTACTTTGTTCGTTGATCTGGTTGATTTCGCTGATGCACTTCAGGGCTTCTTCGACATTGCCTGCTTCGAGGTTCGTCATCAGCCTGCCGGTCATCTGCTTGAAGCCGATGAGTTCCGGCGGTTCCAGGTAATGTTTATGTGCGAGGTCCATGTTGCTTTCCTTTGTCTCGTTTATTGTTCAGGGAAAGATGCGGGCAATTTTTGCCTTGATGATCTCGGCGTTGAAGGGTTTGACGACGTAGTCGTTCACACCGGCTTTCACCGCTTCAATGATCTTTTCTTTCTTCGATTCGGCGGTTACCAGCAGCACCGGTGTCTTGGTGAGCTTGGCATCCGCGCGGATCGCCTTGAGCAACTCGAGCCCTTCCATCTTGGGCATGTTCCAGTCGCTGATGACAAAATCGTAATTGCCTGCCTGGAGCATCGGCAGGGCGGTGGACCCATCGTCCGCCATGTCGACATTGGGGTAGCCAAGATCGTTCAGAATCTGCTTTTCAATTCTGCGCATGCTTTCGTGGTCATCGACCACAAGGATTTTCATGTTGAGATTGGCGGGCATTCCGGGACTCCCCTTATCTGTGCCGTTTTCAGCTTGGTTATTGTTGTTACCCGATTCGGGTAGTTTTCCTTAGATAAGGGCTGAACAGCAAAAGACAGGCCAAGTCATAAAGGCCCTGATTCCCGTCGCAAAGGTACTGGGGCTTTCAGAAAAAGTCAAAATCCCGACGCTGTATTTGCCTGAGTCAAGGCATCGTCGTTTGCTGTAGTGTCAAAGGACCGGCGCTATGACGCGGGTTTGGCGTCCAGCGGTGAAGTGACGCCTGTGCTGCTTCGGGTGCTGGTGATGGAACTTGCAAAAGTTGTGTGTTCTTGCATGTTCTGAACACCCACCGGATTTGTGTGTGCCTCTGGCTTCGGCGATAGGGCCGAGTCTGTGCTGTTGCAGGGGGGCTTTCCGCTGTCGCGTGAAGAAATCGGCGGTCGCCGGCTGCTCACCGTCCCTGCTGTGCCAGCGGACTCCCCCAATCCGATTTCCTCACGCGCCAATACGCTCGTTATAGCCCCCCTGCACCAGCACAGACTCGGCCCCTGGGCGGATGCAGTTGCGCGTTCGGCCGGGTGTTGGACACGTGTCCGACCAGATAGCCGTTTCGTGTGACGGATGCCAATACCGCGGCTCTCAAATCTGCTTCTCTGAGGATCGTGGCTGCGCGAACGCAAATGGGGTCAGAGCCCATTTAGCGAAGCGTCTTAATAAAACAAATGGGCTCTGACCCCATTTAGCTCAAGACTGACACCGGCGGAATCAGCCGCTGGTTCTGCCCGAGGGGCGATTCCGCGTCTGTCGCGTGAACAAAGGCCGGTTCAGCCGAGCTTGCCCGACTGAAAGCATCTCCGCATAGCGGAGATACAGGCTGTCGCCGCTTGCGGCATTCCGCATGGGGTGGTGGCGCCGAGGCCTGTGTTTGCGCGGCAGACGTACGCTCCGCGCCGCCCCAGATGCAGCACAGCCCCGACACTCTGGCACCGAAATCTGCCGAAACTTAAATCCCGGAGGTGTTCAGAACCCGCACCAGAGCACCCGCAACAAAGCACACGCAACAAAGCACCCGCAACTATGCGAGCTACCCGCTGTGGCAGCGCCGCTTTTCGCCCCATGCATCACAAGCGTTAAAGAAAAGATCTACCCGCGCCGTTATTTACGACAGGCCTCCTTCCTGCGCGCTCTGCCGCGGTGAAGGGAACAAAGTGATCTGAATTAATAAACACAAAGGGTTGGAACTGACATGTCCCAGGTACTGATAGTTGATGATTCCCGTTCGATCCGCGAACTACTTGGCAGTGTTCTTGCAAGCGCAGGTTTCAAAGTGACCTCAGCAAACGATGGCCAGCAAGGACTCGATACGGCCAGGACACAGCACTTTGATCTCGTCATTACCGACATCAACATGCCGGTGATGAACGGCCTCGAATTATTGAAATCGCTGCGCGCACTGCCCGATTACGCATTCAAACCGATCCTCATCCTCACCACCGAGTTCTCGCAGGAAATGAAACTCAAAGGCAAGGAAGCAGGAGCGACAGGCTGGATGGTCAAGCCCTTCGACCCGGTGAAGATGATCGACGTAATCAACCGTGTTGTACGCAAGTAAAACCTCGTAGGAAGAATCAGTTGAACGAACACGGTAGCGGGAGCACGACTAATGTCTAGCGGCATGGCAATGGGCAGAGGACTGGATGATATCCGCCAGATATTCATCGCCGAATGTATTGACGGCCTTGCAGTTATCGAAAGCGGCCTGCTGGATCTCGAGAAGGGAACCGACAGCCAGGAAACGATCAACGACATCTTCCGCGGCGCGCATTCCATCAAGGGCGGTGCAGCCACGTTTGGCTATAGCAATATCGCTGAATTCACGCACGTCATGGAGACGCTGCTCGACAAGCTGCGTGAGCACGAGCTGCAAGTTACGCCGGCGATCGTCAAGGTCTTCCTCGATTCCGTCGACTGCCTGCGCGACATGGTCGACACCATGGACGGCGACTCGGGCAGCTACGACCAGGATCGCGCAGCGCAAATCCAGGCGCATCTGACCGCTTTCCTCGACTCCAACGGCACCCAGGCCGAGTTTGCGCATGAAACCCATGATGACCTGGCAGTGCACACAACGAGTTCCGAGTCTGGCTTCACGTCGCAAACGTCGAGTGAAGCGGCAGCGGCGGCAAAAGCTGCCGCCTCCAGCGGCAAGATCTGGGACATTCACTTCCGCCCCAAACCCGAGTTCCTGAAGAACGGCAACCAGCCGCAGCACATCATTCGCGCGCTTGGCGATCTTGGCAAAATCGAACTGACGGTCGACCTCGACCACCTGCCGTCCTTTGCCAACCTCAAGCCCGGTGACCTGTACCTCGGCTGGAAGATTGCCCTCCATGCCGAAACCACCGAAGAACATATCCGCGAAGTGTTTGACTGGGTCGAACTCGATAGCGACATCGCGATCGCGCTGCGCCGCAAGAACGACAATGATGATGAGCAGCATCAACTCGAACACGAACACGTGCTGGTGAGCGAGAAATCCGCCGACGCCGCAGAACACCGGCAGGATCGCAAGGGGCCGAAGAAGGACTCCGGTTCGATTCGCGTCGACATCGAGAAAATCGACGTGCTGCTCAACCTCGTTGGCGAGATGGTCATCAACCAGGCCATGCTGAACCAGCTGGCGCGCAACAAGAACAACGCGCAGAACGGCACCGTGGAACTGGAACAGGCCCTGGCATTGCTCGAGCGCACGACGCGCGAGCTGCAGGAAGCCGTCATGGAAATCCGCATGCTGCCCGTCAGTGTGACCTTCAGCCGCTTCCCGCGCCTGGTGTACGACCTGGGTTCGAAACTGAACAAGAAGGTGGAACTGAAGATCACCGGCGAGCAGACCGAAGTCGACAAGACAGTGCTCGAGAAAATCGGCGATCCTCTGCTACACCTGATCCGCAACTCGCTGGACCACGGCATTGAAAGTCCCCAGGTGCGCCTGCAGAAAGGCAAGAGCGAAACCGGTGTCATCCACCTGAGCGCCTCGCATGAAGGCGGCAGCGTTGTCATCCGCGTGTCGGACGACGGCGGCGGCCTGAACACGGCGAAGATCCTGCAGAAAGCCATCGAGAAGAAACTTGTCGCGGACGACGCCAAGCTCTCCGAGGTGCAGATACACGACCTCATATTCCGTCCCGGCTTCTCGACCGCCGACGTCGTTACCGATGTCTCCGGTCGCGGTGTCGGTATGGATGTCGTGCGCCGCAATATCGAAGACATCGGCGGTCGCGTCGAGGTGTACTCGGTAAAAGACAAAGGCAGCACCTTCCAGATCACCTTGCCGCTGACGCTCGCCATTCTTGACGGCCAGCTCATCAAGGTCGCGAACGAAGTGTATGTGTTGCCATTGCTGTCGATCGTCGAAACCGTGCAGGTCGACGAAGCCAAGATCAACATCATTTCCGGCAAGGAGATCGTCTATCGCTTGCGTGGTGAAGCGGTTCCCGTCGTCGACATGCGGCGCGTATGCCGCATCGAAGGCAATGCCACGCTCGATAGCTTCTTCAACAAGCAGCTGATAATTGTCGAAGCCGAGCGCAAGCATATCGGCCTTGTCGTGGATGAATTGCTGGACCAGCACCAGGTCGTCATCAAGAGCCTGGAAACCAATTTCGTGAAGGTGCCCGGCATGCTGGGCGCCACGATACTCGGGGACGGTACCGTATCGCTGATCCTCGATGTCACGACCCTTGCCGAGTTGATCGTCAAGGAAAACGCACAACATGTCCGGCACTGAGCCAGACGGGCCTTCACTGAACAAAAAGGACACAGGGGACAACACATGACTGAGATCAAACGCGGACAGAAAGAATTGCGCCAGTACCTGACCTTCATCCTCGACGGTGAGGAATACGGCGTGCCGATCCTGAAAGTGAACGGCATCCAGGGCTGGGAGCGCACCACCCCGATCCCGAACTCGCCGGATTACGTCATGGGCATCATCAACCTGCGCGGTGAAGTCGTGCCGATCATCGACCTGCGCAAGCGCTTTGGCCTCGAAAAGATTCCGTACGACTCCCACACGGTCGTCATCGTGGTGCGCATCGGCGCGACAAACGACAAGAAGCGCACGGTCGGACTCGTTGTCGATGCAGTGGCCGACGTGCACGACATCGACCAGGAGCAGATCCACGGCACGCCGGAGTTTGGCGGCAAGATCAGCGACAACTTCGTCAAGGGCCTTGGCATGATCGGCGAGAAGATGGTGATCCTGCTCGAGATCGACAACCTGATCGACTGGAAGAAAGTGTCTGGCGATGACAAGAATCCCGAGGCCGCCGGCAAGGTAGTCGAAACCCTCGCGGCGTGATTCGTGGCTCGTCAAGAAACAGAACACGCTGAACCTACTTCATTCGGAGACACGCACGATGGGCATTTTCAACTTTATGGCTGGCAGGAAACTGCAGAATGCCGAAATCAACAGCATGCTGGGCAATGAGCCGCGGCTGGTAAACGCAGGCATACTCGCCGCGCCGACCACGCTTGAAGTGCTCGATGCCCGCGTCATCGTGCTCGATCCGACTCATACCATGATCATGGTCAACACGGCGGCGCGGCAGATGTTCATGCACGCCGAAGTCGATATGCGCAAGCAGATCCCCGGTTTCAGTGCAGATCGCCTCATGGGCGGCAAGGTCGACATCTTCTTCCGTAACCCGGGCCAGCAGCGTGAAATGCTCGAGAGCATGCTTTCCACGCAGCGCGACCGCCTGACTTTCGGCCAGCGCAGCTTCGACATCGTCATGACCCCGGTACACAGCGAGGACAATGTCCGCCTCGGTACCGTGCTGGAATGGCGCGAGTACGTGGAAACGAAGAAGAAAGAGCGCGAGATCGAAAAGCCGCTGGTTGAATTCCGCGAGCCGGTCATCATCGGCCCCAGCGAAGCTGAACGCGACCTGCGGGCCCAGCTCGAACGCCAGGCGCTTGCGCTCGAGAGCGTCCAGAAAGCCATCGACGCGGCACTGGCCGGCGACCTCAGCGCACGTATCGACGACAGCAGGCAGCTGGGTGTATCCGCCGGCGTCAACAAGCTGCTGGCAAGCTTCGAGAGCGTCATCGACGAGGTGAAGGATGTCATGGCCTCGATGGCAGCCGGCGACCTGACGCGCAAGATTACCCGCGATTACCGCGGCAGCTACGACAAGCTGAAGACGGATATCAACAACAGCGTCGAGAAGCTGGTGGTTATGGTGACGGACATCCGCGAAACCGCCGACAAGGTCAAACAGGGTGCCAGCGAGATTACCTGCGGCAACACCAACCTGAGCCAGCGCACCGAAGAGCAGGCAGCGAGCCTTGAAGAAACCTCGGCCGCAATGGAAGAAATTACGACGACTGTGCAGCAGAACGCAGCCAACGCCGTGCAGGCCAACACGCTGGCGCGTGGTGCGCGCGAAACTGCCGAGAACGGCGGCAACGTGGTTGGTCGCGCGATCTCCGCAATGCAGGCCATCAGCGATTCAAGCAAGAAGATCAACGACATCATCGGCGTCATCGACGAGATCGCGTTCCAGACCAACCTGCTGGCCCTGAACGCCGCAGTGGAAGCGGCACGCGCCGGCGACCAGGGACGCGGCTTCGCCGTCGTCGCCGATGAAGTGCGCAACCTTGCCGGTCGCAGCGCGACTGCCGCCAAGGAGATCAAGGACCTCATCAAGGACTCCGGCACCAAAGTACAGGAAGGCGCGAGCCTCGTGAACAAGTCCGGCGAGACGCTGGAAGAGATCGTCACCGCCGTCAAGAAAGTGAACGACATCGTGGCCGAGATCTCGACCGCCAGCGATGAGCAGGCCACCGGTCTCAACGAAATCAATCGTGCCGTCGGCGAGATGGACGAGATGACGCAGCAGAACGCCGCGCTCGTCGAAGAAGCTGCCTCAGCAAGTGAAGCCCTTGTATCGCAGGCCGACCAGCTCGAAGCGCTACTCGAGTTCTTCGATACCGGTGTCAGGCACGTGCGCCAGGAAGCAACCAGGGTGAGCCGCAAGCCGGCCGCGCTGAAGATGCCCGAACGCAAGCTGGCTGACCGCCGTACGCAAGCACGCAGGACATTCGAGCAGAAGCCTGTTGCGCCTACGCGAGTGGCGGCAGCGCCGGTCCGGGCGAATGCAGCGACAAAAGCCGCGACCCGCGCGAAGGCCGATGATAGCGACGACAACAACTGGTCGGAATTCTGAGGGCGGGCTTCCCGCGGACACTGGTCCTGACACCCACGCATCCAGGCAGATACAGTCATGGCAGCAGTAAAAAAGAAAGAAGCGTTGAAGAAAGAAGACCCGAAGAAAGACACGCCGAAGGAAGAAGCCCTGAAGGAAGCCGCGCCCAGGAAAGCGGCGCCCAGGAAAGCGGCGCCCAGGAGAGCGGCGCCTAAAGAAGTGCCGCCGAAGAAAGCAGTCAAGGCTGCGCCGGCTGAACTGGTGATGGCGCTGGTGCAGGAGGTCGTCGAGGTCGCAGCGCCTGTCGAACCGGTTGCAGCGCGGATAGAAGCGACGGCGGTCCCGGTCAAGCGTGCGAAAAATGCGCGCTACCTCCTGCCGAACAACATGGAAATCGCCGCGCTCGGCCCGGTGCATGCTGAGCTGATGGCACTGAAGTGCAGCAACGATGGTCCGTTCGTTCTTGATGGCGCGAACCTCAGCGTCATCGACGCGGCTGGTCTCCAGTTGCTGGTGAGCTTCGTCACCACGATGCAGGCAGAAGGCAGAAAAATCAGCTGGGATAATTACTCGGTTCAGGCATACCAGCTCGCCAGTGAACTGGGTGTAGTCGATCAATTGGGCGATTGAGGAAGGTCCCGCTGCGCCGCCTGTCGGGCGCGGTCAATACTTCCGGAGTGCGAGATGGCGAACAAATTAACGGCATTATGCGAATTACAGCTGTATTCGATCCTTCAGGAGATCGGTACCTCTGGCGCAGATACGACCAATGCCGCAACGCGCGCGCTGGCCAACTGCTCGAGGCTCGAACAGGTGCTGAACGAATGCGCCCAGAACGCGGAGTCCAGCGAAGCGCTGGGCACCATCACGAAGGAAATCAACAATGTGATCATCAACCTGCAATTCATGGACGAATTGTCGCAGCGCGTAGGCCATGTCCTGCAACTGTTCTCGATTCTGAAACGGTCGATGCCTGCGAAGGTCAACGGCACGGAAAACGAGGAAGAATTCCTGAAGATCGCCACCCGCATCTTCAGCATGCAGTCGGAATTCGACGTGCTGAAACAGCTGTTCCCAGGTTGCAACCATGTCACTTGTAGCACCGAAACCGAACTCTTCTGATCCACTGGCACGCGCTAGCCATGGGTCGGTGATCAACACCGAGCTCAGCCTCGCCGACTTCGAAGCGCTGCGCGTGATCGTGCTGCAGCACACCGGCATCTCGCTGAACGCGTCGAAGCTCGAGCTGGTCAAGCGCCGCTTTCTGCCCAGGTTACGTGCGCTATCGTTGCAGGACTTCTCTTCGTACGTCGAATACGTCAACGCGAATTTCGACACTGAAGGCGTGTCGTTCTGCAACGCAATCACGACGAACCTGACCTCGTTCTTCCGCGAAAGCCACCACTTCGAGCTCGTCGGCACGATGCTGCGCGCGATGTTGACGCGGCGTGAGCATGGCCGCGGCAAGATCCGGCTCTGGTCGGCAGGTTGCTCCGCGGGGCAGGAGGCCTACAGCCTCGCCATCACCTTGCGCGAGAATTTCCCCGAGCTCGATCGGCTCGACATCAGGATCCTGGCCACGGACCTTGACGAAAATTGCCTGAATACCGCGCGCAGCGGCGTCTATCCGCTGAAAGAATTCGATCGCATGCCGGAACACCTGATTCATCGCTATTTCAGCGAAGCGCCAAGCCCCGGCAAGCACATGCCCGGGCAGTGTTTCGAAGCACGCGAAGCGCTGAAGAGCCTGATTACCTTCAACAAGCTGAACCTGATGCACACGTGGCCCTTGAAGGGACCCTTCGACTTCATCCTGTGCCGCAATGTGTTCATCTATTTCGACAAGGACACGCAGCAGCAGATCCTGCGCAAATTTTCGGCCCTGCAGCCGATCGGTGCCTACCTGTGCCTCGGGCACTCGGAAATCATCCCCAATCCTCCATCGCTCGGTTATCAGATGACCGGCAAGACTGCATACAAGAGGATCTGATGGGAATTGCGGCCGAATTCGGGCACATCAAGAAGTACTACGACAACGTCAATGCCTGCCATACGGCGAAGCTGTTGCCGGGCGAGTTTTACGCCACCCGCGACGACGAAATGATCACGACCGTGCTCGGCTCATGCGTATCGGCCTGCGTGTACGATGAAAAGAACCGCTGCGGCGGCATGAACCACTTCATGCTTCCTGGTGACCAGAACAACACCGACGACAATACGCCGGCGCGCTATGGCATCTACGCAATGGAAAGCCTCATCAACTCGATCCTCAAGATGGGTAGTCGCAAGGAGAATCTCCGGGCCAAGCTGTTTGGCGGCGGCCAGATCATTGCGAACATGACTGACGTCGGCAAGAAGAACATCCACTTCGCCCGCAAGTTCCTGCACCAGGAAGGCATTCCGCTCGAGAGCTCCGACCTCGGGCTGGCGTTTCCGCGCAAGGTAAATTTTTATCCGCTGTCCGGCCGCGTCCGTGTCAAGCGCCTGCAGTCCCTGCACAACAACACCATCGAGACCAGGGAGATTCACTACATGCAGGTGCTCAGCAACAAGGACCAGGTCAACGGCGAAATCGAACTGTTTTGATCGAGGTACAGGTAATGACCAACACAAAGAGGATCAAGGTACTCATCATCGACGATTCCGCCGTCGTCCGCACGATGCTGACCAACATGCTGGGCGACGATCCAGGCATCGAGGTGGTGGGAACCGCGATCGATGCCTATATGGCGCGAGACAAGATCAAGAAGCTGAACCCAGACGTGCTGACGCTGGATGTCGAAATGCCGAAGATGGACGGCATCACCTTCCTGTCGAACCTGATGCGCCTGCATCCGATGCCGGTGCTGATGGTATCGACACTGACAGAGAAGGGCGCGCGCATCACGATGGATGCGCTGGCCTATGGCGCGGTCGATTTCGTCTGCAAGCCAAAGATCGATATTTCGCATACCTTCCTCGACTATGCCGAGGAACTACGCGAAAAAGTAAAGATGGTAGCGCGCGCACGCGTACGCCAGTACGTTGAAAAGCCGGCCGCGGTACTGCGCAATGGGACAAACGGGCCAAGCGGGCCAAACGTCAAATATTCGGTCGACGAAGTGATTCCCGGGGCAATTGCGCCGCGCAAGCATTTCCGTACGACTGACAAGCTGATTGCGATCGGCGCATCCACGGGCGGCACCGAAGCCATTAGGGAAGTACTCGAGCAGTTCCCGCTCGATACGCCGGGTATTGTCGTCGCGCAGCACATTCCGGTGTCCTTCTCGAAAGCGTTCGCCGAACGGGTCAACCAGCATTGCGCGATCAAGGTAAAGGAAGCCGATGATGGGGATCCGATTCTTCCCGGCCACGCCTACATCGCGCCAGGCAATCGCCACCTGATGGTTGTACGCGACGGCGCGCGCTGGCGTTGCCGCCTGAGCGACGATGTTCCCGTCAACCGGCACAAGCCCAGCGTGGATGTGTTATTCCGCTCGGTCGCACATGCCGCCGGTCCCAACTCGATTGGCGTGATCCTCACCGGCATGGGCAAGGACGGCGCCCAGGGCCTGAAGGACATGGCCGACACTGGCGCGTACACGATTGCGCAGGACGAGGCGAGCAGCGTTGTCTGGGGCATGCCCGGCGCCGCGGTGGAAATCGGCGCGAGCAAGGAAGTCCTGCCACTCGATCGTATCTCCGAGCGCGTATTGAACGTGTTGGCTACGCAGCTTTAGATTTGCGTTGCCGCTAGCGGCTGGGAAGCAGGGTGCAGCGCAAATGGGGTCAGAGCCCATTTAGCGCTGCGTCTTAACAAAACAAATGGGCTCTGACCCCATTTAGCGGGTTGCCGTTCCTGCGCCCCAGATGCAGCACAGCCCCGACACTCCGACGCCGACATCAGCAGCAACTTGAATCCCGTGGGTGTCCAGAAGACGCAACCGAGAACCCGCACCAATGCACCAAACCACCAAAACAAGTGAATTCTCAATCCGGGAGGGAAAGATGAGGACGCGAACAGGTAGGAGAAACAAGAGCGAAAAAGCCGGCCTGCGCGCGAGGCCGTAAAAAAATTCAATTCTGCGGCAAGAACTTTTCCAGTGCCTGCTTCAGGGACTTCAGTAGCAAGGGCTTGCCCAGCACGTCATTCATGCCCGCCTTGATGCACTCAGCCCGGTACTCCTCCGGCGAACCCGTAATCGCAATGATGCGCGCGCTGGGAGCCGAGCGCGGATTGTTGCGTTCAAGCGCGCGAATGCGCCGAGTCATCTCGATGCCATTCATGATCGGCATTGTGCAATCCGCGAAGATAAGCGAATAAGGCTGCTGCACCCACTTGTCCAGCGCGAGTTGACCATTGCCCGCAACTTCCGCGGACAGCCCAAGCGCCTTGAGCTGCGAGGTCAACAGCTGCTGGTTAGCGCTGCTGTCATCAACGACGAGAATACGTGCAGTCGATACCGTCATCGATGGTGCGGGTCCCGCCGCAGCAAGCGCGGCCGGTACCGGCTGCCGCGTCAGCAGTGGCAGGTTCAGCGCCAGCATCACCTTGCGATAAAGCTCGTCCTTCATGAAAGGCTTCGTGACGAAATCGTTTGCGCCGAGTTCCAGCAGACGGTCGCGTTCACTGATTGTCGCATTGGCGGAGATCGCGATGATTGGCAGGTACGCGAATTCCGGATTCTTGCGTAGTTCGGTGATCGCTGCGCAGCCGGACATCAGCGGCATGCGGATGTCCATCAACACGAGGGAGGGACGCCACTCCTCGACTATGGCAAGCGCCTCGTGGCTCGATGCTGCCTCGCGGATGACGATGCGGGATTTGTCGAGCAACTCGCGCAGCAGCCTGCGGTTGCTCTCCATGTCGTCGACGATCAACAACTTGAACGCTGACAGATCGGCTTCGGGGCGCGGGGCGTAGCTGCCGGGCGCGCTCTCGTAGATGTCGCCACCGTCGCCCAGCGCAACCGGTAGCTCGAGCCTGAACTTGCTGCCCTTGTTCAATTCGCTTTCCACGTCGAGCGTGCCGCCGAGCAAGTTGACGATGTTCTTGCAGATCGACAGGCCGAGACCATAGCCCTCGGCGGATACTGCACCGTAATTGGTCTGCTCGAAGGCATTGAAGATCAGACTCAGGTCCTCTTTGCCGATACCGACGCCGGTATCGCTGACTTCGATGACAAGATTTGCGCGGCGCGCGTCGAGCGGCAGGATGTCGGCCTTGAATACCACACGGCCGCGCTCGGTGAACTTGAAGGCGTTCGTCAGCAGGTTCATGCACAGCTGCCGTATCCCGCGCGGGTCCGTGGTGATGACCGACGGCATGTCCCCTGCGATTACAGGTTCGAATACGACGCCGTGCTTGATCTGGCGGCGCAGGTAAAACTGCACGATGTCGTTGAGGAAGAGGTTGGGGTTAAGCGGTTGCAGGTGGATCAGATAGTTGCCCGACTCGATGCGGCTGAGGTTGAGGATGTCATCGATCAGCGCGAGCAGGTGCTGGCCGCTGCTATTGATGATCTCGAGATTTTCGCGCTGAAGCGCGGTGAGGTTGGCGTCGTCCTTCAGCAACTGTGAGAAGCCAAGAATCGCATTCATCGGGGAGCGGATTTCATGCGACACGTTGGCGAGGAAGGCGCTCTTGGCCTTGTTGGCCTGCACCGCCTCGTCCTTGGCCTTTTCCGATTCCTGCAACACGAGTTCGAGCCGCTGTTCGTTGCGCTTGCGCTCGGTGATGTCGATGTCGGTGCCGGCGAGGCGGCGGGTGCCCGGATTCGCCGGCTCATCGAGGAAGCGCCCACGGCTCGACACCCAGATCCATGCGCCGCTGGCATGATGCAGGCGATGCTCGTTCTCGAACAGCGCGGTCTTGCCATCGACGTAGGCCTTCATGTCCTCTTCGTACTGCTTCCAGTCGTCGGGATGAATGTACTTCAGCACGTCGGTGGAACCCAGGCGGATATTTTTCTGCTTCAGACCGAGCATGTGTGCCCACTGCGTTGAGAAATGGGCCTCGCGCTTCTTCGGATCGAACTCCCAGGCCCCGGCTTTCGAATATTCCAGCGCCATCAACCAGCGGCTTTCGATGCCCTGGATGCGCTGTGCGCTTTCTTCCTTGAGCTGCACGAGCAGAGCGCGATGTTCGCGCTCGAGGCAGCCATATGCGATCAGCAGGAAGCACAGCGTCAGCATGAATACGAAGAAGCGCGACGCGAGCATCACCGCATCGACGTACTCCTCGTTACGTTCTGGCGCAATCAACAGGTACGCGGCGAACAGTATCTGCAGCGTGCCCCAGCCGATCAGCAGGAGGATCGCGACCGCTTCGGCCGAGAGGGGGCGCAGATCCTCCCTGCGAATGAGAACCGTTGCGCAGGCGGCTGCAACCAGCGCAATGACTGCCATGCGCCACACCAGCGCCGGCCAGGGATTGTCCATGAACACGTGGAACCACACCGATATCACGAGCGTCAGCGCTGCGATGACGAATGAGGTCACGTGCTGGGACGTGAGATCGAAAGTGTTACGCAAAGCCTGCAGGAACAGCAGCGCGCTGACGACCACGCCGAGATCACCGAAGATGCGCAGCCAACCGGGCATGTCGTCCTGGTACAGATACAACGTGAAACTGATGCCATAGCACACGAGGCCTGCGGTCCAGCAGGTCATGCGGTTCTCGAGCTTCTTGAAGTACCAGACGCCGATAAGCGTCGTGATCATGAACACCAGCACCAGCGGCGCGGCGATACGCAGGAAGGGAAGATCCAGATTAAACATGAGGCACGAGTTTGATCAGCGGTCTCTCGGTAAAACGATCATCCCTGATCATGCTGCGACCCCGTCGGGGGATATACGCGACTGGTCGGGATTCTAACCGCTTCAGCAATCAAATGGGCAAGTTTTGCCGCTGGGCCCGCGGACAATTTTGTAACCACGTCGAAGTTCACAGACGAAGAGCGCGCGGACTATTTCCCGAGTACATCGGAGGCCACCCAGTTGCCATGCACGGCACTGCGCTGGCGCAGCGGTACATGCAGGCGCGCGATCGGTCCCGTCTCGATGTCGGCGGCGGCAAACAGCAGTACTTGCGCCGTGTTCGTGGCGTGCAGATCGCAGACCACTGCCAGATAGCCTTCATGGCCTGGCTGCCGCGAGGCAATATGCACGGGTTCCTGCACTGTGGTATTCGGCTGCGACCACGCCTGCACTTCGCCTGTCTTGATCTTCAGCCGCAGCAATGCGTTGAAGCCGGCGGGTGTCGGGCCCGAGAGGATCGGCGGACCGAGGCGCGGATCGAATACCGCCATGTAACCGACCTCATAGTCCTTCATCGCATCTTTGTCAGCGATGCGCGGCATGTCGCCGCCGGGACCGAGAAGCGTTTCGGTCCAGGTGTTGCTGTGCGCGCTGCTATGGGTCGCGAGGTCGAAGGTCCAGCGAGCGAGGCGGCCATTGGCATTCTGCGGGTTATACGCGTAACCGCCGCCACCCATGATGAAGGGAAACATGTTCATGTCTGCAACGCAAAGGTCCAGATGCACTTTCGAGCCTTCGGTAAAGGCATTCATCATGTGGTAGGAAAAGCACGGCGGGCCCTCGAACCACAGCATATCCGCGATCTTGCCCTTGCGCGGCATGATGCCGACATGCGTCGGCTTCGTATGATCCCAGGCCCAGTGCGGCAGGCCTGCTTTCAGCCTGTCCATGTCCGTGGTGGTCGACATGATCGGGAAGATCGCGTGTTCCTTCGTCACGGCAAAGTCGTGCATCATCGAAACGTAAGGCGCTTGGAACCATTCTTCGTGGATCAGGTTGCCATGGCTGTCGGCAATGCAATAGGCGACGTCCTTCGTTGCGAGGCCGCAGCATTCGTACCCAAAAAAGAATAGCTCGCCAGTGTCGGGATCGACGCGCGTGTGCGCCGTCATCGTCTGCGACTTCAGTTTGCCGCCGTAGTTGTACTTGCCCCTGGTGTCGAGCGTGAAGGGATCGAGTTCCATCGCGAGATTGTCTTCCTTCAGCGCCAGCAAGCGGCCGCCGTGGAAGATGGGTGTGGTGTTGTATACGCCGCGATCCTTGCCCTTGACGGCAGGGTCGTCGGTGAAGGGGTTACGATACTTCCCATGCAGTGCACGGCGCGCGGCGCGGTCGTGCTTCAGACGCTCGGTCATGATGTAGCGCAACTTGTAATCGACGTGGCCGTTCTCGAAGGTAATCGCGTTGATCATGCCATCGCCGCTGATGTACACGTCGTCGCCGTGAAGCGGCGGGTACTGCGGATCAGGCACGCTGCGATACCACACGCCGTTGATTTCGGCAGGCACTTCCCCTTCTACAACAAGATCATAGATGTCGCATTCAACCCGCATCGGCTCATTGTGGCCGGCGTAATCCATGCTGTGGGGGAAGGGTTGCGTCATCGAAGTTCCAGCGTATTTTTTTTTGAAAGTTTCCCACATAATAACTTCAACTTGTAAAAAAAGAAGCGGTCCACGCCATGCAACAAGTCCTTCCCCCCGGCATTTCCCAGTCCGCTTTTGATACCGCATTGCGCGCCTTTGCCAGCGTTGTCGGCGACGCATGGGTCTTCAATACGGATCAGGATCGCGACACCTATCTGGATCATTTCGGATTCGATCAGGCCGCGCATGTCGGCGCCGCTGCCATTGCGCCGGCGAGTGCCGAGGAAGTGCAGGCGCTGGTAAGGCTGGCGAACGAACATAAAATTCCGCTGTGGCCGATCAGTCGCGGCAAAAACTTCGGTTATGGCAGTGCCGCGCCGGTACTGTCGGGTTCTGTCGTGCTCGACCTGTCACGCATGAAACGCATCAGCATGGATCTGGAAAATGGCACCGTGCTGCTCGAGCCCGGTGTTGGCTTTTATGATCTGTTCGATTATGTCGAAGCGAACGCCATTCCCTACTGGATCTCGCCGCCGGGAAATGCCTGGGGTTCCGTCGCCGGCAATGCGCTCGATCGCGGCGTTGGCTACACGCCGTACGGCGATCACGCCGATCGCATCTGCGGCATGGAAGTGGTGCTACCCGATGGCGAACTCGTGCGCACCGGCATGGGGGCAATGAGAGACTCGCCGAGCTGGAACCTGCATCCCTATGGATTCGGCCCGAACTGGGATCAGATGTTCGTGCAATCGAACTTCGGCGTCGTGACCAAGCTTGGCATGTGGTTGATGCCAAAGCCGGAGACCGTCGTGTCGCTCGACATGGAACTTGACCAGGCCGACGACCTCGGCTGGGCGATCGATACACTGGCGCCGATGCGCCGCGATGGTTTGCTGCAACAGTCCCCGTCACTCGGCAACTGGTTGCGCGCGGCCGCGGTGCTGACGAATCGCACGGACTGGTACGACCGGCCGGGCGCGTTGCCTGACAGCGTCATCGACGCGATCCGCAAGCAGTTCAATCTCGGCTGGTGGAGCATCAACCTGCGCTTTTACGGACCGGAAGAAGTAACGACGGCGACCGCCAATGTCGTTGAGCGTGCCTTTGCCGCGCGCAGTTCGTATCCGATGCGGCGCAGTGTATGGCGCGAAGGCCTACCGCGCGAAAACCAGCCCTTCGCCGGAATCCCGATCACCTTCCCGCTGCAGAACGTGTCGTGGCATGGCGGGCGTGGCGGACACCTCGGCTTTTCGCCCGTGTTGCCGCAATCGGGCGCCAAGGCGCTTGCGCAGTTCCGCCGCACCTACGCGCGCTACCAGGAATTCGGCATGGACTATCACGGTTCTTTCGCACTGGCCGAGCGCCACATCACCAATGTCAACCAGGTGCTGTTCAACAAGGACGATCCGGAGATGGTGCGGCAGGTGGACCGCTTCTTCCGCGCACTGGTCGACGACGCGTCGGTAGAACGCTACGGCGAGTACCGCGCGCACATCGAGTACATGGATCTGATCGCGGGCAGCTACGACTATAACAACCATGCCTTGCTGCGGCTGAACCAGCGCGTCAAGGACACACTCGATCCGAACGGCATCATCGCGCCGGGCAAGAGCGGCATCTGGCCCGGACGCGGAAACGGAGGCGTGATATGAAGCGCGCGCAGACGCAATCGAGCCGCGACATTACCGTTGTGCAGCGCCGACCGCGGCAGCATGCGACGCGCTCGCCGCTGCAGCCATCCTGGCGTGGTAATGCGTCATTGGCGTTTCCTCAGAGGGGGAAATCCGCTGTCCTTCGTCTGCTATCCAGCGCCTTGCTGTTGTGCGCAATGCCGCTGCAGGCGCAGGAATGGGTCTCGCTCGAAAAGAATGCAGGTGCCGAGCTCTTTGGCGAAAAATGCGGCATGTGTCATCGCGCGGCCGGCATGGGCACCGGCATTCTCGGGCGGCGCCTGGGCCCGGAGCTTGCACTGCTGGAGAACCGCGCTGATTTGCAGCCGGCATTGATTCAAAGTGCCGTGCGCTCCGGCTTGGGCGTCATGTTCCCGATCAGTCGCGCGGAACTCAGCGATGCCCAGTTGGGGCTACTCGTCGAGTACCTGGTGCACAAGGGCGCCGCGCCGGAGGTGCCGGCACCATGACCGAAGCCATTTACAAGTCGCGTCGTGACTTTCTGGCCGGCAGCCTGGCTGCGCTCGGTTCGGCAGGCGTCCCCCTGAACGCATTCGGCGCGGCCGGCACGCGCAAGCTCGGTGAAGGTCCAGCACTCGTGCTGTACCAGCCGCACGACGCGCATGCCAGCGCCTTTGCCGACGAACTTGCCACCGCCGGTTTCGCGACCCTCGCCTTGACCGATGATCCCGTGCGCCAGTGGCGCGACGGTCTTGGCGCGCTCGTGCTGCAACAGGATTTTGTTTTGCTCGGTCTGAGCAACTGGAGCGACTACAGCGTGCTGCGCGGTCTTGCCGCTGAACACCGCCGCTTCCCGCTGCTGGAATGCCGGCAGCGCAAGCTGGCTGGAACGGCATGGGCACGCGCCTGTGCGCACGAGATAGCGTCGCTCGCCACTGCCGACGACCTGCAGGCTGGCTTGCAGCTGCTACGACGTAAAGCAGAGGCGCCAACCGCAGCGCCGAGTTTGTTCAGCTGGATCATCTAGTTACTTGCACTCTCCCTTTCACAGCAAACCACGGACAGGACACATCATGATTACCACTCAATGCCGCGCGACCTGCAAACGCAGCGCTTCTCGCCGCACATGCTCTCAGCCCGCGGCATCCACTCGCACCCTGTATCGTCGCGCCGGCCTTGCATTCTTCCTTGCGCTTGCCTCGAGCCACGCTGCCGCGCAGGCGCTGCAAACTGGCCCCGAGTTTTTACGGGGCGGGGAATACCTGATCCAGGTCAATCGCGGCGATACCAGCTTCGACCCCAATGAAATCCAGCGCAGCTCCATCTGGGGCACCGACGAAGTCAGGAACAACCGCGGCGGCCGCGGGATCAATATTTCCGGAGCCGATGTCTATGAAGAGCCACCGGAGCGCGAAGGCATCGTTGACGTCGAGTTCACCGTGAAAGCCGACGGCTCGGTCGCCGATGTCGAGCTGGTCGGCGGTTTCTACGACGAAGAGTTCAAGCAGGCGGCGCTCGATGGCATCGCGACAACGACCTTCGATCCACCGAAGGCGGGCGATACGCCAGTCGACTGGCCGCACTATTCGATGCGCATAGTGCTGCGCGCGCCGATCCTGCCTGCCATGACGCCGGAGCTCGTGCCCGAGATACAACAGGTCATCGACCTGCTGACCGCGAAAAATTATGCCGAGGCCGAAACCCTTGCGAAGGACCTGCTGGCGAACCGCGCGCAAACCCTGTTCGACTATGCCGTGTTGCAGGATCAGCTGGCATCCGTATACGCCGGCATGGAGCGTCCCTTCGAGGCGCTGGTCGCGCTGCGCAATGCCACGCAGGGCAGCAAGGCGGTCCCGCCCCAGTCCCAGCCCAACTCACGCCTTGCGATCCAGGAAGAGCGATACCCGGACGAATATTTGCTGCCGGACCTGTACCTGAAGGCACTGGAGCGCAAGTTCCTCGTCGCCGCGAGCCTGAACCAGACGGGCGAGGCCCTGAATACCTTCGCGCTGCTCGAAGCGCGCAAGGGCCTGGCCGCCGACAGCAGTATTCGCACGCAGGCCGAGGCGATTCGCGCGAAGCTCGCCAGCGAAGAACCGATCGGCGCGCAGATCAGACTCGTCAACGGCAGCTGGACTTACGAAACCTCGACGCGCCGCGTCTTCGGCTTTACCGGCCTGCAGGGCCAGGTCGATAGCGTTGACATCGCATGCAAGGACAGTCGCCGGCGCCGCATGACATTCACCAACGACAGCGAGTTCGGCCTGCCCGCGAGCTGGCAGGACTGCAAGCTCGAATTCCACGGTGCCGACGGCGCCCAGTTCCTGTTATATGAGTATCTGAACTGAAGCGCGCCGGCAGCGGGCTCGCTTCAGCCGACCCTGCCACTACACTGGTCCTGATAAAACCCGCCAAGAGGAGCTCCACATGAACCGCCGCGACTTCATCAACGACGCCGCACTGCTCGGCGCGGCCACGCTCGCCGTCGGCAGCGCCGCCACGCAGGCCCAGGACACGGCCGCCGCTGCCGCGCCCGCTGCGCAACTGATCAGCCCTTTCGACGGCTACTCGAGCTTCGACAGCCCGAAGCTCGAGTTCGTGTTCGAGATCGACCTCAACTTCACGCGCACGCAGAATATCAACAACATGCCGACCGGCGCGGGCCGGGGCGCGGTGTATCTCGATAGCGGCACGGTCGCGGGACCCCGCCTCAACGGAGTTGCTGTGCCGAACAGCGGTGGCGACTACGCGCTGTTCCGTCCCGACGACGTCCTGAGTTTCGACGCGCGCTACATGCTGCAGGAAAACGACGGCACGCTGATCATGCTGTACAACAAGGGTTACCTGTGGGGCCGCTACACCGATACGATGCTGAAGATCCGCGCGTGGATCTTCGAGAATGGGCCGGTGGTGCCGGAAAGCGACTATTACCTGCGCGCCTTTCCGACGTTTGAAGTGGAGAAGGGGAAGCATGACTGGTTGATGCGGCATGTGATCGTTGGCGTTGGCAAGCGCAAGGAAGCCGGCAACATCGTGCGCTACTACGCGCTGCTGTAAATGCTCACGCGGCGCCGGCACAGCGCGCCGCAGCGCAGCTTGCAATGAATTTGCTCAAGCCCAGCCTGGGAAGCCCCTGGAGTTTGCGCATCAGGTCATGAGTGACTGCCGACAAGCCCTGGGTTTGCAGTTCACTGATCATGTGTGTGATCAGGTGAGTCGTCATCTCGGCGTCCGCCATTGCGCGATGGTGGACCCCGGCCGTCGGCAAACGCAGCTGCCGCACCAGCTCTCCAAGCTTGTGGCTGCGGAGTTGCGGATAGATACGGCGTGCCAGCAACAGGGAACAGGCGAATTCCGTGCTGCGCGTCAAACCCGCACGTTGATACTCGCAATCGAGAAATTTCCGATCGAACGAGGCATTGTGCGCGACAAGCGGGATATGCCCGATTCGCTGATGCAGCTCCTGCATGACCTGTTTCGCATCGGGCGCGTTCCGCACCATGCCCTCGGTGATGCCGGTGAGTTCCTGCACATAATAGGGAATCGGGCGCCGGGGATTGATCAGGCTCTGGTAACGGTCGACGATCTGGCCGCCCCGGACGATCACCGCGGCCACTTCGGTTGCACGGTCGCCATGGTCGGGGCTGAGTCCGGTGGTTTCGAAGTCGATGATGGCGTAGGTCGTCATTGGTAGTGCTTGCCTCAGCAATTGCGGATCCCGGCGAACCGGTTGTTGCGCGATGCGCGAAACTAGCGCACCTGCGTGAGGTTCAGATACGCCGCCTCGATATTCTTCTCGCGCAAGCGCTCGTAGTAGGCCCAGTCCGTGTACTGCTCCAGCATAATTTCCTGCTTCATCTGATCGAGCGTCTTGCCCGCGGCGATGGCTGTTTCAACCGCACTCTTCAGATCCTTGAGGAACTGGATCGGCAGCGCGACATCGGCCTTCGTGAAGAATTCGCCATGTCCGCCGGCGAAAGTGTCGAAGTCCAGCGCATAAACATTCTCGTAGGAACGAATCCATTCATCGAGCGGATGTCCGTCGAGCGGGCCGCAGGCACTGGGCAGTGAACGAATGTCGTTGCGCACCAGGGCATCGGCGATCATGTCCGTGGCGAACACTACGCGCTGTTCCGGGAAGAGGACGACCGTCATGTCGTCGCCATGGTTCTTGCCGGGGTGCATGAGCTCCACGCGCTTGCCGCCGAGCGTAAGCGTCATTCGGTCGGAATACACGATGTCGGGCTTGACGATGTTCTGCTGGAATTCGGCCGGCGGCACGATGCCGTCGCTGTTCGTGTCGATCTGGTCGAACCACTGCGTGCTCATGCCGCAGATGCCGGGGTCAGCGAGCGTTGGCACGTCGATGTCCTCGCGGTCGAAGTTGCCGTTGCCGTTGCGGTCGATCATGTCGCCGGGCATGTTGGGGTAGCGCCCGTCCATGTTCCGCAGCACGCCTTCCTGCGCAATGATCGTTGCCGTGTCGCTGAACACGGCGGCGCCTTCGACGTGGTCGAAGTGGCTATGGCTGTAGATGACGTACTTCACTGGCAGGCTGGGGAAGCGTGTCTCGAGTTCGCCCTTGAGCCATTCGGCGTGGCCGGGGTTCAGCGGGTCGGCGAGGATGATGCCTTCGCTGGTGACGAGGAAGATACTGTGCCAGGCGCCATTGCCCGAGCGGTAAAGGTTGTCGGCGATTTCGCGGATCTGGAAATTCGGTGGTGGTGGGCCAGCGGGCTGGTCGGCGGCGAAGGTGCCGAGGGCGGCGGCGGCGATTGCAGTGGCAAGCAGGAGGCGGGCCGGGGTCATGACTAATCCTCTTGTAATAGTTCCAACGATACTGGATTCCCTCTCGTGGGGAAGGCCAATCCTCTGCTGGCGGAGCCGCAGCTTAGCATGTGCCAGTACTTCCTCTGGCATGTACTGGACGGGCCGATGCATGGGCCGGGATGTGCGCTGATTCTACCGGCAGTCGGCGTTGACGCGAAGGCCGCAAGCCATCGCAGGCAGCGGCCCAAAAAGGATTGCCAACTGCGCCTTGCTCCATTACTTTGCCGCTCCAAGTTGCGCATAAAAGCAACGACGGTCAACAATAAAAAAGCGACACCCACAACAACCAGAAAAGGGGGGCAGTGATGCAACAAACAACTACCAAAGCTTGGGACACGGACTACGAGTGGAAGATCATCGCGCTATTGAGCCTGACTTTCGGCCTCGTCGGTCTCGACCGGTTCGTGCTGCCGATCATCCTGCAGTCACCCAACTCCACGATGGCGCGCGATCTCGGCATCACGCCTGAATACGGCGGGGTTCTGGCGGGCTACCTCGGCATGGCCTGGGGCGTGTCGGCCTTCGTCATGGGTTACATGGCGGACAAGGTGGGACGCCGCGCGGTGCTGATTCCCGCGGTGCTGATTTTCTCGCTGATGTCTGCATTCAGTGGCCTTGCCGGGTCGGTAACGGCGCTGGTCATCGTCCGTATCATCATGGGTATCGCCGAAGGTCCGGTTGCATCGACCGGCGTCGCCGTCGCCGTGGAGGCATCCAAGCCGGAACGCCGCGGTCTCAACAACGGTATCTTCCAGTGCATGATCTCCCTGTTTGGCCTCGCGCTCGCACCGCTGATCGCCACGCGCCTGCTCAACAGCTATGACTGGAGCGTGGTGTTCATGCTGGTCGGCGCACCCGGTGTGATCGTCGCGCTGCTGATGTGGTTCGTCGTGCGCGAGCCGCTGAAGCGTGCCGACACCGGCCACGGTGGCAATGGCGGCGTGCCTTTCATGAGCATGTTCGCGCATCGCAATGCCAAGGTCGCGCCCCTGACACTGATTTGTGCCATGGGCGGCATCTTCGTCATCGCGGCATTGCTGACCGCTTACCTGTCGGCACCGCTGGGCGCGGGCCTGGGGCTCGATCCGATCACCGTCGGCAACGTGTTCTCGGCGGTAGGTATCGGCGGCTGCATCGGCCAGTTCGCGATGCCGGCGCTGTCGGACATCATTGGCCGCAAGGTGTCGACGCTGGCCTCGTATGCCCTGGCTGCAGTGTTCCTGATCCTGTTCACGCAACAGGGCCCCGAGAACACCACCGTGCTGTGGATCCTGCTGTTCTTCGCATCAATGTTCAACTTTGCCGCGCTGGCGATCCTGGCTGGTCCGGTTGCAGCCGAAGCGGCGCCTCCTGGTATGCTGGCCTCGATGGCCGGCTTCGTGATCTTTGCCGGTGAATTCATCGGTGGCGGTGTAGCGCCGATCATTGCCGGCGGCATCGCCGGTGGCGAGTACGGACTGAAAGGTGCGCTGTACTTCGCCGCCTCCGGTCTCGTGCTGGGCTTCATCGTTGCCCTGTTCCTCCAGGAAACCGCGCCGCGCAAGACGGGCGGTGCGTAAAAAGACAACAACAAGAAGCAACAAGTCAGAAGAAGAAATGCGCCGGCGCGCTTACAATTGCGCCGGCCCTTACTGAAACCGGTGGCGGGCTTCCTGCCACCGGTTTTTTATTGCCCGGGTTTTCGCGGGTTGGCCACAGCACTATTTCTGTCACTACCTTGTTTGTCTACTGAGCCCGGTCGCGGTCGCGGTCGTGCTCGGCTGCTCCGACTCGCGTGTGCCGGTGGAGCTGGTGTTCAGCCAGGGCTTCGGCGATCTCTTCGTCATTCGCGTTGCCGGCAACATCGTGGCGCCATCGCAGATCGGTAGCATCGAGTTCGCCGCCGAGAAGTTTGGTA
>JBEGWB010000086.1:0-34640 GCA_041178065.1 Pseudomonadota bacterium | reverse complement strand
ATGGAAACCATCATCATCACCGGCGCCAATCGTGGCATCGGGCTCGAACTTGCGCGGCTTTTCCTGCAAGCGGGCAAGCGTGTCATCGCCGGCTGCCGGCAACCCGACAAGGCCGAGGCTTTACGCAAATTGCCAGGTGCACTCGAGATCCTGCAGCTCGATGTTGCTTCCGGCGCATCGATCGAAGCCTTCGTCATGCAAATAAAAGGTCCTGTCGATGTACTGATCAACAATGCTGGCGTGTATGGCGGGCAGCAACAGGGACTGCAGGATATGGACTATGCGCAATGGTTGCGCACGCTGGAGATAAATACGCTTGCGCCGCTGCGCCTCGCGGCGTCGCTGTTGCCAAACCTGCTTCAGGCGCAGCGCCCGCGCATCGTTACGGTGTCGAGCCAGATGGGCGCCTTCAACGTCGAGGAACCGGGTAGCGGCACGTACGCGTATCGCAGTTCGAAGGCCGCCGTCAGCAAGGTGATGCAGACGCTGGCGCAGGAACTGAAAGCCGATGGCGTGATCGTTTGCCCCGTGCATCCGGGCTGGGTACGCACCGACATGGGCGGCGCACAGGCCACGTTGTCAGTCGAGCAGAGCGGCCACGGGTTATTCAACCTGATCGAAGCGCTGACGCCCGCGCAAAGCGGCCGCTTCTGGCGCTGGGATGGCAGCGAGCATCCCTGGTGAGATCGAGCTCAACGCTTTTGATCCGCTCGTGGTCTGTTCCCTGGGCCTGTGTACGAAATGCTATTCGGTGGTAGATACCATCATGTGGACCGGCGCCTCGCTGTGCGCGGCGCTGGCGTGGCGCAATGCATACAGCAACTGATCGAACACGGCCTGCTGCTCGGGCGTGATCTCGGTGGTCATCGACTGGGCGCTGCTGGGCCGTTCCAGGCCGCGCAGACAGGGCGCTGTCGACACCAGGCAGGCTTCGTCGAGCAATCGTGCGCGCAGGCGCTCGTAGTTGGCGGCAATCTGCAGGTGGCTGTAGCGCTCATCGTTGATGAGACTCCACAGCAGGCGGTCGACACGGGCTTGCGCCGACCAGGGGGCATCCGTGGGTTCGCTACCGGCGAGCGCCGGCAGACTGGCCAGCGCGAATGCGGCAACGACGGTGCCGCGCAAGGTCGAATGACGGAGTAATGCTGCAATGGCCATGACTTGTACCCCTTCTGGCTGTGGCGATTCAAAAGCCCTATGCAGTCAACTACGGCCACTCCGGGGCAAAACTTTAGTAAGATGCGGCGCCGAAATGTTAACTGCTTCGCATTTGCGCCCGCGGTTTACGCCTTTCGACCTTCGCCGCGGCCAGGGCGTGGCAAGTCGCCCCTATACGAAGCAACCTCCTGCCAGGAACCCAGTCCCATGCGCTACACCGGAAGCTGTCACTGCAAAGCCGTGACCTTCGCCATTGACGCGCCCGAACACATCGAAGTCGAAGACTGCGACTGCTCGATCTGCGCCAGGGCCGGCTTCCTGCACCTGATATTGCCGCTCAGCAAATTTGAGCTCCTCAGCGGCGCCGACAAGCTGACGACCTACACTTTCAATACCGGCGTCGCCAAACACACCTTCTGCAGTGTCTGCGGCATCAAGCCTTTTTACACACCACGCTCGAATCCTGACGGCATCGATATCAATGTGCGTTGCCTCGACCAGCCGCCCTCGATGAAAATCATTAAATTCGATGGCCAGAACTGGGAGCAACACGCACCCGCGCTGGCCGGCAAGAGCAAAGCCTGAGGAAACCATCGGCATGAAAGCAAAGTCCAACATCGTCCTGATCGGCATGCCAGGTTCAGGCAAGAGCACCGTCGGCGTGATACTCGCGAAGCGCAGCTCGCATGACTTCATCGATACTGACGTACTGATCCAGTCAGTCGAGCACCGCTCGCTGCAGGCGATCATGGACACGGAGGGTTACATGAAGCTGCGCGAAATCGAAGCGCGCGTGCTGCAGACGCTGAATGTCGACAACCATATCGTGTCCACCGGCGGCAGCGCGGTATATAGCGATGCAGCAATGGCGCACCTGCGCACCAATGGCACGACAATCTACCTCGATGTGTCGCTCGCCACGCTACGCAGCCGCATCACCGACTACGACACACGCGGCATTGCGAAGCGGCCCGACCAGAGCTTCGACGATCTGTTCGAGGAGCGCACGCGGCTGTACACGCAATACGCCGACCTCATCATCAAGGGTGATGGCATGTCGCAGGACGAGGTTTGTAACAGCATCGTGACAGCGCTGAACCTGTAGGACGCCCGCGCTAGCCTTCCAGCACGTCCCTGACGAGGTTCAACAGGTTCGTCGGACTCACCGGCTTGGGCAGGAACCCGTTGATGCCGCGGCCGACGAACTGGCTGCTGATTTCGTCTTCCGAATAGCCACTGGTGATGATGACGGGCACGGTGCTGTTGACCTCACGCAGCTTGCGGTACACCTCGTCGCCATTCATGAAAGGCATCGTCAGGTCGAGAATCACCAGCACGATGTCGTTGTTGGCGGTATCCATGATGCGAAGGCCTTCGCGCCCTTCGATCGCCGACAGGATGTTGAACCCGGCACGTTTGAGCGTGTCGCCGACAACCTGGTGCACGCCCTTCTCGTCGTCGATGATCAGCACGTTGCCAGTCGTCCGGAACTGGAGCAGCGGATCGATGGAATCAACCTGGTCGCGCTCAGCGTCCGTCTGTTCGTAGGGCAATAGAATGCGGAAAGTCGTGCCCTTACCGAGTTCCGAATAGATCCGCAGCGTACCGCCATGTCCACGGATGATGCCCAGCACCGCAGCAAGCCCAAGCCCACGTCCGGTGAACTTGGTCGTGAAGAAGGGTTCGAAGATTCTGTTTAACATCGACGGATCGATGCCGTGACCGTTGTCGGAGACGGTCATATAGACATAGCGGCCCGCCGGCACATCGCAATCAGGGGGCGTAAATCCATAGTGGCTGACGGGATTGTAGTCTTTCACACCGGTCGTGATCGTGATCAGCCCGTTCTTCTGCGTAATCGCCTCCGAGGCATTTATTACAAGATTCATGATGACCTGGCGGATCTGCGTGGGATCGCCGACGACAGGCGGCAAATCCTCGGTAAGCGAGAATTTCATGATGGCGCGTTTCGACACCGAGGCCTGTACCAGCTCTGAGGTCGATTCGATGATTTCGTTGAGCGACAGGGGCTTCTGGATGAACTTGTTCTTGCCGCTGTAGGCCAGCATCTGGTTGCACAGTTCGGCGGCACGCAGCGAGGCCTCAAGGATGTGGTCGATGTAACGCGAGGCGACGGAATTTTTTGGCAGGTTCATCAAGGCCAGCTCGGCGTTACCCAGCACGCCCGTCAGGATGTTGTTGAAATCATGGGCGATGCCGCCAGCAAGCACGCCAAGGCTTTCCAGCTTTTGCGTATGCTGGATCTTCGATTCGAATTCGTAACGCTCGTGTTCCAGCTTGCGCCGGCTGCTAATGTCGATGACCGTGACGATGATCTCAGTGTTGTCGCCGCTGCAGACGGGGTTAAGGCCAATTTCCAGCGGGAACTCAGATCCATCCTTGCGCTTGCCGTTCAAGTCGAGCCCCATGCCCATGCGGCGCGCGCTCGGCGTCGCATTGAATGTCGCGTGATGGCGGAAGTGATCGCCCTGGGAACGGGTGGGCACGAGAATTTCAACGGGCTGGCCGATGAGTTCATCACTGGTGTATCCGAACATCTGTTCGATCGCCAGGTTGACCATGTCGATGCGCCCCTGTTGCGACACGATCAGCAGGCCTTCCGGCAGGCGCTGAATCGCAACTTCGTAGCGGTGCTCGAGCTTCCTGCGTTCGCTGATGTCGATGACGGACGCAATCACCAGTTGCACGTTTTCAAGACGGATCGGATTGAGGCCGATCTCGATGGGAAACTCGTCGCCGTCGCTGCGCAGGCCCGATAGTTTGCTGCCAACGCCCATCGGGCGCGGCTTCGGATCGCTGAAGTAGTGCTGCAGAAACTTGAAGTGATTCGAACGAAATGACGAGGGAATCAACTGATCGATGGACTTGCCCCTGAGTTCTTCCCGACTATAACGGAAGTAACTCTGGGCGAGCATGTTACTGAAGACGACAATGCCTTCCTCTGTCACTGCCAGCAAGGCTGTCGGCGCCGAATCCAGCAACGCCTGGAGATGATTTATTTCGAATTGCCCATCGAGCATCAGACGCCTTCCTCAACGCGTGGCCGTCACCACGAGGGGGCGCGATTAGACGGGAAGTGGTGGAAGCAGTACAAGGCCCAGCGTGCAGAAATGCCTCTTATTCCACGCTGCCAAGCCGAAACGTGACAGCGTCAACCCGAAGTCGGAAGCTCCGGCTGTTGCAGTCGGGTGTGCGACTCGTGCAGCTCAACGTTCAGCTGGTCCACCATCGGCGCCCAGTCGGCGTCGTCCTGCAGTGCTTTGAGCAGGAAGTCGCGCTGACTCTGTGTCCAGAACGGCGCCGTGCTGATCTTCGTGGTCTCGGGTAGACCCCTGTGCTCGGCGATGAAGCGCTCGATGGAGGCCTTGTCGCTGGGCAGCCCAAGCTGACGGAATAGTTCGTAAAAATTGTGCTGGCTTTGTTCCATGTGTATTGATCCCGGACAAATCGCGTTCGCCTGCTGTATCCGAACATAAACGCGCCGAAACAGCTGGTTGTCGAGGCGATTCTGGATGGCCACTGAATCCTCCGCTATCGGGCCTTCCCCCCGGATTGTAAAGAGAAAAAGACTTCGATTTAATTCTGACACCGATACAGGACACGCAACATGGCGCATTTTCCCAACACCCTCGCCTTCTCCGGCATCCTCAGACCACTGCGCTTCGAAGGCGACATTCTCGATCTCGAAATTGAGGGCGAAGTGCCACAGCAACTGAGCGGCACCTATCACCGCGTACACCCCGACCAGCAGTTTGCGCCGCGCTTCGACAACGAGCAGTTCTTCAACGGCGATGGCATGGTCTCCTTGTTTCGCTTTCGTAACGGCAAGGTCGACTTCAAGCAGCGCTACGCGCAAACCGACAAGTTCAAGCTCGAACGCGCCGCTGGCCGGGCAATGTTCGGCGCCTATCGCAATCCGCTGACCGATGAGGAAGCGGTCAAGGGCCACATCCGGGGCACGGCGAATACAAACGTCATCGTGCACGGCGGCAAGTTGCTGGCGCTGAAGGAAGACAGCCCCGCGCTCGTCATGGACCCGCTGACGCTCGCGACCGAGGGCTACACCAACTGGGGCGGAAAATGCACGAGCCAGACCTTTACCGCGCATCCGAAGATCGACCCCCTGACCGGCAACATGGTGGCCTTCAGTTATGCGGCGAGAGGTTTGCTGACGAAGGACTGCACCTACATGGAAATCAGTCCCAACGGTGAGCTGCTGCGCGAAGTGTGGTTCGAGGCGCCCTACTACTGCATGATGCACGACTGGGGCGTCACCGAAGATTACGCCGTGTTCCACATCGTACCGAGTACGTCGAACTGGGAGCGGCTGCAGGCAAACCTGCCGCACTTCGGCTTTGATACGACGCTGCCGGTGTACCTGATGGTGCTACCGCGCAAGGGCGAGGCGAAGGACATCAAGATATTCAAACGCCCGAACATGTTCTGCTCGCATGTCATGAACGCCTTCAACGAGGGCTCGAAGATCTACTTCGACACGCCAGCGGCGAAGAACAACATGTTTCCCTTCTTCCCCGATATCCACGGCGCGCCCTTCAACCGCGAAGAAGGCCAGTCCTTCATGACACGCTGGACGGTGGATTACAACAGCAAGGGCGACGAGTTCGAGAAGGATGAGCCGCTCAGCAAGCTGTTCGGCGAATTCCCGCGCATTGACGATCGTTACGCAACACAGCCGCATGGCCACGGCTGGCTTCCGGTGACGGACATGTCGATGCCTTTTAATGGGCCGAGCGCGCGCGCCTCCGGCCTGCGCCTGAACCGCATTGCACACATGAACTTCCGTACCAGTAAGGAAGCTACGTGGTTCTGCGGCCCCGACAGCCTGATCCAGGAACCCTGCTTCGTCCCACGCACGCCGCATGCACCAGAAGGCGATGGCTACATCCTCGCGCTGGTCGACGACATCGTGCGCAACTACTCCGACCTTGTGATACTCGACGCGCAGGATGTCGAGGCCGGGCCGATCTGCCGTATCAAGTTGCCCTTCCGGCTGCGCCAGGGCTTGCATGGCAACTGGGCGGATGAGCGGGCGCTGACGCAGCATTGAGCAACGCGAGGAATCGCGGCAATAGAGGAAGTCCTGGCACAGTACCCTGGCTCTTACGTCTTGCAGACAAATTTCATCCTGACATTGACGCTGGAAGACGGGTAGTGGATGGCGCAGGCCACTGGGAGGAAACTCTTGCGAGGTACGTCGGGAATTAAGTGCTGGCGCCGAACTTCATTCTTGCGGTGACACTCGAGAATGGCCAGGCGATACCGGGCCCAAAATAATAGTGAGACAATGCCGGCGCGCGTAATCCGCGCGCTTTTTCAGCCTGGGACCCCGCCTATGAAACTCCGCGACCTCTCCACCTTGCTGCTGTCTGCATCGCTGTCTGTGCCCCTCTGCGCTCAAACCAGTCTCGATGTTGCGCAATACAACGATGCCGGCGAATTGCAGCGCCCGGCTAACCTCGTCGAATGGATCCAGACCGGCGCCTCGCTCGGCAGTGAATACAGCGAGCTTCCCTTTGACGCGGCAAAGCCGGGTTCGCTCGGTGTCGTGCAGATAGAACCTGCAGCCTATCGCTATTTCGTCGAGAACGGCACTTACGCCGACGGCACGATGTTCCTGCTGAGCTTCTATCGCGCAGAGGCACAATCCGCGCCGCAGTTGCCAGGCTTTGTGCAGGGCGACATGTTCCTGCAGGAAATCCACGTTATCGACAAGGCGCGCTTCGCCGACGACAGTGGCCATGCCTTCTTTACCTTCGCGGCGCCAGAGGTCATGACGAGTGAACGCATTGCGGCTGGCAACGAATGCACCGCATGTCATCTTGAACACGGCGCTTTCGATGGCTCGTTCACGCAGTTCTATCCGCTGATGCGCGCACGCCTGGCGCGCGACTGAGCGCTGCCGCGTACTATTGGCTACGCAGGAACGCGATCAGCGTAGCGCGAGGTCGGGCGGCATGCGCTCTGTCACGACGCTAAAGCTCGTCGCCACCGTCGCGACCAGCTCTACGGGGGCATCAAGGCCGACTAGCCATTTGTCGCAGCAGGCGCCTGTCCCTTGCGCGTCGACATCACGACGGTGTCGGGCTCCGTTATTGCCCGGTACGTACGCATGAATTCATTCAGCGGCATGCCGTTGCAGAGCACATCATCGGTCGTGAAGTTGCGGACGCCGAGGCGCGCGGCGCGTGTGTTGAGGTCGGGAGCGCCAATGACGGCGGCGATACAGAGCTCGGTAATTTCGGAACCGTCGCCGTTGATGAAACGAACGGACTCGGCGCTGGCATCAGCGGCCGCGAGGACTAGCAGTAAGGCTGTGGCTGTGTTTTTCATATGAACCTGTCTCGTTGTTTGTTGTTATCGAGGTCAGGATTTTCTGGCTACTGCACGGCTGCCGGACGGCAAAATCTGGCCGGGGCCCGCGAATGCGAAGCTCCCGTAAATGTAACGGCAGGAATCGACCATCGCTTGAGGACTATTGGGAATTAAATGGGGTCAGAGCCCATTTACGCGAGCGTTCGTGAAGGCTGGCGACCAGCAACAACGTAAATGGGCTCTGACCCCATTTAATTCCCCATTTAATCTACTCCTCCCAGAGGGAGTGGATGTAGTAAGGCAGGAACACCGATACGCCATCGATGCGGACAATCTCGCTGTCGACGATCTTGAACAGATCCATTCGGCCGCGCGTGTTCGGGTAACGCACGTCGACCTCGTGTTCCTTGCCGTCGCTCGTCCTGTACTTCAGTTCGCGCGTGGCATGGTCTTCAAGCGAGAGTGCGACCACGACGCCTCGAGCGGTATCGACCACCGGGTAACGACGTGCCCGGATGCGTTCGACGGGCTTGTACAGGCCGATCTCGAGCTGCGCCTTGCAGCCTTGCGCGGCCTGCGCTTTCGGATGCTCACCCTGGGTGATGTTTACGCCGTTGACGACTTGCGTGCACGCGTTCGCAATCTCCGTGCGCAGCGCGCCGTCGTTGAGCTGCTTGCTGTCGAAGTAGCCCTCGACAGTCGCGATCAATGCATCGCGGCTGTTCGCTGCCGCCACGGGCGCACTGAAGTCGGCGTGCAGCACGTAGCCATCGAGTGGGGCGAAGAGATCCGGCGTGCCTTCGCGGCCGAGGTAGGACTCCACTTCGCTGATGCGGCCGCCATCCACCTTCAGCCGCAGGCCGTGGTACGCAAGCTGTCCATGTTCCGCGGTGCGGCCGTACCAGATGACGTTGCCGCTTTCTTCATCGGCAAGAATAAGCGGATTCTCACCCGTACTCGGACCCGCGCCCCAGAAGCCATCGCCGATCATCATCGCAACGTTGTTCTCGGTGTAGCGTACCTGCCCGGCCCAGGGCAACTTGCTCCAGCCCTGCGTCGCAACGTCGGTCATGTACTGCGTGGCAATGGCGCTCATACAATTCGCGTCGCATGCGTCCTGCGCATTGGCCGCGCTGCCAAGCGCGGCGAGGGACAACAACAACGATACTTTCCTGATATCCATCCTGGTTGCTCCTCAACGCGTCTGGAAGTCAGTGTTCGGCTTCGCGAACGGCGACGGCATGAAATAGGGGACGTACGTGAACACCGCTTCGATGCGGAAAATCTCGCCGTTCCTGATCTTGAAGGCCTCGAGCAACGTGATGCTGTTCGGCCACTTCAACACCGTATTCATTTCGCGGCCGTCGGTGAGCGTGTAGCGGTCGAAGGTGTTCGCGTGGTCGAAGAAACCAGAAGCCACGACAACGCCGCGCTCGACGTCCACCAGCGGGTAGCGCCGCTCCCGAATGCGTTTGTTGATGCGATAAATGCCGAGCTTGAACTGCGCTTCGCAGCCCGCCGCGATCGCCGCGGAGTTGCCGCCGCCGGCCGCGACACCGCTCGTGGTGCTGATACCGTTTTCGACGCGGCCGCAGTCCTCGTGGAAGGGAGCAAAGACCTGGCCGTCGTTCAGTTCCACGGTATTGAAATAGGAATCGGCAATGGCGATCAGACGTTCGCGCGGCTTGCGCTCTTCCGGCGCGAGGATTTCCGTGAATGCCGGCGCATGCTGGAAGGCTTCCGGATCGCCGAAGGGCTTCGGCATGTCGGGCAGGCGGTTGACGACGGTTTCGGCCTCGGTGATTGCGCCGTCTTCGACCTTGATGCGCAAGGCGAAGTAGGCGTAGTTGCCATTTTCCTGGACGAGGCCGAACCAGGCGGCGTTGCCGGTTTCCGGATCCGACAGCTCGAGGCCCGGCAGCTCGACCGCGCTCGCGGTACCCCAGAGGCCATCGTTGCCGATCGGCATCGTGACGTTGTTCTCGCTGAATACGGCATCGGCGGCGAAGGCGACGCGCGCAGGGTCGCGCTCGGCGAGGCCCGCCATGTATTGCTGCAGGTGCCCTTCGAGGCAGGCGGCATCGCAGTCGATCTGGATGACGGCGCTGGCCTGACCCGGCGCCTGCGCGAACAGCGCGGAACTTGCGGCGGCAAGCAGGGCGAAGCTTGCGCGCATCACTGAGCGTTTGATGGTTGTTTTCATATGGCTCCTTTGTTGGTCAATCGTCGCTTCATCGACTTGCGGCGCAGGCGCTGGGTGCTGGCTGGATTCGCGCCGGCGCTGCAATAACGATGAAGCATTCTCCATTAGAACGACAAGTCACGATCCAGCACTGCAACATGGCTGCAACGCTACTGCGATTCAGGCAGGGAAATCGCCTTAAGCATGAACGCTTCCGGTTCCTGTCCTTTCAGAGTCGCGTCGAGCAGGTACTTGATGTTGCTTTCAATCGCATACGCCGTGTTGCCAACCACAGTGACACCCGGCGAAGACTCGAACGTATCGTCGAGCACCGTAATCGTTGCGCGGTCGCCGTCGATGTCGGCGAGATGAATGCGGCCTACCGTCCCTTCAGCCTGGATGAAGCGATTGCCGCTGACGAGACGAATGCCGTCAGGTCCGCCGAGCTCGGTCGACAGTGTCAGCGGCGCCAGCTTGCCCATCGTGCCGTCGGTATCGCGGTCAACGCGAATCAGCTGGTTACTGCGCACGTTGTTGACGATCAATACACCATCGCCGCTGAATGCCAGACCATCGATCCCGACAAGCATTGGATCAGCGCCGTAGACCTGCAGCTCGCCTGCGCCAGGCGCCAGCGTCAGGATACGGCCACCACTAGTGTCGGATGCGAAGGCGGTACCGTCGGCGGCGATCGTTACGTCATTGCATACCCCACCGCCTGGAAAATCCCAGCGGCCTTTCTGTTCACCGCTCGTCAAATCATACGCATGCAAGGCAGTGACGCCTTCAGAGCGTTCGGGCCCGAAGAAGTTTGGCGCGGAGCATAGCCACAGCGTGTCGTGGGCATCGTCAGCAAGCACGCCGAGGATCGTCAGGATGCCATTGTCAGCGCTATGACGGATCCACGCTTTTGCAGTGCTGCTATCAGGTGCCGCGCGGTATACGTTGCCCTTGACGCTGCCGATGTACAGCGTGCCGTCGGCCGACGACGTGATGCTTTCGGGAAACACGGCGGTATCATCGATGCGGACGTCGCCGGGCCTGCGCTGCGCGCAGGTGGTCGTGCTCAGGGTTGCAGCACACAGAGCCAGGGCCGACAGCAGGAATTTTTTGTTCATCGAAGACAGTCCTGTTCTTGTTTTTGTGGCGGCAGAGCGTACCGCAAGACGCAGGCTGGCGTCGATGCGGTTCGGCTGTCGACTCGACCACGCGCTTGCATTCCTTCCCGCATTCTCCGGGCACTGGCGCCCGGTATCAAAAGTACGCTATGGCTGAGGTTTCGGCTGTTTGCGAAGGCGCGGCTATCGGGTTTTCTGGAGCGGATTTGCAGCATTGCGCATCGGCGATACTGGATGACTCATACTGCGGTAGTTGCTAATCTTGAAGCTCCGGGAACCTCCTCAAATCGAGTCGGGTGCAGGTGTCCTCGGGATTTACGCAGGTGATCCGCAGTGAGCACAACTGTTACAGGATTCAGACCCAGGCCTTCAGCGGTACACATGCTACCTCTGTTGCTGGGTGTGCTGTTGTCCGGAACAACTCTCGTGCACAGCGCCTATGCGCAGGATGAACAGGAAGCCGAAGCTTCCGCGGTCGACCCCGACCGCTATACCAGCGACAAACGCGGCAGTCTGATTTTCGACATTGCGGCGCTTCCCGAGCCCAACGCCGAGGGTCTTGCAGCTCCCGATACAGGCGCCGCGCCGGCCGTCACTGCAAGTCCCGCGCTCGCCGCGGACGCGAGTTCCACAAACCCGCGAGCCGACATTGCCGCCTACCGCAGCCGCATCGCCGACACGCAGGCCACCGACGACGCGTATTCCAATGAGCTGCGCGAACAATACGATTCGCTAGGCACACTGCTGCAGCAAAGCCGCGAGCATGAAGACGCGATCGCGGCCTTTGAAAGCGCGATGCATATCGACCGCGTCAACACCGGGCTGTATACGCTCGACCAGATCCCGCTCGTTGAGAAAATGATTGCGAGCCACGAGGCGCTCGGCAATATCCGCGAGGTCAACGACCTCCACGAGTATCTTTTTTATATTCAGCAGCGTAGTTACGCCGCAGACGATCCGCGCCTGCTCGCCGCGAAGGAAGACTGGGCGGACTGGAACCTGGAGTCATTCCTGCGCGAAAGCGCGCTTGGTGGATCGGCGCTTGCCATGGCGATCGAAGCCAGCCCACAACTGGCGCGGCGCATGGAGTATGTGGCCGTACAAACGCAGAATGGCAGTTACGTCTATATACCGCGCAGTCAGCTGTTCCTGACGAGTGCCACGGATCTCGCGCTGGGCACGAGTCCCTACTCGATGGCGCCCGAGACTGTCATCGACCAGCGCCTGCTCATGGCGCGCGACTATTACGAGGAACTTGCGGAAACAGATGCTGGCGCCGAGGCAGAAGGCACGCTCGATTCGAATGCGCGCATCCAGCGCAAGTTGGCCAGTGTCGCCTACGCCGTCAAGCAGCAGATGGAGGAGATGGACGTCGTCGAGGATTTCGGCTCGCTCAACTACAACCGCGTGATGCCGGTGCGTAGCATGCCCATGGTCGTATCGCGCGGTTACATCAGCAATCGCGACCTGCTGGAAGCCCGCGCCACGGAACTGGAGCAGGATCCGACGGTCACAGCCCAGGAGAAGGCACAGGCATGGATCGACCTCGGCGACTGGCATGTCGGCTTTGACTATGCCTCGCGTAGCGAGGATGCGTACCGCAAAGCCTGGACCTTGCTCAGCACTGCAGGTCTCAGCGAGAGCGAAATAGCCGCTATCTTCATGCCCGCCCTCCTCGTGCCAGCGCCAGGTTTCGTCATCCATGATTACAGCCGTGCGCTGCACGGCATTCCCCCCGATGCAGAACTGCCTTATAAAGGGCATATGGACCTGAGCCTGACGCTCAGCTCTCAGGGTGACGTGCGCAACATCGACATCGAAGCGGCAAGCCCCAATACGCCGCAAGTTTTGCGTAGTACCTTGCTGGATTATTTGCGCGAGCAGAAAATGCGACCAGCGATCGTCAACGGCGAAGCCGTTGAACGCGACAATATGAAACTACGGTACTACTACACTTACTGATTCACTTAGCGACCACGCCCGGCGTAAGCTTCATCATGCCCACCAGGAATGCCATTGCCGTATCCTGTGCCTCCATCCCGGGGAGACACGGGACATTGCGTGCATGGTCGCGCGTGTTCTTCGGCGCTCTTGTCTGTTTTGCCTGGCTGCCGCAGGCCAGGGCACAAGCAGATGCCGAATTGCCCCATCTGCTGTTCGAACCCGTTACGCTCGACGTCATCAGGAACGAAGGTGATGTTGCCGCCGCTGATGCGCCGTCCTATACCGCGCGTGAACTATCGACATTGGCGCAGGGCCCGGCAATCGACTTGCAGCAATGGCTGCGCGAAAACCGCGCGGCGCCTGCGGCGCTAGCGGCGGATGACATAGCCGCGGATATCGCTGCCTACGAGCAGGCAGTGCTCGACATGGAAAGCAAGGGCGGCGCCTTTGATGCACGCCTCGATCAGGAATTGCTTTCACTCGGCGCGCTACTGCAGCAGGCCGGTGACTATACGCGCGCGCAGGCCAGCTTCGACAGGGCGCTGCATATCAACCGCGTCAACTCGGGCCTGTTCAGCATGAACCAGATTCCGATCATCGAGAGCATGATCGAAAATCATCTCGCGCGCGGCGACCTCGTCGCAGCGGATGAGCAGCAGGAATACCTGCTTTACGTGCAGCGCAAGAACCATGGCGATCGCGCAGTGGACTTGCTGCCAGCGCTGACGCGCTACGCCGAATGGAATCTGTTTGCCTTCCGCGCCCGTCTCACACCGCCGCCGCCGGCGCTCGTCGACACAGAGGGAGAGCCGCCACCGGCGCCAAAGCTGGAAGAAAACAGTGACATGATGCTCAGCTTCCGCATTGGACGTCTGATCAATGCGCACAACGTCTACCAGTCGCTGATCAGCATCGTAACGAGCAACTTCGGTCCTGGCGACTCACGGCTGAGGACCTTCGAGCAACAGCTCGCGCTGACCAACTACCTGTACATCACTACCTTCGGCCTGCAGACGGATCCAATGTTGATGCAGACGAACAGCATGGTGCCTTTCGACAACGGTGAAGTAGCCCGGCCGCCGATGGGTTTCCGTCAGGGCCGCGATTCGCTGGAACGCCGCATTGCGTTTCTGGAAAACGAGCCCGACGCTAGTGCCCGGCAGACAGCACAGGCCAGGCTCGACCTCGCCGACTGGATGCTGATGTTCAGTAAACGCACGGGCTCGCTCGAGATCTACCTCGAGGCCTGGCAGGACATGGTCGAGGCCGGCGCGACGCAGGAAGAACTCGGCGCGCTGTTCAATCCGGATTTTCCGCAGGAAATACCCTCGTATCTGGAACATCCATACAGTCGCGCGTCGATTGGTCTGCCGGCCGATGTAGCGCTCGAGTACAAGGGCTATATCGATGTGGAATTCAAGCTGAGCCGCTATGGCGTCGCGAGTTCGATCAGCGTGCTGGGGCGTTCGCCAACAGCGACACCTGAACTCGAGGCCCGGCTGCTGCGCAATATTCGTCGCGCCGGGTACCGCCCGCGCATCGCCGATGGCGCGCTCCGCGACGAAGAACAGATCTATACGCGTTTTTATTACACGTACTGATTTCGTTGCAGTTCAGGGTTTAAACGCTTGTGTTTGCCGGCCGCGCGGCGTAAACAGGGATCGACGCCTGCGCAGTGCGGGCGAGGAATCGCCATCTGATGTAGTGGAGCGCCATGAGCCTGCATTACAAGGACATGAGACGAGGGCTTGCCGCCATTCTCTGCGGGCCCTTGCTGAGTATTATCTGCCAGCCCACTGCAAGCGCCGGCCAGGACCTGCAGTTCCTCAGCTTCCATCCGGTTCCCTTGCACGCAAGCGGTACTGGCTCGGAAAACCCCACCGCGGATTCTGAGGCCGCGATCCAGCAAATGCGGCCACGCGATGCTGCCGCACGTGAAGCCGAGTATCGCGAGGCGATTGTCGCATTGCGCAGCACCGAGGGGCCGTTCGCGCTGCCTGTCAGCGAGCGTGCACTCGAACTCGGACGCTTGCTGCAGCAACAGGGTCGCTTCGATGAGGCACTTGCTGCCTACGAAAACAGTCTGCATGTGCTGCGCGTGAACCTGGGCTTGTACAGTCTGGAGCAAGCCGCGGTTTTGCGCGCAATCATCACGGCGCACGTGGCGAAGCGCGACATTGCGAACGCGCATGCGGCGCAGGAAGCACTCGTGAACCTGCAATTGCGGCATCACGGCCGCAGCAATCCCGCCGTGGTACCCGCGCTGCTCGAGTGGGCAGACTGGAACGTCAACCTGTACCTTGCGCTCGATCCAGCGCCCGACCTGCAAATGGGTTTGCATCCCCCGGGACGCTTTCACGATCCCCGTCTCGAGCTTGCATACGACACCTACACGCTTGCCTTGCAGTCGCTGCAGCAACACGCCCCGGCCGGCGACGAGCAGCTCGTCACGACGGAACGGAAACTCGCGGCGCTGAACTTCATCACGAACCAGAAGATGCAAGACGTTTACGGCGAGGCCTTGATGCACTACTCGTCAATCGAGCACGACGATGCCGGCACTGCGCTCGAGAGTGCAAGCGCGACGCTTTTCTACGAAGGTAGCTCCGCGCTGCGGCGTGCGATTGCACACAGTGAGCGTCGCAAGGAGCGGCGCAACGACGACATCGCGGCGCGCATGGTGGAGCTGGGCGACTGGTACCTGCTATTTGACCACCGCGCGGCAGCGCTGGAACAGTATCGCGATGCGCTTCAGTTCATGCGCGACGCGAGTCTTCCGCAGGATGCGGTCGAGCGCATCATGTCGTCAGGCATGCCGGTGCCGACACCCGACACGGCATACCGTAGCGCAGCGCTCGCTGAGGGGCAGCACTACGACGGCTTCATCGATGTCGAATTTGAACTTAGCAAGTTCGGCATGGCGACAAATCCCCACATTATCGGTCGGTCCGCGCAGAACCGGCACATCGAGCGTGAACTGATGCACGAAATTCGCAGTTGCAAGTTTCGTCCGAAGTTCGTGGCCGACTCAGCGGTGAATAGCGAGAAGATGCAGCTGCGGTATTTCTACTCGTTCTAACTGGGACACCCGACGAGCGCGCCGCGGGCGTTCGCGAAATAAGTCCCTGCGCGCTGCTGGTCAGGGAGTGCGAGCGTCAGCCCATGCAGAGCCGTCCACTCGAATGCACGTTTACCAAAGGCCAGGGGGGCGTTTAGTCCGGACGTAAAAAAGGGCCTTGCGGCCCTTTTTTATTGTTGCTCGTTCAAGAACTAGCCAACCAACTTATAGCCCAACTCCGACAGCGGCATCTTGCGGATGCGTTCGCCAGTGGCGTTGAAGATTGCGTTGGTCACGGCAGCAAGCAGCGGTGGCATCGAAGGTTCGCCGCCGCCTGTCGGCGGGAACTCCGCCGGCTGGAGGAAGCGCGTTTCCAGTGCAGGCGCCTGCGCCATGCGGAGCAGCGGATACTGATGGAAATTCTCCTGTTCGATGGTGCCGTTCGTGAAGGTGATCTTCGCGTTGAACAGCTGGCTCAGGCCATCGATGATGCCGCCTTCGAGCTGGTTCTCTGCACCGTTCGGGTTATGGATGAAACCGAAGTCGGCGGCTGCGAAGACCTTGTGCACTTTGACTTCCTTGTTGGCGCGTACTTCGACGTCAGCAACCTGGGCGACATAGCCCGCGTGGCAGAAGTAGAAGGACAGGCCGAGTGCGCGACCAGCAGGCATTTCCTTGCCCCAGCCCGACATTTCGGCGGCGGCGCGAATGACGTTTGCGGCGCGGCCTTTGTGCATGCCCTGCGGACTTTCCGCGGGACCTTCACCGCCGAGCGTATCGAGCAGGAACTGCACATGGTCCTTGCCAGACGCCACGGCGAGTTCGTGCATGAAGCTCTGGAAGGGGAAGGCCAGAGCGTTGGAGCCCGGAGCGCGCATCGGGCCCGTCGGGATGCCGTTCTGGAAGAAGGTCTGCGTCAGCTTCAGGTTCGGCACGACGTCCATCGGGAAGACACTTGGCGAAAGATCGGCGCTCGTCATCGGGCCCGTGCCGTTGCCAGTCATGCTGAAGAAATGATCCTGGAAGGCAACAAGCTTGCCATCAGCATCGAGACCCGCCTTGAACGAATGGAAACCACCGGGACGGAAGAAGTCATAGCTCATGTCGTCTTCGCGCGTCCACTGCAGTTTTACTGGACGGCCTTCCATGCGCTTGGCGATCGCGACGGCTTCGAAGACGAAGTCGTTGGCGAGCTTGCGGCCGAAGCCGCCGCCGATACGGGTCATGTGCAGCGTGGAGTTAGCGGGTTCTACGCCGGCAACGACAGCACCACCAGCTTCGCCACCCTGCGGAATCTGCGCGGGTGCCCAGATTTCGATCTTGCCGTCTTTCAACAGCGCGGTGGTCGTCTGCGGCTCGAGCTGTGCGTGCGAGATGTAAGGATATTCATAGAACGCCGTCAGCGTTTTGGCTGCGCCCTGCAGGGCAGCAACGGCATCGCCGCGATCGGCCGGTGCGCGCTGCGCATTCGGGCCCGGAGGACCCACGTTGACCATGATGGGCTCGCCATCCTGGTCGGCGGCAGCGGTCGCGCGCGCGACGAGTTCATTCCACGTTGCGCTCTCTGCCGTGGAGGTATCCCACTGGACTTCGAGTTCGCGCTTGGCGCGGATTGCAGCCCAGGTGTTTTCGGCGACGATCGCAATACCACCGAAGTGCGTGCCGCTGTTCGCATTGAAGAAGCGCGCATCGAGGAAGGGCTCTACGATGAAGGCATCCACAACGCCTGGCATCGACTTGATGTGCTCTTCGTTGAAGGACACGGGCTTGCCAGCGATCTGCGGCGACTTCGTGAAGGTGGCGTACAGCATGCCTTCCATGCGCGTGTCGGCGCCAAACAAGGGCTGGCCGGTGACGATCTTGACGTTGTCGACACCGGTAACCTTGGTGCCCAGCAACTTGAACTGGCTCTGGTCTTTCAGTGTCAGCGTGCTCAGTTCGGGAACTGCCAGCGCGGCGGCGGCTTCAGCGAATTCGCTGTAGGGCCATTCGCGGTTGCTGCCTGCATGCAGTACTTTGGTGTTCGCGGTGCTCAGTTCGGCTACCGGAATGCCCAGTTGCGCGGATGCGGCAGCGAGAATCATCGCGCGGCCGGTGGCGCCAACCTGGCGCATTGTCATCCAGTTCATCGGCGTCGACAGCGAACCACCCGCAAACTGGTTGCCGCCGTATTTCGCCGCATCGACGTCAGCCTGTTCGACATCGACATCGCCCCAGGCGCAGTCGAGTTCTTCGGCGATGATCATCGGCAGGCCATTCTTGATGCCCTGACCGCATTCGGGGTTCTTCGAGAAGATCGTTACGCGGCCATCAGCGCGAATCTGGATATAGGGACTTGGATTGGCCGTCGTCGGCGCCGCGGGTGGCTGGCCGTAGGACTTCGTGCTGCCAAGAGCGCCGAAGCCGCCGAGGACGAGACCGCCACCGGCAATGCCGGTGAATTTCAGGAAGCTGCGACGATCGATTTCAAGCAGCTTGCTTGCGGAAGGCTGTACGGCGGCCGATGCCGGTGCCGCGCCGTTGACCAGCTCCTCGAAGAAGCCCGGCAGTTCGGGTGGAAGAGTTGTCTTCATGTTCATACGCGTGCTCCTGTGGCGGTTGCATCGTAGAACGCCGTGCCATTCGCAGTGGCAGCAGCGGTTTTGATTGCGCGGCGAATGCGCGTGTAGGTGGCGCAGCGGCAAAGGTTGCCGGACATGGCGGCATCAATGTCGGCGTCCGTCGGGTTCGGATTGTTTTTCAGCAGCGCGGTTGCGCTCATGATCTGGCCAGCCTGGCAGTAGCCGCACTGCGCCACGTCTTCGGAAACCCAGGCTTGCTGCACGGCGGTCAGTGCGCCATCGGGCCCAGCCAGACCTTCGATCGTCGTGATCTCTTCGCTGCTCAGGTTGCCGACCGGAATCTGGCAGGAGCGCACCGGTGCGCCGTTCAGATGTACGGTGCAGGCGCCGCATTGGGCGATGCCGCAGCCGTACTTGGTGCCGACCAGCCCGACGGTGTCGCGCAGCACCCACAAAAGCGGGGTGGAGGGATCGATATCCCCGATGTCCATCGTTTGTCCGTTGATTCGTAAAGTTGCCATAACAACTCCCAGTGCTGTTAGTGTGTAGATAGTGTCTTTGTGTGAAGGCTGGTTTGGTGCTTTCTTCTTGTTTTAGCTTGTAGATCAAAAACTTGTTTGGTGCGGAGACTGCATTTTTCGCGAGGAAAAAGTGCTTCAAAATAAACCACCAGGGCCGCTTTAAGCAAGCCCTATCTTGCGCCTTCGCGCTGCGCGATAGTGCCCCGTATACTTCCAGTAATGAGCAGCGTTTTCACCACTCCAGTCCTTACGCCGACCCTGCGCCTGCTGGCCAAAACCGGGCTATGGCTCTGCGGCTGGAAGGTCGAGGCATCGGGGCCCTTGAAAGCGCCCTTCGTGCTGATCGGAGCTCCACATACCAGCAACTGGGACCTCATCCTGCTGGTGGCTGCCCTGCTGTGGCTGCGGCTCGATGCGCGCTGGATGGGCAAGCACACGCTGTTCCCTTTCCCGCTTGCCGGACTGATGCGCTGGCTCGGCGGCATACCGATCGACCGCAGCAAGTCCAATAACCGGGTTGCCGACATCATTGCCGCTTTTGCCGACGAACCGGAATTGATCGTCTGCCTTTCGCCGGAAGGGACCCGCAAGAAAGTGGACCGCTGGCGGACGGGTTTTTACCGCATCGCGCAGGGTGCCGGCGTGCCGATCATGATGGCCGTCATCGACGTCGAGCGTAAAAGCCTACGCTTGCTGGGCCTGTACCGGCCCACTGGCGACATCGACCGCGACATCACGGAAATTCAGCGCAAGTATCGCGGCTTTCAGGGCCTTTATCCGGAGAATGCTTGCGATTTCGGGCACTTACAGGATGAGCTGGACCCAGGCGCCGATTCCTCGCGCCCCTGAAAAAGAGCCCGGTTTCGGCAGCGCTGCTGTGCACCCTTTGCCCGCTGCAACGTTACAATCCTCCAGTATTCCCCCGAGCGCCACCCCATGACAGGCATGACCCGCAGCGCTCTCGCGCTGGCACTGACACTGGCACTTCCTCTTGCACTCCGGGCCGATGCGCTCAGCGACGCCAACCAGCTTTTCAGCTTTGCGGAGCAACGCTACCCGCAGCATTTCAGTCCGGCCAGCCAGCCGACGCAGACCTTGCAGGGATACATCGTGCGCTACTACCCCGACACCAACACCTATATAGGTGTTAAGGACGGCGTGGTCTACGTCAACGGCCAGCGCTTCGGTGTAGGCATCATCCGGATGGGCCTGTTGACTGACTTTATTACGCCGACGGACAGCGCAACCGGCACCACCACTGGCAGCACCGCCACGAACGGAAGCGTCAGTACTGATAACGCCGCCGCGTCCACCGTGGACCTGACTAACCTGATCCTGAAGCGCCGCGACGGCAACTGCGCGCAGTATGCAGGCGCATACACCTCCGGTGTTACCGACCTCAGCCGCAGCCTGAGTTTCGCCGGCAATCTGTCGATCAGCGTCAGCAACGGCAGCTGCACTTTCAGTAGCAATGGCATTCCGAACCATGACTTTGGCCAGGGCGGCGCTTTTGCGACGAAGGTCAGCGCAGTCAGCTCCAACTTCCGCATGACGGCCCATCCACAAAAGGCTGCGGCAAACACTGCGCTGACGCTCGACTACGACAATGCGATCCTGCTGAACGGCGTCAAAGTCGATATCTTCGCCGCCGCCTGTTATGGAGTCGGCGACCAGAAAACCGGCTGCAGCAATATCAACCAGCCCTGGCGCTTCGACCCGATGTCGCCGCTGAACAGGTTTGGCACGGACACGCACAACGCCCATACGCAGCCGGACGGCGCCTACCACTATCACGGCAATCCGAAGGCGCTATTCGATTTCAGTACGGCGATCGAATCGCCGGTTGTCGGCTTCGCGGCCGACGGCTTTGCGATCTTCGGCACCTATTTCAATGACAAAGGCGCCGTGCGCAAGGCGGAATCGAGTTATCGCCTCAAAAGCGGTAGCCGACCGACCGGCAGCGGCAACCCGGGCGGTTCCTACGATGGCACCTACCGCGACGACTACGAATACGTCGCGGGCAGCGGCGACCTCGACGAGTGCAATGGCATGACCGTGGACGGCACCTACGGCTACTTCATTACCGATCAATTCCCCTGGATCATCAATTGCTTCAAAGGCACGCCGGACGCCTCGTTCAGGAAAAGTGGGTCCGCCACGACGGGGACCGGGGGCACGGATACCCAGCGACCCCCACCCCCGCGCTGAACGGCTCTTTTCTGCCAGGTTTGTAACAAAAAGATGAGCCTCGTCACGTCTGGGCTTCAAGCATTGGCAGGCACTCGCCCGCCAGTGCGATAATGTCGCCCATGGCACAAGGCAAGCGCAGTTCCCCAACTTCACGCGGCAACAAAAAACCGCGCACCAGACGACGTCGCTGGCTTCCGATCCTCTCCGCACTCTTCCTCGGCGGCGTCGTTGCGGGCGGCGTGTGGTTCGCATGGATCGATTATCAGATCCGGCACGACTTTGAAGCCCTGCAATGGGCCCTGCCCGCGCGTCTGTATGCGCGGCCAGTCGAACTGTATGGCGGCGCGCACATATCCGCCGACGATCTGGTCGCATACCTGCAACGCCTCGGCTACCGCGACACCGCGCAGGTCAGCGGCCCGGGTGAATACCAGGCCCGCGGCGCTGTCGTGCGCGTGCAGACACGCGGCTTTGAATTCTGGGACGGCAGCGAACTCAGTGTGTTCGCCGAAGTCGGTTTCGCCGGCAACGAAATCGCGTACATACAGGGCAACGCAAACGACGGCACACTGTCGCTCGTGCGCCTCGAGCCGGTAGAAATTGCCCAGATCAATCCCGAAACCGGTGAAGACCGCCTGCCGGTTTCGCTGAGTGAAGTTCCCGAAGAACTCGTGCAGGCGATCATTGCCGTCGAGGACCAGCGTTTCTATACCCACTACGGCGTTGATCCGCTCGGCATCGCACGCGCGCTGTGGACCAACCTGCGCGCCGGCGAAGTCGTGCAGGGCGGCAGCACGCTGACGCAGCAGCTGATCAAGAACCTGTACCTGAATCGGGAGCGCACGCTGCGCCGCAAGATCGAAGAAGCGGCGATGGCCGTCTCGCTCGACTTCCACTTCAGCAAGGAACAGATCCTCACCGCGTATCTCAACGAAGTATTTCTAGGCCAGCAAGGCAATCGCGCGATTCATGGATTCGCGCTTGCGGCGCAGCATTATTTCGGCCGCCCGCTCAGCGAGCTAACGCTGGCCGAACTGGCCACGCTCGCCGGCCTGCCGCGTGGCGCCTCGTATTACAACCCGCTGCGCTATCCGGAACGGGCTGCGGAACGCCGCAATGTCGTGCTCGCGCGCATGCAGGACCAGCAATTCATCAGCGCCGAAGAGTACGAAACCGCAAAAGTCGCAACGATGGTGACGACCAACAGCCCAATCAGCCGCAACGGTTATCCGGCCTTCATGGAACTCGTGTATAGCAACCTGCAACGCGACTACGACGGCGACGCGCTGCGCACCGAGGGGCTGCGCATCTTCACCACGCTCGACGTGCTGATGCAGAGCAAGATGGAAAGCCTGCTGGACGAGTCGGTTGCACAGGTGGAGCGGGGCGCAAACGCCGAAAAGAAACTCGAAGCCGCAGTTGTCATCACCGACGCCAACTCCGGTGAAGTGCGCGCGCTTGCCGGCAGCCGTCAACGCGGCTACACCGGGTTCAACCGCGCCTTGCATGCGGTGCGGCCGATCGGTTCGCTGGTGAAACCCGCCGTGTATCTCGCGGCGCTCGAAACGGCGGACTTCAACCTTGCCTCGGTGCTCGCCGACGCGCCCGTGCGTATCCGGCTGCAGGATGGCCAACTGTGGGAACCGCAGAACTATGAAAAGACTGCGGAAGGCGACGTCTACCTCTACGATGCGCTGCAGCGCTCGCTGAACCTTGCGACAGTCGATCTCGGCATGGCGCTGGGCGTCGACAAGACGACGGCGATGTTGCAACGTCTCGGTTACACGAAAGCGGTACAACCGTATCCATCGGTATTGCTCGGCGCGGTGGACATGACGCCGATCGAAGTCGCGCAGATGTACCAGACACTGGCCGCAAACGGTTTTCGCTCGCCGCTGCGCGCCGTCGAAGCCGTGAGCACCGCACAAGGAACGCCGCTGACCTGGTACGGCATCAAGACCGAGCAGGTTGCCGATACAGCGTCGGTGTTCCTGCTCGAGCATGCGATGCAAGGCGTGTTCGAACGCGGCACGGCGCGCAGCGTCAACGAACGCCTGCAGGGCCATCTGCCGCTGGCTGGCAAAACCGGTACTACCAATGACCTGCGCGATTCCTGGTTCGCTGGTTATGGCGAAGACCTCGTTGGCGTCGTCTGGCTCGGTTACGACGACAACAGCGCCACCGGCCTGACCGGGGCGACCGGCGCATTACGCGTATGGACCGATGTCATGAGCGCGCTCGACATCAAGCCGCGGCAGACCGCGACGCCGTCGACTGTCGAATGGAACGAGATGCCCGCGAAAGCGGTCAGCAATCCCAACATGCGGTCGTGCAGCGACAAAGTGACGCTCCCCTTCCGCGCCGATAACACGACCAGTCTCGACTGGAGCTGCGAAGGCATCGAAGGTTTCTTCGACCGCATCCTCGACCGCGTTCGCAACTGATTAGCCCAGCAGGATTCCGCATGCGTATTTTGTTCGTTGCCGTACTGTTCACGCTCACCGCCTGCACGAGCCTGCGGCCGAGCGAAACGCCGACGCCGGTTGAATCCGTCGAAGGCCCAGCGCCGACCACCAGTCCCGTGCCCGAGCAGCCGGTCGTCGGTCCGCCGCTGCCCACCGAGCAGGAGCGCGCCGACGCCGCACGTGGCTCGGCGCCACCGGCACCGTCGCCGCCAGAGCGTCCGGCAGCAACGGCCGCGCTGTTGACGCAGGTCGAAGCCGCCGTCGCGGCCGGCGAACTGGAGCGCGCCGCGGCGCTGGCCGAGCGCGCCCTGCGCATTACGCCGCGCGATGCGCCGACCTGGTACACGCTGGCCAACATCCAGTATCAGCAGGGACGTTACGACGATGCCGAAGGCAGTGCGCAGCGCGCGCTCAGTTTCGCCGGCGGCAACGATCCGCTGCAGCGCCGGATCAATGCCCTGCTGGGGACGATACGCAGCGCGCGCTGAGATGCCCTTTTTCTTCTGCAGCGCCCGCGTCCGTTCCGGTGTCGCACTCCTGCTTGTGCTGATCACCGCGGGCTGCGCCACGCACCCTGATTTCTCCGCAGTGCCTGTCAACGATACGTTGCACACAATCCATTATATTTACCGCGACTGGCACACGAGCGTCATGCTCGATGCGACGACCTATCGCGCACTGAGCAGGCTGCCGCGTATCGATGCGGCGCTGAATGCGGAAGTCGAGCCGGCGGGCTATGTGCGCGTTGGCTGGGGCGACGGGGATTACTACACCGGGAAGAGCACGAGTGTCATGAGTGCGACACGCGCACTGATCGCATCGCCCTATTCGGCGATCCAGGTGATCGGTTACACCGCGGATCCGTTCGAACGCATTCCGGCGGAAACGCGCGTGGAGCTACATATCACCGAGGCCGCGATGCGCGCGTTGGTCGAGTATCTGGATGAATCCTTTGCGCGTGCGCAGCAGGATGCGCTACTGCCGCTACCGGCCTATGTCGAAAACTCCGGCGTCTTCTTCGAAGCCAGCCAGCGCTATGGCCTGTTTCGCAACTGCAACACCTGGAGCAGCGAAGCCTTGCGCGCGGCGGGCCTGCCGATCCGCAGTGCGCTGCATCTCACAGCGCAAAGCGTTTTCGAGCAGGCGCGACAAATCGCGCAGTATCAGCAGCAACACTCCGTCTCACTCTGACGCGGCATCGACCGGCATCGTTGGCGCCATGTCGGCCGGCAACTGCTGGTCGACCGCATGCAGCAGAACCGCAGCCAGCAGGTAATCGCCCATGATCGCCGCGATTTCCAGTGCGCCCTGCTGCGTGAATGCAGTTACCGTCTGCGCCCAGGTCTCCGCACTCAGGTGATGATCGCGAAAAATTTCGCGCCCATACTGGATGATCAACCTGTCCTTCTCCTCGAGCCCCGCGAGCGACTGATCGAACTTGATCGCGTTCACGGTCGCTTGCGGCGCGCCTTCGGTCAGCGCGGCGCCTTCATGGAAAGTCCACTCGTACTGCTGGTCGAATTCGCGCGCCGCCACGAGCACTGCTGTCTCGATGTAGCGGCGGCCGATGATGCTGTCGTAGCGCAGGTACTGGTTGAGGATGTCCATGGCCTGCGCGACTTTCGGCATGTGCAGCGAAACGCCGGCCGGGCCGATCAACGGCGTCGTGCGATCGACTCCGGCGACCTTGTCGTACACCGCCTGGCCCTCGGCATCCATCGCGCTGCGTTCGGCGAGAGGGACACGCGCGAGCGAAACCGGATCGATGTCCGGCGGCAACTCACGCGGGACTTGCGCCTGCAATGGCAGGGCACACAACAGCACTAGTCCACACACTATCTGCAACAGTTTTTGCTTGAGCATGGTTCCTCCGGTTCGTGGTCACTGGTTTTGCACTTCGCTGTGCCTGAAGCAGGTCGTCAGATGGTCGTTGACCATGCCTGTCGCCTGCATGTGCGCATAGATGATGGTCGGGCCGACGAACGTGAAGCCGCGCTTCTTCAGGTCCTTCGAAATTTTCGTGGCGAGATCGGTGACGGCGGGAACGCCACTCATGGCGGTCCACTTGTTCTGCCGCGGCTTGCCGTCGAGAAAGCTCCAGATGTACTTGCTGAAGGTGCCGAACTCCTCGCGCACCTTGATGAAGGCTCTGGCGTTCGTGACCGAAGCCTTGATCTTCAGGCGATTGCGGATAATGCCAGGATTGTTCATCAACGCCTCGAGCTTGTTGTCGTCATAGGCGGCGATTCGGTTCCAGTCGAAGTTGTCGTAGGCCAGGCGGTAGGCCTCGCGCTTGCGCAGGATCGTGATCCAGCTGAGCCCAGCCTGCACGCCCTCGAGGATCAGGAATTCGAACAGCTTCCTGTCGCTGCGGACGGGCACACCCCACTCCTTGTCATGATAAGCCTGGTACAGCGGATCTGCACCGGGCCAGGGGCAACGCTGCAGCCCGACAAGGGCTTTGGCGCTCGCTGTCGGCCTGGATTCCATTGTTGCTGTCGGCCCGCCTTTCACGTTGGCTTTCGGCTTCCGTTCCGCTTTTGCTTTCGGCTTGAGTTCCGCTTTGGCGTTCTTGCTCGTCATGCGACGGCATCCTTTGGCATGCAGGTTCAGCGGCAATGTAAAGCAGGAGCGCAGCCTTTGAAAGCCGCATGGTGCTTCCGCTGCGGCATACCGGCGAAGCTTTTGCCGCGCATGCTTCATGCTATGCTCGCCGGCGTAAGGCCCTTGAAGTGCCGCAATGGCAGCCCCTTGGTCAAATAACACGGAGAATACCGATGAAGACATTGCTACCCACTATTTCCGCACTGGCGCTAGTGCTGTGCCTCAACACCGCGCATGCCGATGAGGCTTCGGACCGCGAAGAGATCCATGCCTTGCTGTGGAAGTACACGCGCGCGCTGGACACCTTGAATGCCGATGCCTATGTCTCGGTATTCACCGAGGACGGCTCGTTCAAGTCCGGCGCGACGGCGCTGACGACGGGTCCCGAGGCGCTGCGCGCGATGATCGACGGCGTAAAGAAAGGCCAGGATGAGCGTGCCGCTGCTGGTAATCCGGCGGGCCCGATGTATCACATGACAATGGATTCGTGGATCGAGTTCGTCGATGCAGACCATGCACGTCACCACTCGTACTGGCAAACAGTCTTTGGCCCGGCGAAACAGGGTGACACGCCACGCGTCGCCGCAGCCGGCTATGGCATCGACGACCTCGTGCGCGTGGATGGCAAGTGGCTGATCAAGCTGCGCGACGTTGCGCCGCAGCCCTGATGTTGAATGCACCTGCCGCGCTCACCGCCATCAGGCATGGTCCGCGCGAAGCAGGCGCAGAAAAGCAGCGCTAAATCGCATGTATAAAAAAAGCGGGCCGAAGCCCGCTTTTTTTATGCTCGCGTTTATGTGTTACAGGAACTCGATAACGCAGACCAGCACCGCGGTCAGCACCATGCTGGAGGTGATGACGCCGCGCACGGTGGTGAGCGGACCCTGCTTGCCGACCAATGCGTTGGCTTCGAGCGCGAGGATGATTGCAATCGCCAGCCACCAGCCAAGCGTGGGCTCCGGATTGCCGTAACCTTCACCGCCGATGAAGTGCGGGCCGGCGAGCATGCCGAAGGCCATCGGCCCGGAGAACAGTACGTTGCTGCGCGAAGCCAGTGCGGCTTTCGCGCCTGCGGCGGCGGCATCGCCACCCTGCACGAGGCCCAGTACGATTTTCTGGTTCGGCCAGATTACGAGCCAGACGTTCAGGAACATCAGCGTTGCCAGCAAACCGCCAGTGACGATGTAGGGATTCAGGCGGCTCTGGGCGATGACTTCGCCGAACAGGACCAGACCCGTCAGGAAGGTAAACATGGCGCCCCAGCGGAACCACCACAGCGCGCTTGGCGCCAGTTTGGCTTTCGCATCCTTCAAGGCTTCGGGTGTCGCGGCCTTGAAGTAGCCCCCTTGCACGAAGTTGAAGTAGTACAGCATGCCGATCCAGCCGATACCGAACAGCAGGTGTCCCCAGCGTGCGAGCATCATGAACAGATTATGTAGATTCTCCATGGTCGTGCGTCCTCATTTTGTTATTGGGATTTCTTGATTCTTGTAGCGGGGCTTCCGGATACGGCAGTCGCTGCGAAAACTGCGCGCAGAATACCAAAAATCAAATCGGGACGGAGACCCTTTAGAGCGTTATACGAAAGTAATAGGACGACAGGTCATAGACGGGAGCGCGCGTAGACCGCTAATCCCTTCAGCTCATGTGGATGTTCTGCATCTGCGCCTGGCGGTCGAGGTCTGTCCTCGGGCGCGTATGCTACGTGGCGTGGCGCCTTAGCGCGGCTCGATTGCACGCAGGTGGCGCAGCACCGAGATTCGCGCACCCAGCAGGCCAAGCACGGCAGCGACGGCGATGACGGCGAAACTGTTGCTGATGCCGAGGCCGGCCAGGCGGAATTCGCTGTTGTAGGTTTGCATCAGCGCGGACACCGGTCCTTGAAGCAGGAACAGCGCAAGCGTCACAAGCAACACCGCGATCAGTCCACCGCCGATGCCATACCAAAGTCCGGTGTAGATAAACGGGCGCGAGACATAGGCATCGGTGCCGCCCACCAGCTTGACGACGACGATTTCCGCGCGACGATTTTCGATCGCGAGCCGCACGGTGTTACCAATGACGAGAATGACGCCGAGGCCAAGCATCACCCCCAGCAGCAGGGCGACGCGTGTCGCGACGGCAATGATTGCATTGAGCCGCTGCACCCACTGCAGATCGAGCTGCGCAAGTTCTACGCCGGCCAAAGCCTGCAGCCGTGCCTGAAGCCCCTCCAGATCACGATTGCTCGACGGCACAGGCGTAACGACGATGACGGCAGGCAGCGGGTTTTCGTCGAGGCCTTCCAGTACCTCGCCAAGCTCCGATGCGGCCTGGAATTCCTGTAGCGCTTCGTCGGGCGTGATGAGCTGTACTTCGGCGATGTCGGCGTCGCCTTGCACCGTGCGCAGGGCTTCCTGCAGTTGTTCGGATGTCAGGGCCTGTTCCATGAACAGGGAAATGCTGCCGCTCTGGTCGAGTCCGCGGTCGACCTGCTGCAGGTTTTGCAACAGCAGCAGCAGACTCAGCGGCAGCGCCAGCGCAATGCCGATGACGGCCCAGGTCAACGCGCTTCCGACCGGCTCCGCCAGCAAACGGAACAGACTGTCGACGGCGACCCATTGATGCTGCTCGAACCCGGTGCGGAAGCTCCCGGTATCCGGCGTTCTTGCTGCCTTGCGGTTTTCACTGCGGCTCTTTGTGCTGCGCGCCATCGTTCAGCCCTGCCGCGCATCGGCGCGCATGCGGCCGTGCTCGAGCACCAGCATGCGGTGTTTCAGCCGCGTGATGAGGCTAAGGTCATGACTCGCAATCAACACGCTGACACCGACGCTGTTGAATTGCTCGAACAGGTTCATGATTTCGGCGGCGAGTTCAGGATCGAGATTGCCGGTAGGTTCATCCGCGAGCAATAACGGTGGCTTGTTGACGACGGCGCGCGCAATGCCAACGCGCTGCTGTTCACCGCTCGACAGCGCCACCGGATTCTGGTGTTCCTTGCTCAGCAGTCCAACCTTGTCGAGCGCGGCGCGGACACGGCGCGCAATGTCGCGTGAATCAAGGCCGGCAATTTGCAGTGGTAGCGCAACGTTGTCGTACACCGTGCGATCGAACAGCAACTGGTGATCCTGGAACACGAGGCCGATGTTGCGGCGATAAAAGGGCAGTGCCTTGCGCGCAACCTTCGCGAGGTTGTGGCCATTGACGATGACCTGCCCGCTGCTGGGTAGCTCCATCAGCATGATGAGTTTCAGCAAGGTGCTTTTGCCGGCGCCCGAGTGGCCGGTGAGAAAGGCGAGTTCGCCGCGGCCGAGTTCAAAATCAATATGGCTGAGCGCTTCCTGTCCGCTGGGATAACGCTTGCTGACGTCGTCGAACTGGATCATGCGCTCACGAGGCGGAACCCGCGTTTTTGGCAAACAGCGCGTCGACGAAAGGCTCGGCGGCGAAAGTCCGCAGGTCCTCGGCCTTTTCGCCAATGCCGATGAAGCGCAGCGGCAAGCCAAGTTCCTTGGCGATGGCGAACACCATGCCGCCACGCGCGGTGCCATCGAGCTTGCTGAGCACGAGTCCCGATACATTGACGACCTCGGTGAAGGTACGTGCCTGGCTCAGTGCGTTCTGGCCGGTGGTTGCGTCGAGTACGAGCATGACTTCGTTTGGCACGTCGGGATCGAGCTTCTTCAACACGCGCACGACCTTCTCGAGCTCCTGCATCAGGTTGGCCTTGTTCTGCAGACGGCCGGCGGTATCGGCGATCAGCACGTCGGTGCCTTTCGCGCAGGCTGACTGATAGGCGTCGAAGATGACGGACGCACTGTCGGCACCGGTGTGTTGCGCAACCACGGGGACGTTGTTGCGATCACCCCAGGCCTGCAACTGTTCGACGGCGGCGGCGCGGAAGGTATCGCCGGCGGCGAGTACGACGGAACGTCCTTCCTGCTGGAAACGTTTTGCGAGCTTGCCAATCGTCGTCGTCTTGCCCACGCCGTTGACGCCGACCATCAGGATGACGAATGGCTTGCCCTTGTTTTTGGGGATGTGCAGCGGCGCTTCGCTCGGCTTGAGCATTGCGCGCAAAATACCTTTCAGCGCCTCGTACAGCGCATCGGAGTCGGCGAGTTCGTTGCGTTTCACGCGCGCGCTGAGTTCCTCGAGGATTGCGCTGGTTGCCTTGATGCCGACGTCGGCGGTCAGTAGCTGTGTTTCGAGTTCGTCGAGCAAGGCCTGGTCAATGGCCTTCTTGCCAAGCAGCAGCGTGCCGAGACCTTCGCTGAGCGTTTCGCGCGTGCGCGTGAGGCCGGCGAACAAACGGCCGAAGAAACCGGGCTTGTCGCCGTCACTGGTGCCGGGGGCAGCTGGCGCCACGGCGCTCGTGGAGTCGTTGGTGGACTCTTCAAGCGGCTGTTCAAGCGGCTCTTTACTCGGCTCTTTGGTCGACTCTGCAGCCGGATCAGGAGCGTTGGCGGGACGTTTGCCGAAACCGAACATGGGAAGGAAACTACGGGGAATGGATGTGCGCCATGGTAGCAGTCATGGGTCTTGGTGTTCCAGCGGGCCACAGGGCACAATGCCGCGCATGAGCTCTCAACACATCCACAACCGCCTGCGCATCATCGGCGGTGCCTGGCGCAGTCGCATAGTACAGTTTGCCGATATTCCCGATCTTCGCCCCACGCCCGATCGCGTACGCGAGACGCTGTTCAACTGGCTGCAGCACACGATTGTGGGCGCGCGTTGCCTCGATCTCTTCGCTGGTAGCGGTGTGCTCGGCTTCGAGGCGCTGTCGCGCGGCGCGCAAGCTGTCATTGCGCTCGAACTCGACACGAAAGCGGTAGCGGCGATCCGCGCAACAGCGCAGAGCCTGCAGGCGGACACGCTGCGGCTGGAACAGCGCAACGGTCTCGACTGGTTGCGCCACAATGCGCAACAACAACGCTTTGACGTGGTCTTCCTCGATCCACCCTTCACCGCCAACCTGCATGCCGACTGCTGCCGCTTGCTCGTGGACCAAGGCTGGCTCGCACCGGGCGCACTCGTCTACCTCGAATCGGGCGCCAGCCTGGCCGAGATAACACTGCCTCAGGGCTGGGAACTCGTCCGGCATAAACGCGCTGGCAAGGTGCACTACGGCTTGTGCCGAACCTAGCCTTTTTTATGAAAGGTGAACTCGATCTCGACAAGCGCGTTCAAGGGCAGCGCCGCGACTCCCAGTGAGGTCCGCGCAGGCGGCGCGGCCTTGATGTTGCTGAACACTTTTTCCCAGGCCACGTTGATGTCGGTGAACCTCGCCATGTCGGTGGTGTAAATGCGCGCGATCGCGAGGTGGTCGAACTTGAGATTGAATTCCTTCATCAGGACCTGGACGTTGTCGAGAATCTTGTCGGTCTGCTCGCCCACCGAATTGCCGACAAGTGCGCCGCTCTCGCGATCCTGCGCCAGCATGCCGCTGAAGTAATAAGTCGGACCGGCTTTAACGACGTGGCTGTATTTGAAGGCGGGTTTGGCGAGTTTCTTTGACAAATATGCCTGACGCATGAGGGGCTCCTGGATACGGGACAGACCACTAATGTCGCCAAGGTTACTGCAGCCGGGACGCTCGATCACGGCAATAGTGCCTTTTCTCCTCGCGTATCCCGCGTAGCTCGGCACTCATCTGCAACACTGGCGGCCGTTTCCGATACGGTATAATGCGCCGCACCCGCCCGCTTGAGCATTCCCCATGAAAACAGTGGTTTATCCCGGTACCTTCAATCCCATCACGAACGGTCACACCGACCTGGTGCAGCGCGCCGCGGGTATCTTCGACCATGTCATCGTTGCCGTCGGTACCAGCACGCAGAAGGCCGGCGGCATGGCGCTCGATGAACGGGTCGCGCTGTGCAGGCAGGTCCTTAGCGGGATGCCGAATGTGGAAGTGGTTGGTTTCACCGGTTTGCTGGCGGACTTCGTGCGTTCACGCAACGCGAAGCTGATCCTGCGTGGCCTGCGCACCGTGGCCGACTTCGAATACGAGTTCCAGCTCGTCGCCATGAACCGCGTGCTGGCGCCCGACGTCGAAACGATGTTCCTCGCGCCGGCCGAACACCTGGCCTTTATTTCGTCGACGCTCGTGCGCGAGATTGCTTCGTACGGCGGCGACATCTCGAGCTTTGTCGCACCGGTCGTGGCCGAAGCCATGAGGGATAAGGGCAAATGAATCAACAGAGGTTCAGCGCGCCATGGCCTTGATGATTACCGATGCGTGCATCAACTGCGACGTGTGCGAGCCGGAGTGCCCCAACGATGCGATTTCGATGGGATCCTTGATCTACGTCATCGATCCGCACCTGTGCACCGAATGCGTCGGCCACTTCGAAACCTCCCAGTGCGTGGAAGTGTGCCCGGTGGCCTGCATTCCGCTGGATCCCGGCCACAAGGAAAGCCGCGAGGAATTACAGGCTAAATACCTGCGGCTGACGCACAAGCCCGAGGCTCACTCGCCGCTGTAGTTGGGATCGCAATCGTAGGGGAACACGTAACCTTCGCCCTTGCGCCACGACATGTAGCGCGCCGCCTTGCCCGCAAACACGTCGGGATCTTCCGTCACCTGGGTCAGGAACAGGGTCTGCCCATCGGCGCTCAGCTTGAAGCGTTCGGTCAGGTGGATGTTGTCACTGTGATTGAAGCCGTTGTTCATGAACGAGCCCGAGGCGATGTGCGTGGTATCGACGACAAGCTCGTCGCCTTCCCAGTGCCCCACGGAATGCCCGCTCTTCGAATGCGGCACGTCGGCCGGTGGATGCTCGCGGCCATCGAGGTGGATCAGCCGCACCTGGTCGTAGTATTCCATCCTGAACACGATCAGCTTCTCATCCTGATGAATTTCCATCGGGAACGGCGCCTGCATATAAAAGGCGACCGAGGGCGCCGCGCAGGCAAACTCCGGCGTCAGCTCCACGGCGAAATCGTAGTTCGCGACCTGCGTCCTGGCTTCATCGCTCAACTGCAGCCCGCTGTATTCGCCCTCGCCCAGCTCGCCAGCGCCGGCATCGTTGATGAATACCGCATCGGGCGGCAATTTATCGAGCAGCATCTGGCCTTCGGGCGCGGGTACGAGCTGTGCATTCCAGAAGCCGTTGAGATCGGGCGTTTGCGCCAGCGCGACTGACGAGAGCAGGGACAATAGAAGGCAGGAGGAGCGGCGCATCAGTCGGCCTCTCCCTGTGCGGGGGGCGCGGCGCCCTGGCCGATCAACTCATGTCCGTCAGCGAAGGTGACCTTGCTGATGCGCATGAAAGGCGTGCCGTCGCGTGCCGGGAAACCAAGCACCGTGACTTCGTCGCCCGGTTTGAACGAGTCCTTGCTCCAGCCGCGCCGGCGCAGGATGTTTGGCGAGTTGGTTTCGGCCTTCCACTGCGTGGTCACGCCGTTTGCGTCCGTCACATTGAAGCTCAGTACGCCATGCGGATTGGCGAAGCGAAAGCTCTCGACGACGCCTTTCACTTCCGTGTTGGCTTCGGCCACGAAGTGCACGGCGAACGAGTGATGCGCCTGGGCAAAGGACACTGGCAGCGCCGCAAGCAGCACGAGCAGGGCCGAGGTAAAGGTGCGTGAGTTGAAATGGCGCATGAACAATCCTCTTCCGGATTTGCAAAACATGTTAGCGCTGGCATTTATGGCAGTAAACGGTGGCGCGTTGTCCTTGCCGGAACTCTGTTAGCTTCGAGCGGCATTGCACGCAGGGTTCACCGCCGCGTCCGTACACTTGCAGCTGTTGTATGAAGTAGCCGGGCTCGCCGTCGCTGCCGACGAAGTCGCGCAAGGTAGTCCCGCCGGCGGTGATTGCGCGCGTCAGTACCGCCTTGATTTCAGCGACGAGCGCTTCGTATTGCGCGCGCGTGACGCTGCCGCCTTTGCGGCGCGGCGAAATGCCCGCGCCGAACAGCGCCTCGTTCGCATAGATGTTGCCTACCCCGACGACGATGCGCTGGTCCATGATGAAGCTCTTGATAGGCGCGCTGCGTTTGCGCGAGCGCCTGAAGAGGTAATCGGCATCGAAGGCATCCGACAAAGGCTCCGGGCCCAGATCGGCGAGCAGCGGATGCGCCATGACCTCGCCCGTGACCCACAGCATGCAGCCGAAACGGCGCGGATCGTGGAAGCGCAGGATCTGGTTGTCGCTGAGCACAATGTCGACGTGATCGTGCTTGCGGATGGGATGGCTCGGATCGACGATGCGCAAGCTACCCGACATGCCCAGATGCGTGACCAGGGTTCCGACCTTCGTCTGCAACAAAAGATATTTCGCGCGGCGCTCGATGAGCTCGATTTTCTGGCCGCCAAGTGCATCGGCGAGTGCCGGCGTTACCGGCCAGCGCAGGCGCGCATTGCGCACCACGACAGTCTTTACGCGTTTGCCTTCGACGTGCGGCGCGATTCCGCGACGCGTGGTTTCGACTTCGGGTAGTTCAGGCATGTAGATCTCAGGATGACCACAAGGTTGAGTTGGCACCGTGCTTCGCGT
>JBEGWB010000085.1:0-2758 GCA_041178065.1 Pseudomonadota bacterium | reverse complement strand
CCAGCGGCCGAGTCTGTGCTGCTTCAGGGGGGCTATAACGAGCGTTTTGGCGCGGGGAGAAGTCGGATGAAGCGAGTCCGCTGGCGCCGCAGGGACGGCGAACAGCCGGCGACCGCCGACTTCTTCACGCGCCAGCGGAAAGCCCCCCTCAAGCAGCACAGACTCGGACCCACTGCTGAAGTCTGCCGCAAACACAAAGCCGGTGGGTGTTCAGAACACCGGGGAAGCCGCGCTTTTGCACGCAACATCGGTAATAAACCAGAAGCCGTACAGACGCGAGCTCCACACTGAAGTGAGCTCCGCACTGCAGTGAGAAGCAGGTTCACGGATGCGAGTCGCGGCCTGGCAAGCTCTTACTTCAGCCCCAGCACCTTCACCGCATTCTCCTTCAGGATCAGCGGTAGCACTTCCTCGCGGAAGCCCACTTCCTTTGCCTGCTCGAGCCAGGCTTCCGGCTTGATCAGCGGGAAGTCCGAGCCGAACAGCATTTTGTGCTTCAGCAGGGTGTTGGCGTACTGGATTACCTGTTTTGGAAAATACTTCGGCATCCAGCCCGAAAGATCGATGAAGACGTTGTTCTTGTGCAGCGCCATCGACAGGCTTTCGTCGGTCCACGGCCACGAGGGATGCGCGAGGATCACCTTCATGTCCGGGAAGGTTGCGGCGACTTCGTCGACGAGGATCGGCTGGCCCCACTTGAGTTTCACGCCGCCGCCGCCTGGCATGCCCGTGCCCATGCCGGAGTGGCCGGTATGGAAGATCGCGGGCAGTTTGTGCTCGGCGATGACTTCATAGATCGGCCAGGCCATGCGATCCGCCGGATCGCAGTTCTGCATGATGTGGTGAAACTTGAAGCCGCGCACGCCGTAGTTCTCGATAAGGTCGCGGGCTTCGCGCGCGCCCATCTTGCCCTTGTGCGGGTCGATCGATGCGAAGGGAATGACGATGTCGCGGTTGTCGGCCGCGATTTTCGCGACTTCATAGTTGCTGACACGCTTCGCGCCGATGGCGGATTCGCAGTCCACGGTGAACAGGCAGAAGGCGATGCTGCGTTCGCGATAGAACGCGATCGTTTCGTCCATCGTCGGCCGCCGGCGTTCGGCGCCGAAGTAGGCGCTGGCGGCGTCGAAGAACTCGCCCATGACCGGATCTTCGGGGTCGTGACACGACACTTCGGCATGCACGTGCACGTCGATGGCTTTGATCTTTTGCAGGTCGATGCTCATGTTACTTTTCATTTCACTCACGGGGCGGATAGCTTGTCGATGATGCTGTTCAGCGTCGCGCTCGGGCGCATTGCCTGGCGGCACAGCTCCGGCTCCGGCTTGTAGTAGCCGCCCATGTCGACCCGGACGCCTTGCGCGGAGTTCATTTCGCCGACGATCTTCTGCTCGTTGCCGCGCAACACTTGCGCGACTGGTTTGAACTGCTGCTGCAGTTCGGCGTCGTCGGACTGTGCCGCCAGCGCCTCGGCCCAGTACAGCGCGATATAGAAGTGACTGCCGCGGTTATCGAGCTGGCCGACATCGCGTTCCGGCGAGCGGTCTTCATCGAGGAAGACACCAGTGGCCGCATCGAGCGTGCTCGCCAGGACGAAAGCCTTCCTGTTGCCGGTTACGTTGCCCAGATGTTCGAGCGAGGCCGCGAGCGCGAGGAATTCGCCGAGCGAATCCCAGCGCAGATGGTTCTCTTCGACAAACTGCTGCACGTGCTTCGGCGCCGAGCCGCCGGCGCCGGTTTCGAACATGCCGCCGCCGTTCATCAGCGGCACGATCGACAGCATCTTCGCGCTGGTGCCAACTTCGAGGATCGGGAACAGGTCGGTCAGGTAGTCGCGCAACACGTTGCCGGTCACGGAGATCGTGTCCTTGCCTTCTTTCAGGCGCTGGCACGAAAACAGCGTGGCTTCGACCGGCGACATGATGCGGATGTCGAGGCCATTCATGTCGTGGTCTTTCAGGTAGAGATTCACCTTCGTGATCAGCTCACGGTCGTGCGCGCGCTGTGGATCCAGCCAGAATACCGCCGGCGTCTTCGACAGGCGCGCACGGTTGACAGCCAGCTTGACCCAGTCCCGGATCGGCGCGTCCTTGACCTGACACATGCGCCAGATATCGCCTTTGTCGACCGCGTGCTGCAGCAGTACCTTGCCCGCGGCATCGACGACGCGCATCGTGCCCTTTGCTTTTATTTCGAAGGTCTTGTCGTGCGAGCCGTACTCTTCCGCGGCCTGCGCCATCAGGCCCACGTTTGGCACGCTGCCCATCGTCTGCGGATCGAAGGCGCCATTCTTCTTGCAGAAGTCGATCGTGGCCTGGTACACGCCGGCGTAGCAGCGATCGGGGATCAGCGCCTTCATGTCGTACAGCTTGCCATCGGCGCCGTACATCCTGCCGGAGGCGCGGATGGCCGCTGGCATCGACGCGTCGATGATCACATCGCTCGGCACATGCAGGTTCGTGATGCCTTTATCGGAGTTGACCATTGCCAGCGGCGGGCGCTTCGCGGTTGCCGCGGCGATATCGGCTTCGATCTCGGCGCGTTTGGCTTCGGGCAAGGTCTTGATGTCGTTCAGTACCTCACCCCAGCCGTTGTTCGGGTTCGCGCCGATGCTCTTCAGCGTCTCGGCATGCTTGTCGAACACATCCTTGAAATACACCGACACGGCGTGGCCGAACAGGATCGGGTCGGACACCTTCATCATTGTCGCTTTCAGGTGCACCGACAGCAGCAGGTTGTTCGCTTTCGCGTCCTGCAT
>JBEGWB010000084.1:0-2522 GCA_041178065.1 Pseudomonadota bacterium | reverse complement strand
GCGCGACGACTGTTCGTGAATGTAGCGCGCGAACACTTCCTTGCCGCATCCAGACTCGCCGCTGATCATCACGGTGGCGTTGCTGTCGGCAACACGGCGCGCAAGATCGAGTACGTGCTGGCTGCGCGCGTCGGCGGCCACCATTTGCGTTGCCTTTGCCGCGGTGCCGCACAGGCGGCTGACCATCTCGAGCACGCTGTCGCCCTGCAGCGGTTTGACGAGGTAGTCGTCGACGCCTGCCTTGATGGCGCGCACGGCATCCGGAATTTCCTTGAAGCCGGTCAGCGCGATGCAGGGCAGCGTACTGTACTGCGTGCGCAGCGCATGCAGCAGTGCATAATCATGCGTGGAGAACGCGGCCACAGTGCCGATCGCGAGATGAAAGTTCTGGCGCCCGATCTGCACGACAGCTTCCGCCGCCGTACGGCATTCGACGACTGCGAACTGCAAGCCGGTCAACAATCCGGCGAGTATCGACCGCGTTGCCGCGTCTTCTTCGATCAGCAATACGGGCTTGTGGTTCTTCATGTGGCACCTCGTTGGTCTGCAACATTTGCCGGACTGCGGCAAACTTTGTTACAGGAGGTGGAGCAATCCGTGTGCCAACTACAAAAAACCCGTAATTCACAGCATATTTCTCTTCAGCAAGCTTTGTCCGCTATTCGTAGTGACAAAAGAATATTGGCGGATGCGACGTTGTGTTGACTCATGTGCCGTATTTTCTCAACGTATTCCTGGTCTGCACTGACCTCATGCTGTGTTTATTCCGGACACCCGACTCTGGCTTCAATGCACCACCCGGTCTGCCCTCCGGGGAGTTCAGCTCAGACAGGTGTCGTCCAGCGACGGTTCTGGTGCACGTGTCGTAATTTCCTGATTCATTTCTACAGTTCTTTAGTCCAATCCTGACACTGCGCTGAAGTGACACTCACTTGCGAAATTGCCTGGGGGGGGCAGTGTAGGGCTTTGACGAGGCGTGTGAGGACCATGGGATGGAATTTGCAGCTGCGGATCTACCCGTCTGCGTCCGCGGCAAAGCACTATGCTGTCGCGACCGTTGCATTGCATATGAGGTGAGTGTCCGGACGTGAATCGCTTTCGATGAGAGCCAGGCTTAAGGAAGTAGAGCTGGCCTCAGAGAACAGTATTCTGAATATCCAGCTTCTTGATTTTTTCTACGAGGGTAGTGCGCTGCAAGGAAAGCGACTTGGCCGCCTTGGCAACGATCCAGTCAGATTTTTCGAGAGCTTTTTCGATTATCGACCTCTCGAGATTCGTCAGGTATTCCTTCAGGTCTATGCCAGTCTCGAGATCCGTCTGGTGGTGCGGCGCGGCAGTGACTGGCTGCTCATGCGAGCTGGGAGGGCTGGCTGCAATGTTGACCACGTTTTCGGACTGGTAACGAAGCGGCAGCTTCTGGTTCGTGATGGTTTCTCCAGGGAACAGAATGGCAAGACGTTCAACAAGGTTTTCGAGCTCGCGCACGTTGCCCGGAAGCGGGTGATTGCGCAGCGCGGAAATCGCGTGTTCATCGAACACGATCGGGCTGCGATGTTCCAGCTCCATACGGATGGCGAATTCGCGAATCAGTAGTGGAATGTCGCTTGGGCGGTCGCGTAGTGCCGGCAACTCGATGGGGAATACGTTGAGACGGTAGAACAGGTCCATGCGGAACTTGCCTTCACCGATTTTCTTTTCCAGATCCTGATGGGTAGCGGCAATCAGGCGCACGTTGCTCTGCATTGTTTTCGCACCACCGACACGTTCATAATTGCGTTCCTGCAACACGCGCAGCAGCTTCACCTGCATCGGCAGCGGCATGTCGCCGATTTCGTCGAGGAACAGCGTGCCGCCCTCAGCAAGTTCGAAGCGGCCCTTGCGCGTGCTGATGGCGCCGGTGAACGCGCCTTTCTCATGGCCGAACAATTCTGACTCGAGTAGCTCCGGTGGAATCGCACCGCAGTTCACAGCAACAAAGGGGCGGTCGGTGCGTAGCGACAAATGATGGATGGCGCGTGCGACTACCTCCTTGCCTGTGCCAGATTCGCCGAGCAGTAGTACGTTAGCGTCAGTCATTGCCACATGGCGTATCAGCGCCTGGACTTCCTTCAGCTGCCGGCTACTGCCAGTCAATGATACCGATGGACTCTTACTGGAGACGCCGCGGCGGCCTTCCTGTTCCGCATGGCGGATCACGCCGAGCAAAGCCCGGTACTGCAGTGGAAATGATAGAAAGCCGCTGACGCCTTTCAGCGAATGCGACGCTATTTCCTGATGCTCGTTGATCACATACACCGGCAACGAGGGCTGCAGCTTGTTGATCTGAGCCACAGTTTCAGCGTTTTGCGCAACATCGTCGAGCGCCACGAGCGCGATGATGAAGTTTGTTGAACTCAGGATTTCAGCGGTGTTCTTGTCGGGGGAGACCTGCACGAGCGCATAATCGATGAACTCGAAAATGGTCGCAATCTTTTCCTGGGTGGTGCTGGTATCCGTGACGAGTAGCGCAGTAGAAGACATGG
>JBEGWB010000083.1:0-5638 GCA_041178065.1 Pseudomonadota bacterium | reverse complement strand
TCGCGCGCGACCATCAGCTGGCGCCGACCTTCGTCCCACACGGCGAACGCGAACATGCCGCGCAACCTGTCGACACAGGCGGTGCCATACTCCTCGTACAGATGCACGATGACTTCGGTGTCGCTCGTCGTGCGGAAGGTGTGACCCTTGTCGATCATTTCCTGGCGCAGTTCGCGGTAGTTGTAGATCTCGCCGTTGAGCACGACCTTGATCGTGCCATCTTCGTTGGCGACGGGCTGGTGTCCACCGGCAACATCGATGATGCTGAGCCGGCGCATGCTCAGGCCGATGTCGCCACCGACGTAATAGCCAGCATCGTCGGGGCCGCGCGCGATCAGCGCATTGCACATGCGTTCAAGTTCGTTCAGGCGCACCGGCTGGCCATGGATGCCGAAAATTCCTGCTATGCCGCACATAGGCATTCTCCTTTCTTGCAGCGTTCGTAAAGGTTCAAGCTTTCAGGGCCCGGCGGAGCCGCACCATCGGCATTTGTGTCCAGCGCACGAGTTCGTGCTTTTCGTCGGCGTGGAGCGGACCCAGCCACAACAGCAATAAATAGTAGGTGATGACGTACAGCGTGCCGCCAATGGCGAGCTGCAGGAAATCCTCGACAGGCCGCGTCGCCTTCAGCAGCAACACCGGCACGGCCGCGCCCGCAGCCGTGGCAAATACGCCAGCAAGGCTCTTCCACGGCAACAGTTGCCCGAAGCGCACACCGAGCAGGGTTTTGACCCGCATCAACCCAAGGCTCCTGGCGACAAGGTTCGCGAGCAGCGTGACGAGCACCGCGCCGACCAGCCCGAAGAGGGCGAGGAACCAGTGAATAAGCGCTGCCAGCACCGCGAGCCGGATGAAGTTCTGGATGATGAGGAAGCGATTCTCGGCGTACACGCGCAGCACGGAGTCGCTGAGGATCGTCGCCAGCAGCATGCCGATCGTCCACACGATGAACACCGGCACCGCGCTGGCGTAGCTGTCGGTAAACATCACCACGATCAGCTCATGCGCGAGCACGAGCAGTATGCCGATCATCGGGAACAGCACGAGCGCCAGCTTGCGCACGCCATCGAGCCAGATCGCGACCACGGCGGCCAGGTCACCGGCGCGCAGCTTTTCGCGCATCTGCACCATGACCACGTTCGAGGTCGAGGTCATCAGGAAGTCGGTGATCGGCAATTGCAGGCAACCGACGGAGTAAATCGCGAAGGTCGCCGCGTCGAAATACCAGGACACGACATACATGTGAAAATTTATCTGCACCACCTCGATGAGGCCCGCGAGTCCAAAGGGCAGGGCGTAGCCGAGTTGCTTCTTCATCAGGTCGTGGTCGGCTTGCAGCCCTGTGCCAAACTCGCGCTTGAGGTAGAACAGCGTGTAGGCCAGGCGGCCGAACCCGAAGGCGATCGCGCCGAGCAGCAGCCAGAACAGACCGCCGAAAAAGAATACCGGAACCAGAAACAGGATCGCGCGACCGAGGTCGGTCAGCGCATACGCAAAGGAAGCGGACACGTGCTGCTTTTCCGCCGTCATGACGATCTCGAGCACGAGCGACATAAGCATCAGCACGAGGTAGATACCTGTCAGCACGAGGTAGGGGGCGAGGGCCGCGTTGTTCAGCAGCGCGGCGATACGGTCCTGTTGCGAATACAACAGCAGCAGCGCTGCGAGGCCGAGTCCGCCGAGCACCATCAGTACATTGACGATGTAACGACCCTTGCGATCTTTTTCGGCGGGGAGGAAGTAATAGAGACTCTCCGCCATGCCGGCCTGCACGATGCCAAACAGCGTCGAGTAAATCAGGAAGACTTGCTTGTAGGTGCCAAATTCATGCTGGCTAAACACGCGCGCAAGCACGAGTGGCACCGCGAAGGCCGCGATGAAACCGAGCGCCCGGCCCGACATCAACACCAGAGCCGGGCCGAAGATCGCTTCGGTGGGACGGGTGCTCAAGAGAAGTCCCGTGCGCCGCGCAGTGGGCGACCGCCGCGCTTCAACCATGACTTGCCACCGATGAACGCAGCTTTCAGGCGATCGGTGAACGGCGACTCGCCGACAGGCGGTGGCGCGATGCCCCAGCGGCGCAGCTTTGCGTTGAAGCGATGCGCATTTTCGACTTGCTGGCTGAGTCCGGTGCGGAAGGTGACCGACAGCGACAGCGAAGCCTGCGGTCCATTGTTGACCCAGTGTGGCCGCCACGGCGGCAGGTATACACCGTCGCCGGCCAGCAGGCTGAAGGTGCTCGAGTGCAGCGGCATCTCGGCGATATTGCGGTGGCCACTGTCGTTGTAGCGAGTCAGCTCTCCTTGTTCGATCGCCGGGCTCGCGAAGGAGCCGACATGCATGTCCTTCTTGCCGCGCAGTTGCAGCAGGAAGTTGTGTTCGGGATCAATGTGCGCCGGCGTGATCGAGCCAGGCGACGAGATGAACAGGAAGGCTTCGCGGAACACCATGCCGCGCTCGCGGGTCGGCAGCAAGCGCACTACTTCGTCGAGCAGTTCATTCAGCAGCTTGCGGTACGGAGCGCGCTGCTCGATGTTCCACAGCACCATCCATCTACCGCTGGTGTCGATGTTCCGCACGATCTCCGAGGGCTTGGCGAGAGGCTCAGCGTCCCCGGCACTGACGCCGCCTGGCAGCAACAGCGGTTGCCTGGCCCTGTGGCATTCGACGGCGGCGGCGGGTAGTGCGTCCGCCAGCTGGGCAATGGCCTCGAGGCTCAGCAGCGGGTGCTGTTCGAGCGCATGACCCACGCCGAATTCGCGGCGACCAATCAGGGCGGAGCAGGCGGGGTCCAGCTTCAGCGCGCGCCGGCGCGCAAGGACGGTATCGATGAAGGAGGCGGGTGCGGCGGAAATGTCTGTCACGGGTATTTTCCTCTTCGAATCCTGGTCTCGACTAAATCGCATGCGCTGATTCGCTTAGCAGCTTCAAGCGGATCGCGAGCGACTTCAGCCAGGGCCGCATGCCCCTGTGTGCCCAGGCGATGTGGCCTGGCACGGTGGCGGGGAACAGGTGGAAGCGCTGCACGAGGCGGCTGTCGGGACGCCAGCGGCGCTTGTGCACCTGGGCATCGCCATGCAGTTCGATGCGCGCGATGTCGTGGTCGTAGCAGTGCTGGATGATGTCGTGCAGCAGCAGGGTGCCTGGCGATGAGCGGTGGTACTGCTCGTCGTAGCCGGTTTTCAGCAGATGCCATTTGCCGCGGTATTCGAGTGCCAGCAGCATGGCGACGGGAATGCCGTCGACGCGCAAAAAGCACAGTCGCAGCATGTCTTCGGCGGCGGCCCAGCGCGCGATCTCGGCGTAAAAGCGTTCGACGCGCGGCTCGGAGCGGATTGCCGTGCCGCTGCGCTGTTTCCAGCCGGCGGCTTCGATGGCGAAGGCCGTGTCGAGTAGCGCTGGCAGATTCTGCTCGCCCTTGTTGATCTCAAAGGTCACCGCGCCACGTTCTTCAAGCCGGCGACGGTAACGGCGGATCTCCGCGCGGAATTCCTTGCCGAGTTTCTTGCTGTAGGCGTTCCAGCCATCGCGCGTATCGATATAGCAGGCGCGCTCGTGTGGCAGCACCAGCACACGCTGTCCCGCGGCGAGCGCGGCACTGCGGCACACGCCGGGATCGGGCCCGGTTGAATCGAGTCCGGCAAGCACGACTTCACTGGCGTCGCCATCAACAAGAACCGCATGCACCAGCGCCTGCGCGGATGCATCGTTCTCGGCGAGTATGCCTGACGATGGTGTGTGGTAATTCATTGCTGACCTGAGCTTGCCGCGCCGCAGCATCATCGGCAGGATGCCTGACAGGCGGCCGTTGCTGCGCACGTACCACAGCGCGAGCTTGTCGCCGTCCTCGGCGAAGGCCCGCCACCATGCGATGACCCACTGCGGGCGCAGGAACAGCAGCGCGGCGCTGCGTCTGGACAGTGCTTCCCATTCAACGGTCAGCGGCGCATCGAGCAGACGCTGCACTTCACTGTTGCTCGCGGCATACCAGTGCGTGCGGTCAACCAGAAGCTGGTTGCCGGCAGCGCTGTTCACATTTCTCAAGAGTCCAGTTACGTCGTCTTTTCCGGAAGAGGGCCTGCGGAGGTCCGGCGATGGTTTGCGTTGGGCCAGCATGATGCGCTCCTACTGAACCGGCGATACTGAAGCGGATTCCCAGTGACGCTGCTGGCATTTCGTCGCTGGATCGAAGATGCCGTTGAGCTGGCAGCTGAGGATTGAAGGCGAAAACCTGCCGAATCCGTCGACACAGGAGTGCTCCCACAGTACGCGCCGGGGAATCGTCAGCATCGGTTGCTGGCTGTCGCGGTGCATGCAGGTCGTATACGCGTAGCGATAACCGGCCGCGGCGACGGCATGCAGCGCGTCGGTATTGAAGCGCCCGTCGGGATAGGCGAAATGGCGTATCTTTTTGCCAAGCCGCTGTTCGAGTTCGATGCGGGAGCCCTTGATCTCGTCGAGGATCGTCGGGAAGGTTTCATTGACCAGTAGCTTGTGCGACTTCGTATGCGACCCGACGGTGACGCCATGCTTCACCATGTGCTGCAGCATTTCCCAGCTGACAGAATGGAATTCATGCAAGGTGTCGGAGGGTGGACTGACGTTGTTGCGCAGCAGTTCAGCCAGGCGCGTGGTCTGCGCGTTCGGCAGCAGTTCGAGACACAGGCGCGTGAAGCGGAAGGGATCGAGCACCTGATCGCACAGCAGCGTTTTGATCGTCGGCGCAACGCCCGCCTGTTCCAGCAGTTCCGCCACTTGCTGCGAAGGCCGCGCCCACTGCGTGAGTGCCGACCTCAGCATGAGGTGCAGTTCGTCGTGTACCTGCATGCCGGTGGATCCGACGAGGTCGGTCACGACGAACACGGCTAGCGGAATGCCTTTGCGTTTGAGTATCGGGTAGGCGTGGTAGTAGGTGTCGCCATAGCCGTCGTCAAAAGTCACGGCCGCAAGCGGCTTGCGGTTCTTGCCGGGCGTGCGTCCGGCTTCGAATGCCTGGGCGAGTTCGTCGAGTGGGACGAATTCGTAACGCTGGCCGATAAAGTCGAGTTGCTTTTCAAAGGTACCGGTGCTGACGAGCATCGGTGAAATGGAATTCGCGGCGCTGCGTTCAAAGTTTTCGACTACGCGGTGGTAGCTGAGTACCAGTGGCAGCTGGTCTGTGCCCTTGCCAGCGGCAAGCATGCGGTCGAAACCTGTCCTGTGCATGCCAGCGGCAAAGCCGGCTTTGGCGAGTTTTCTCAACATGATCCGAAGCGCCCCGTCGTAAAAACTGCGAGTGGTTTCTGAGGGTACAGATATACCGGGGCCGTTCCGCTGAAGCCACCGGGGCAAACCCGACGCCGGGGTAGGGAAAATACGCGCTTGCGGCGTACCCAATCGCGTAGGTTCTGTGGCCCAGTGTCGTGCACAGCCCGGGAGTTGAGTTGCTGCTGGTGTCGGCGCTGTGCTGCCTCTGGGGCGGCGCGGAGCGTGCGTCTGCCGCGAGATCGCCCCAGACGCAGCACAGCCCCGACCCTCGGGCAGAACCAGCTGCTAGTTCCGCGGGTGTCACCCTTGTGTGGCGGCAGCAGAGCTAAATGGGGTCAGAGCCTATTTATGCAGGAAGACAATTTCTGCGGTTATGGACTCGCTTGTACTT
>JBEGWB010000082.1:0-8829 GCA_041178065.1 Pseudomonadota bacterium | reverse complement strand
GATTTCCTATGAAAGCCATTCAATTATTCAAAACAGGTCACGCGGCCTTAAGCATGCCCTTGACGTCTTCGCGCTGTGCCCACTTACGAATGACTTCATCACGGATGACGAGGGTCGTGGGGTTTGATTGCGGGGCAGTTGCCGGGCCGTCCTGTGCTGGACGTGGTGCGGGGTAGCTATTCCCTGCAATGTGGTGGGTGGGATGGTTGGGGATGTCGTCTGAGCGCCAGCCGAGCATGCCGAATAGCATGGGGGCGATACAGAGGCCCAATGCGAGCCATGTCGCAATTCCGCGATCGGTCCAAGTTTGGGAGGCTTCGGTCGGATCAAGCGATGCATTGAACAGGCTGGCGAAGAACATGGCTTGCGATGCGGGCGCCGCTACGGCTCGGGTCTGTGTGGACGATGCGTTGCGGGCATTGGCCAGCCCTTGCAGGGCGGCGGCGTGCATCTCGTTATTCTTGGCGATCTCGACAGCTTTGGCCCGAAGCGCTTTTAGGTGGGCGAGTTCGTTCGTGCGGGCTTCGCACTTCGCGCCACATCCTTTGCGCTTGGCCTCGTTATCCACTTCAAGTTGCTTGGCAGCGATCTGACCATCCAGTTCCTCGGGTGATGCGGGGCGCGTCGCCACCGTCCAGCCGGCGACCTTGCTAGTCACAAGCGCTGCCATCTCTTGATCGAGCTGTTTGGCGCGATCCTCGAAGCTGGCCGCACGCTTGGCGAAGTCGGTCACGGTGTCTCGGCCGTCGTCGTGGCGGGTGTTCTGGACCTTGGCGGCGGATACGACGCTTTCACGCTGCCAGCCGACGCTTCCCACGTTGCTCACGAGGTTGATCGTAAACACCACAAGGCCGCCGAGAGCGACGAACGTGCAAAAGATGTATCGGCGCGACTTCCATGCATCCGAAATGAATAGGAGCACGTAGTCGCTGGCGATGCTGAACATGACTAGGCCAAGCACCAGCGGGATTGATACCAGCCAGCTAGAGCCTTGATGCCACGCGAAAATAGCGGTCAGGATGGCCGAGGCAATCGTGGTGCCAACGGCTGCGATCCTGAAATATCGGCGGAATGGGGCTAGATGGTCGTCCATTGGGTGCGCGCTCCTAGTGCACGAGGGCATCGGGCTCATACGCGCCGGCATACATGGCAGGCATCTTGACCATGGCGACGGTCATCATTTGTGTCTGTGACAGGCCAAGAGATTTGCAGAACAGCACGAACTTAAGCAGGGCTAATTCAGCCTCGTCGGATTGGCGCTCGCTCATCTGTGCAGGACATAGGCTAGAGCCGCTAGAGCGATGCCGGACGACTGATCCAGCGCGGGCGTGCGCCATGTGATCGGGACGCCCAACGCCTTAAGGACCATCATCAGGGCGATAATGGCCAATGCGATGAGGCCGATGCGGCGTGTCCATGCGTGAACGAGCCCGAGGGCATCGTCGACTTGCTTCATTCTGATTTTGGGCACTTTTCTGGCTTTGGCGGAAATCGATTTCCGCAGGGGCGACGGTCAGCCCGGAATACACAGCGCCATGGGGTGATCGGTACGCAGCTGAACAAGGTCGCTCGTCCTATCTGTCCCGTCTAGAATGATTTGCGGGGAGAATCAAGGGGGTTATTGCGTTATGCGCGCCACCTTGCCTGCCAATCCTTCGGCGGTGTCTGTACGGCACACTCAAGCGCGGCTCGATGGCTTGCGCGCCCTCTTCGGACTGATAGCGATGGAAACTTCCATCCGCCTCTTACGTCTCTCACGGCCTGTTTGATAGCCGCTTGCGCTTCGTCGGGATCGATGCTGAACCACTCTCCGTCAAGTCGGCGGTCGGCAAGCAATTGGTGCGCTCTCGACTCCACAAGGGTCGGCTCCGGTAGAAGGTCCGTGCAATAAAGCATGACTGGCCGGACCGGCGCGCTGCGCCTCCGCAACTCTTCAAGCCGACGCCACGGCCGCTCGGCTTTGCCAATCTTCACATGCTCGCCGCAGCTCAACAAATAGACATGGCCTTGCCTTTTCATTCCGCCCTCCCCTTGGCTCGCTTGCCAGCGTCAAACACCAGTTTCTTGAGCATGTCCGTTCGGCTTAGCCTTGGGCGCTGCTGTTCACGCAGGTCGTCGAGAATTTGCAGGAACTCGCACCCGTCTGGGCCGTCGGTGCGCATGGAAAACATTTTTTGCTCGGGCTTGGTCATGGCGGGAAGGATAGCCGCGCCGCTTCATTGCGTCAATACACAATACTTATCCACAACCCACATTGACGTATTGACAACGTAATGACGTATGGCTATATTCAATCATCAACCAAGGGAGAGACGAGAATGAAACTCAAGATCAGCACCGACAACGCCACCAAGATTTTCGACGCACTCGCCACGGTCAACGGCAAGGCTAACTCATTCACGATTTCATCGTTCAACGCGGTCGCAGACTATGCCGAGGCCGTCGAAAAGATGCTTGAGCATAGCCAACTGCCCAAGGCCGAGCGGGCTGGCGTGGTCGCCGTCATTAAGCCGGCCGGCCCATGGGCAAGCGCCTACAAGTACGCCGCGAAAAGCACTGCCATCACGATCGAGCGCGGTTCGAAGGACTGGTATTTGACCGGCATCGCCGAAACGTCGGTTTACCCGAAGCAAAAGGAATCCACGGTGGTCAAGGTGACGCCAGCCCAGCGGGACAGCATCGCGCGCAAGGCGCTGGAACCTTACACAGTCATTCAGCCGGTGCCGGACGTGATGCGGCATGGCGCCGCCTTCATGGCCGCCGAAAATACGAAAGCGTGAGCAGCAGCCGGGCGCCTTTCGGGGCGTCCATTTCAACTAACGGGAGGGACGACCATGGCGAACTACAAGCAAGCAATACAGTGGATGGTCGACAACGACGACACCGAATGGGTCGACAGCGAAGACCCTTGTTCCGTCACCGCATGTCTTGTCGCCGATTTGTTCGGGAAGCACGACTATCAAGTTCGGCAAGATCTCTTCAAAGCATTGAAGAAAGCCGGCCGCATCAAGCCAGATAAGAAACTTGTTTTCCTTTACCCATGAGCAGCAGGCGGGCCGAGACGGTGTTGGAAGCACCTCCCCGGCCCTCATCATCAACCCTGACACGACAGGAGTGACGACTATGGGAATTATACGATCACCTTTAGCAATTGCCACGGGCCTTGCTGCTTCCGGCGGGGCGCTGGCAATCCTTTTGCACGATCCGATCTCATCGGGTCAATGGCGCCTCGATCATGGGCTATTGCCCGTCGTGGTCGCCATCACGATTGCGGCGGGCCATCTGCTTGGCACTGCCGCACGGTCGCGCAAGCCGGTGTCGGCTCTTGGGTTTGCGGCGGTGTTTGCTGTCGGGACGGTGCTCACTGTGTATTCGTCCGTCGGATCGCAGAAGGCATCCGGGTCGGATAAAGCATCGGCCGTGGAAGCTCACAACGCAGCCGTGGCGGCTCAACAGGCGGCGATCGTGGGCAAGCGGCGGGAACGTGATCTTGCCGCCGACATGCTCAAGGGTGCTCAATCTCGACTGCTGGCGGAATGCGGCACGGGCAAGGGTTCCAAGTGCGCTGGCGTACAAGCGACGGTTTCCGTCTATGACGGCGCCGTCAAAGGGCATGACGCCACGGTCAGGCAAATGGAAGCGGATCTTGCTCGCATGGGCGGCGTCCGTGTTGCACGTCCCAAGGCGCGCGCGTTCGGTGAAGCGGCGGCGATTTTCGGGTTCGACGCGGCCAAGGTGGAAGCGGCGGCGGCGGTGCTTGAGCCGTTTGCGTTCTCGCTGCTGCTTGAGCTGGCGGCCATTGTCGCGTTTGGGTTTGGGTTCCAGCATTGCCGCGCGGTTCCAGTTCCAGTTCCAGCGAATTCAAACCACCCGGTTCCGCCGGTTCCACCCCGTAAGCGCGACGACGACGTGATTGATTGGGTCCGGGAGTTCCGCCGGTTCCACAACCGCGACCCGCAAATCCCCGAGGTTCAGCGTCAGTTCCGGGGCACACCCAAAACTACGGCATGGCGGCGTATCAAGGCGGCGTGAGTTCCACACGGTTTCACCCCGGTTCCAGAGATGGGACCGGGGTTTCTCACGCCACCATGTCCTCAGTCACAACGATTTCATGCTGCTTCCCGAGCATCTCCACAATCGCGATGGGCTTGCCGTCCTTTGTGATCCTTGTCACGAGAGCGTTCAGCGTTACCAGCGCGCCCCGCTTGATGGCGATCAAGTCGCCGGGCTTGTAGCGGGTTCCGGTATCGCTTCGCAGGCTGCTAATGGGCTTTGACAGCGCCTCAATGGCGTTTACCTCCTCTTGTGTCAGTGTTGCAACGCGGCCCATGATTAAAAGTATGGGGCGTGACCGCAGTCCTTCGACACATCGCAGCCCACCCCAATCATGCGTCTCTGCGAAGACATAACCAGGGGCGATCGGGACGGGTTTTCGGCATTTAACCGACCGGAACTCCACCGGGACATATGCCGGCGTCCCGCCAAGCGTGAGCGTGTCCCTAATCTTGAATTCCATCGACGGGGCCGAGAGCAGAATAGTCCAGCTCATCAATTGATCCTCATGAAACGGCCCATAGTCCAGTCGTCGGGCCACTTGAGCGGGCGCAAGAACATCCAGTTCATGAACTCCGGGCAGCGAAGCCCGCGCTCTGTTGGAGTTATGCGGCCGATTTTGCAGTGAGTGTTCATGGGCGCTTGACCCTCACCTTCTTGCTTTTGGCGATGCGTATCTTCTTGCTGGCGTCATACGCATGGACGCGCTCGATTTTGGTCTTGCCGCTGGCGTCGGTCTTGAGCTTCACGGACTTTCCGAGACTTTTCGTTGGCATGTGATTTCCTTGCAGAGTTACGCTTGCGGATTGTTTCGGCGTCGAAGGCACAAGGCCCGCATCGCTTGGCATTCCATGCGCCTTGGAATTCTTGAGCGCAGCCGAGGCAGGTGTGGACGTGATGGGCGTAGCGGCTCACGGGGCTTCCTTCAGTTCGCTTCGGCACGGATGCGCGACGACTTCGCACCGCATCCGCCATGCCTCACCGCTGATCGCTTCGGCCATGCGGCCGGCCGCGGTTTCGTTGGTCTCGGCGCGGGCGCAGCGGAATTTGACGTGCCGGGCGGTGTCGATGGACATATATTTTTCGCCGTGGTCGTAGCGGCTAATCGCCTGCCAATGACGCTTGGCGCTGTCCATCGCCGCGGCTTCGGTGACGTGCGGTGTCCCGTGCGCCCTGATCTCCCCGAGGCATTGCGCCATGTGGTTGCTTGGCGGCGGCGGAGGCGTTGGCGGCGCCGGCTTGTGGTGGTGGTGCTGGCGCCATGCTTTCACCTGCGGGCGGACACGGTGCGGGCGGTGACGCTCGGCTGTGCGCTCCCGAACGTAATCGTGGTAGGTCCGGTTCCAGTAGCCTTCCGAGCTATACCGCGTCTCATCCGCATGAGCTGGCCACATGATTGCAACCAGCATCAGCACAGCCAGGGCAGCAGCAGCGAGAGCGAGCCATCTCAAAGCGTCGGTCATTCTGCGGCCTCCTGCATCGTGCGCCCGTCAAGCTCGGCAAGGTAGATTTCCAGGTCGCCCTGCTCTTGGTCATGCTTCGCGCGCTTGTCGGCGGCCATGGAATGCACCTTGATCGCCTTGCGAAGTGCGGACTTGGAATAGCCCTCGCCGGCGGCGTCGTCGTAAGCCTCAGCTAGTGCCAGCTTGAGTTCGTCGATTTCAGCCGTTAGGCGCTCGATCTGTTCGGCGCGCTGGCGAAGGTCGGAGTTCGTCATTGGCTAAACCCCCACAAACCCAAGTTGAGTTTCCGACACTCCCCACGCCTGCTTCCGCCGTCGCATGAGGGCAAGATACTTTTCGTACGCATCCGATTTATGTTGTGAGAACCCCATGCCTTTGCCCCAATAGTCATTGCGCAGGAGGCTCTTGCAAACCCGCCGCCAGCTTGGCGCTTTGCGAGCTGCTTCCATTTCATAAGCAGCTTCATCCGGGATGCCGTTTTCGTATCCTCGCTCCATCCACCATTTTTCGAACAGAACGACCTTATTGCGGTAATGCTCTTGCGACTTCGGAGGCATGCTATCGATCAGCAGTTTTGCGAACGATTTCCACGTGTGTTGCGGTGGCTTCGTCACGCCGCGATAGCCGTTGATGTTGCCCCACTCCTGAACGTACAACGCACCGCCGTTGGCTCCGTTGACACGGGCCACAACCTTTACCCAAGTTTCCGGCTCTATCAGGTGGAACATCCAAAGGCCTCGACGTTGATCGTCGCCGTAGGGCTGACAAATCCGCATCTGAGACAGCTTTAATCCAGCCTTGTGCATCAGGTCGTACAAGTGATTGTAGGGTCGATCAGGGTTCTTGGCGTGATACGTCCAAATGTCCTCGGTTCGCCAATCGTAAATCGGGTATGCGTTAAATACGTTTTCGGTGACGAGTGACGTCCATCGCTTGCTCTTGAATGTAGTTTTCTTGGATTGGCAGATAGTCCTGAAACGGTTCAGGCTCTCATCCGAGCGAATGCCAACAAAGCACGCGCACGACTTGCCTTGCGCGTACCACTCGCCAAACAGTGGAACGAACTCTTCAAATTCCATACCTTGATGGAACCAGTCGAATGCAGAATGATCGGTTATGGCCAATTCCGGTGGTGTTCTGACCCATGCGTCTTTTCGCTCCGGGTCCCACGACAACCATTTAGGCTCATACACGGACACTGCATTGCGGAGCGCCAACGGCAATGCGCACCAATAGGGCTCGATGTGATCTTTGTATCGTTCAAAGCACGCGAGCGCGAAATTCATGGTCAATGCGTATTGCGCCTCAAGATCAACCAGCAGCAAGCCGATCTTGCGATTCCGTTTGATTGCTTCGTCCATGACGAGATGCAGCATGACGGTGCTATCTTTGCCAGCGCTGAACGAAAGGTAGATGCGCTCGAAATTGTCGAAGGTGAACGCAATGCGCTCCCGTGCTGCTTCCAAAACGTTTATGGGCAACGGCCTCTTGGTCGGTGTCATGAGTGCACCTCGTCGAACAGATCCGGAGATTGAGTGAGCCGCCGGCGCTGGCGCAAATACAATTCCAACACTTGAGCCGCAGCCTCATTTGCTGCGTCCTGCTCGCCACGATCCAACGTATGCCAAGCGCACCGCGTCGCTTCTTCCGGAGACCCCGTGCCAATGCAACATCCGGCATGACCTAACCACGCGATCCGATTGACGCTTTCGGCCGTTAAATTGGCTTCGCATGAAACCGGCCATTCCACCAACGCACGCTCCATATTCTCTCTAAATGCAACTGGATCACGCATTAGATCGGCAGCGTTAGCCACGTGTTCCTTGCGTTTCGCTCCCGTGACGATCTTCCACATGCCAGCGTGAAATTCCTCTAGCTTTTCGTAGTGATGAAAAACTCTCTCAGACATTTTCATCCTCCACGTTCAACGCATCATCCTCGTTGATGACGCCTGACGGTTCCCACGCCGCCGAGAATTCACGATCGGCGAACGCATCCGCCAATCCACCGATCTGGGCCAATCTCAAAACCTCGTCTTGGTCCATGCCCAACTGCTTCCCGATCTTGGTTTCGCTCCAATTGCGACGCTTCAAGTCCAGGACGATCGCAGTCATTGCTTCCACTTGATGCTTGCCGCGTGCGCGGTTGTGCCGGATCGTGGACGCCATGCGGTGTTCTTTGTCGACTTGCGTCGCTCTAATTTGAACGACGGGCAAATACCCATTGATCCGGCTTCTTACTTCATCGCATTCGCGGCCGACGCGGTTTCTATGAAACCCATCAACAACAATTCGGTCTTCGCCCTCAAGGTTGGTCACGATCGGCTGCGTGTATCCATCCTCCATGATTGATAAGCGCAGCAACTCCATTTCCGGCGGCGCAACGCTATTAGGATTGTAGTCATTTGCGTGCACCTGTTCGGCCTTGACCCAGCGCACAAAATCCACTGGCTCTTTTGCGAATGGGCTGATGGCGTTCAATGCCTCACGCATTGCATTCAATGCATCGATTGTTTCATCTAAGTCGTCAAATTTCAGCTTTCCTATTGCAGTAATGATTTTGTCTACTTCCCGTTTCATTGGCTCTCTCCCTTACGTCTCTTAATGTCACTTCGCCCGGTGCAGTCGGTTCGGGCTGGTGCGCTGCATATCCTCGAAGGCGTGGCGCTGGCCGCGTTCCCATTGGGGTTTCTTGGCTTGCGGCAGTGGCGGCGCCGTCGTGCTGATGGATTCGACAGCTTCACGAACCAACGCCGCGATGCGGGCTTTCTGTTCCGGCGATACCGACCTGGCTTCGATGGGTTTGTGTTCGGCAGGGCGGTTGCCATAGATTTCCGAGGCGGCGTGTTCGACTTCGGCGCGAAGCTCTCCCGGACGTGGCCAGTAGGGCGTTTCGCGTTTCATCCAGCGATCAACCGCCTTTTCAACCAGCCGGCCTTCGACGCCGGCCAGTGCCTTGCGGAATTCTTCAACGTAGGTCTCGGGGTCCGTGGTTTTAGGCTCGCCGAATACGGCGGTCAGCCTGGCGATTGCAATCTCAATCGAAGTCATGCAGCGGCCTCACGGGCTTGCGCTTCCCGGATCACGTCCATGACGCCACGCTTAGGCGTTGGGGCGGGATACCCGGTGGCGCGGTGGATTGGCCGGCTATCGCGATTGACCTCGCCCATGATGGTGCTGGCGAGGAAATTGACGATCTTCTGCGGCACGACATCTCGGCTCAGTTTGCCGCCGTCGATCTCGGCCGCCCATTGCAGGGCGTGGGCTTTGCAACGGGTTCGGATTTCAGCCTTGGGCAAACCGGATCGGATCAC
>JBEGWB010000081.1:0-19599 GCA_041178065.1 Pseudomonadota bacterium | reverse complement strand
ATGTTGGAAATGTCCTGCTGATCGATCTGGTCGCCAACGCGCACGTTCAGCAGGCCAAATACGCTGCTGGCGGCCACGCGCTGCAGACCTTCGAGACGGATGTCTGCAACGGTAATGGTCTGCGCCTGTATCGAGGCAGCAGGCAGACCCAGCAGCGCAAGCGCGCAAACGGAAGAAATGGAACGTGATAAGGACTTCGGGATCATTGGGTAACGGCAGGCCTTAGAACAGACGATTCACATCGTTGTAGAGTGCAAGAAACATGATGCCAGCAACGAGCAGGACGCCGAACTGCATGCCCCACTCCTGGATCCGGCGCGGAATCGGGCGACGGATGATCGCTTCGATGGCGTAGTAAAACAGGTGGCCACCATCGAGCACAGGAATAGGCAAGAGGTTCAACACGCCAAGGCTGATGCTGAGCTTCGCCAAAAAGTCGAGATAGTATTCGATTCCATAGCTGGCCGTCTCGCCGGCAACCTGCGCAATCGTAATTGGCCCGCTGATATTGCTGGCCGAGATCAGGCCCGTGATCATTTTCGGGATGGTTTCAAGGATAAACAGTGTCTTTTCCCAGGTTTCGGATACCGCCTGCGGGAACGCCGCAAAAGGCGAGTAACGGACGTTGCGGACAATCGCGTCCGGCAAGGTCGGCACGCTGACCTGCGCACCGATATAGCCCTGCGTCCCGCCGCTGCTGTTGAGTTCAGGCTCGCCGGTTCCGCTGGTTCTGACGGCCGGCGTCAACATCATGTCGACCGTGGCTCCGTCGCGCAGCGCGACAACACGGATGTCCTTTTCAGGACTGGCCTGGATCACTTCGAGCCAGTGCGACCAGTCACGAATAGCCACGCCGTCGGCGCTGACGATGAGGTCACCTGCCTGCAAGCCAGCTGCCCTTGCCCTGCCCTCGGGCAGCACGTCGCCGAGGCGCGCCGGCAGTACCTGGGTGAACGGCGTCAGACCGAGCGCACCCAGCAGGTTCGGCTCCGCGCTGCCCGCGAGCCAGCGGTCGAGCACGACGGTGAGGGTGCGTGGTGCGCCATTGGCAGAACGCACCTGCAAATCAAGGTCGCCGCTTTCCCCGAGGCGGTCGAGCAATCGTTCCTGCACCGCCTGCCAGGTTTCGGTGGAATCACCATCGACGGCGAGAATTTCATCGCCAGCCTGCAAGCCAGCAAGCGCCGCCGGGCTCGCGTCGTCGACGCGACCAATGACCGGCGCAATGCCGTTGACGCCGACCATGAACATCAGCCAGTACACGACGATGGCCAGCAGGAAGTTGGCAATGGGTCCGGCGGCAACGATTGCGGCGCGTTTTAACAGCGGCTTATGGTTGAAGGCGTGGGCGCGCTGTTCGGGTGCAACGTCATCCTGCTCGCCGAGCATCTTGACGTATCCACCGAGCGGCAAGGCACCGATGACATACTCAGTCGCTTCGTCTCGCGTCTCGCCCGGCAACGGCTTGCCGCGCCAGCGCAGCAGCGGTTTGCCGAAACCCACCGAGAACCGCTCGACCTTCACACCGCACCAGCGCGCGATACTGAAATGGCCGTACTCATGGATAGTCACGAGGATACCCAGCGTGACCAGCATGGCGGCAATGCTATAAATGATGTCGACGAGCGTGCTACCCATTAAATTTCTCGAAAGCTGTTTGCCCGGTTGCTGATCGATGTTCTTTCAGGCGTGGAGGGCCTGCAATTCCTGAATGCCATGCATCCTGATCCGCGAAGCCTTCAGCAATATTCTGCTTTCACGTCAAAACGACCGTGCCTGCTTGGACCATGCCGCCCGGAACAAATATCCGGGCATGGCGCTGGAAAGTTCCCGACATAAGCATCACGAGGCCACTCGAGCTTCGGTCAGCTGGCGCGCGAGCGCCCGGCTCTCCGCGTCAATGCTGAGTACGGCGTCGAGATCGGACGGCGCCTCACTATCCAGCGCCTGCATAACTCGTTCAATGATAACAGGTATCTGGCTGAACCCGAGCTGACCGGACAGGAAGGCGGCAACCGCAATTTCATTCGCCGCATTGAACACGATTGGCGCCGCGCCGCGCGCGTCCGCGGCCTGTCTTCCGAGCCGCAGACCTGGAAAACGCACGGGGTCCGGCTGCAGGAATTCCAGCTTGCCGGCGAGGGCAAGGTCGAGCTGCGGCACGCCCGACTCGATGCGTTCCGGCCAGGCCAGGCCGTACGCGATCGGTGTGCGCATGTCCGGGTTGCCCAGCTGCGCAAGCACCGAACCGTCGCGGTAATACACCAGTGAGTGCACGATGCTCTGCGGGTGGATCAGGATGTCGATGTCGGACGCGGGTGTCGCGAACAGATAGCTGGCTTCGATCAGCTCGAGCGCCTTGTTGACGAGCGTCGCCGAGTCCACCGAAATTTTCTGGCCCATGCGCCAGTTCGGATGCTTGCAAGCCTGCGCCGGGGTTGCCTGATGCATCTGCTCGACCGTCCAGTTCCTGAAAGGCCCGCCGGAAGCCGTCAGCACGATTCGTGCAAACCCGTCATTTGCCTGGCGCCTGAAGCGTCCGTCGGCATTGACTGGCAGGCATTGGAAGATGGCGTTGTGTTCGCTGTCGATCGGCAGCACGCGTGCGCCGCTTTTCTCGGCAGCGGACATGAACAGTTCTCCGGCCATGACGAGCGCCTCCTTGTTGGCCAGCAGGACCTTCTTGCCGGCGCGGGCCGCGGCGAGCGTCGGCATCAGGCCAGCACCACCTACAATCGCAGCCATCACCGTCGTGACTTCCGCCGCGGAGGCAATGTCGACGAGCGCATCGGGCCCGTGGCTCACTTCCGTGTTCAGCCCGGCGCGCTTCAATTCATGTTCGAGCCAGCGCGCCGCTTGCGCGTCACCCGTAACCGCGCGCAGCGGCTTGTGCTCGAGGCACTGCGCCAACAGCAATTCCTTGTTGCTGTGCGCTGACAGCGCAAAGACGCGAAAACGCTGCGGATGCTCGGCAAGCACGCGCAGTGTATTGACCCCGATCGAGCCGGTTGCGCCGAGGATTGTCAGTGTTTGCATGGCCGGCGTCACAGGATGCCAGCCTGCAGCAATATGCTGTAAATCGGCAATGCTGCGGTGAGACTGTCGATTCGATCAAGGACCCCACCGTGGCCCGGCAGCAAGGTGCCGCTGTCTTTGACGCCAGCCTGGCGCTTCAACATGCTTTCGAACAAATCCCCGACGACGCTTGCCGAGGCGAGCACGAGCGTCGCGAGTGTCGCAATGATGCTTTCCGCAAAGGTCAGCTCCAGCAGCGGCGTTGCGAGCGCCAGCCACAGAACCGCGCATGCGGCGACTTGCCCGCCGATGAAGCCTTCCACGGTCTTGTTCGGACTGACCAGCGGCGCGAGCTTGTGCTTGCCGAAGGCGCGTCCGGAAAAGTAGGCGCCGATGTCCGCCGCGGCGACGATCAACAACAGCAGCAGTATCTGGAACACGTATTGTTCGAGGCTGCGCAGGAACACCAGCGCGATCCAGCCAGGCAGCAGCACAATGAAGCCCAGTGGCAATAAACGCGCGGTGCGATGCCACAACGCCGTAATGCGCGGGTACAGGCAGATGAACACGAGCGCAAACAGCCACCAGAATGCGCCAGCCCTCAGCAGCAGGGAACTCGACGCCGGCGGAGCCTGCAGCAAGGCATACATCAGGACGAGCATCACGAGCGTATAGGCTGCGCGCGCCGGGACACCCTGCAAGCCCGCGAGGCGACTCCACTCCCAGGCGCCGATCGCGATACATAGCGCCACGAAGGCGTGGAAGCCGCCCGGCGGCAGCCACAGGATGACGGCAAATACGATTGCCAGCAGAATGACTGCGGTAATTACCCGCTGCTTAAGCATGGCTGCCCCCGCGCTGTTCGAGTTCGATCTGTTCGCTGACCTTGCCGTAACGCCGCTGTCGCGATGCGAAATCGGCGAGCGCCATGTCGAGCTCGTCTGAACCGAAGTCCGGCCAGAAGGTCGGCGTGAAATGCAGTTCGGTGTACGCGAACTGCCATAGCAGGAAATTGCTGATCCGGTATTCGCCACCGGTGCGGATGCAGAGATCCGGCGGCGGCAGATCCGACAGCGCTGTGTATTTGTGCAGCGCGGCTTCATCGACCGACTCGGGCTCGAGCTTCCCTGCCTTTACCAGAAGCGCCAGCTGTCTGGCGGCCTGGGTCATGTCCCAGCGCCCGCCATAGTCCGCGGCGATCGTTACCACCAGGCCCTTGTTGGCAAGCGTCAGGGCTTCCGCGTTGCGCATCAGCATCTGCAATTCGGCCGAGAACCGACTGCGGTTGCCGATGAAGCGCAGGCGGATGCCATTGCGATGCAACTCGCCGACCTCCTTGTTCTGCAGGAAACGCGTGAACAGAGACATGAGGCCGCTGACTTCCTGCGTTGGCCGTTGCCAGTTCTCACTGCTGAACGCAAACAATGTCAGGCACTCGATGCCCTTCTCGGCACACAGCTTGATGACGTTGCGCACCGACTCGGCGCCAGCGCGGTGTCCGGCAAGGCCGGAGCCGCCGCGCTGTTTCAACCAGCGGTTGTTGCCGTCCATAATAATGGCGATATGACGGGGAAGCAGTGAACCCGGTGGTAGCGGCACAGCGCATTGCTCTGTCGGATCAGGTGGCTGCGCCATGAAGTCGTACCGCCGGGACTGGATGGAGTTGGGAATGGATACTGCCGATCAGACGGCCAGCAGTGCAGTCTCTTTTTCCGCGAACTTTTTGTCGATGTGTTCGATGTAGCTGTCCGTGAGCTTCTGGATATTCTGTTCGGCGCGACGTTCTTCGTCTTCGCTGATCTTCTTTTCCTTCAGCTGATCCTTGAAGTACGTGTTGGCATCACGTCGTATGTTGCGCACGGCGACGCGCGCGTGTTCGGCTTCGGCCTTGGCCTGCTTCGTGTACTCCTTGCGCGTCTGCTCGGTGAGCATCGGCATTGGCACGCGAATGGTGTCGCCATTGTTGGATGGGTTCAGACCGAGATCCGATTTCTGGATCGCCTTCTCGATCTCCTGGAGCATCTTCTTTTCCCAGGGCGAGATCGACAGTGTGCGGGCATCTTCCACGTTGACGTTGGCAACCTGGTTGATCGGCATCATCGAGCCGTAATAGTTGACCTGCACGCCGTCGAGAATGCTGGTGTGCGCGCGGCCGGTGCGGATCCTTGCGAAGGCGACGTCGAGACTGACGAGAGTCTTCTTCATCCGCTCTTCGGTTTCCTTGAGATAAGCACTGCTCATATCTGCTCTCCTCTACAGCTCGATGCTGTCCTTTCAATGGATGTAGCAATTAACCGGGCCTGGATCAGTTCGGGCCTTTTTCGATCAATGTGCCTTCTTCTTTTCCGGTCAGGATCGCGAACAGCGCTCCTGCCTTGTTCATGTTGAACACCCGCAGCGGCATGTTGTGGTCGCGGCTCAGGCAAATGGCCGTGAGATCCATGACACCGAGCTTCTTGTCGAGCACTTCGTCGTAGTTCAGCACGTCATACTTGATTGCAGCCGGGTTCTTGATCGGATCGTCGGAATACACGCCGTCGACCTTCGTCGCTTTCAGCACGAGATCGGCATCGATTTCGATGCCGCGCAAACATGCGGCGGAGTCGGTCGTGAAAAATGGATTGCCGGTGCCGGCGGAGAAGATGACGACATCGCCATCCTTCAAATGACGGATCGCGGTGCGGCGGTCGTAGTGCTCGACGACACCGCTCATCGGAATGGCGGACATCACGCGCGTGGAAATGCCGGCGCGTTCGAGCGCATCGCGCATCGCGAGCGCGTTCATCACGGTGGCAAGCATACCCATGTGGTCGCCGGTGACGCGTTCCATGCCGGCTTCATGCAGCGCCGCGCCGCGGAACAGGTTGCCACCGCCGATGACGAGGCCAACCTGTACACCGATTTCGACCAGCTGGCCAATTTCGACCGCCATGCGGTCGAGCACTTTCGGATCGATACCGAAGTCGGCGGCGCCAGTCAGCGCCTCGCCGCTCAACTTCAATAAAATACGGTCGTACTTGCGGATCTTGGTCGTCATAGGCTTCTGCTCTTTCCTGGCCGCGCCTGGCCGCCCGCAGGGATACTCAGACTGGATTACTTCTTGTCGTCATTCTTGCCCAGTCCGGCGGTTGCAGCAACCTCGGCGGCAAAGTCGACGACTTCCCTTTCGATCCCTTCACCCACCATGAAGCGCACGAACGACAGGATCGAGGCATTCGCCTGTTTCGCGAGTTTGCCGACCTTGATGTCGGGATCTTTCACGAAGGCCTGCTCGGTGAGGCTGACTTCCTCGATGTACTTGCGCAGACGACCGCTGACCATCTTCTCGATGATGTCGGCGGGCTTGCCGCTCTCCGCTGCCTGCGCGGTATAGATTTCACTTTCTTTCGCCAGTACGTCAGCCGACACGTCTTCGGGTTTGACGACGAGCGGATTCGTTGCCGCGACATGCATTGCGACATCGCGCGCCAGGTCCTGGTCGCCGCCCTGCAGCGCCACGATCACGGCGATCTTGTTGTTCGAGTGGACGTAGCTGCCCACGGTGGAGCCGTCGTTGCCCACGACTACCGCGCGACGCACGGAGATGTTCTCGCCGATTTTCTGCACGAGTGCCAGGCGGTCAGCTTCGAGGCCGGCAGCCATCAGTGCGGAGATGTCAGAAGACTTGCTGGAAAATACGTTGGCGAGGACTTTTCTGGCGAATGCGACGAAGTTTTCTTCACGCGCGGCAAAGTCGGTTTCGCTGTTCACTTCGACCATGACGCCATAGCTGCCATCGTCGGCAATCTTAGTCATGACCACGCCTTCGGCGGCGGTTCGGCCGGCTTTCTTGGCGGCCTTCATGCTGCCGGCCTTGCGCAGGTTTTCGATCGCGAGGTCGATGTCGCCATTGGATTCGACGAGTGCCTTCTTGCACTCCATCATCCCGAGGCCGGTTCTTTCCCTCAATTCTTTGACTGCGGAAGCGGTGATTTCTGCCATAGCGCGGCTCCTGTAGATTGGTTCGAGATATGCGGGCGACAAGCGTCAATGCCAGTCGCCTTCATGAAATGCCATTGATACCTGAAGGCCTGAAAGAAAGGGGCGCGAGGCCCCTTTCTGTCGATCAGGTACGGGTTATTCCCCGTCTTTCGCAGCCTTGGGTTTGGTTGCGGCTTTTACCTGCACCTTCGGCTTGGGCTTGGCCGGAACCTTGGCCTTGGCTTTAGGCTGGGCTTTGCCGCCCTCGCCTTCAGCGCCGTCGGCGCCTGCTTCAGCCTCTGCGGAGACTTCGGTGAACTCTTCCTTTTCACTCGCAGCTTCCATTCCAACCCGGCCCTGGCCTTCAACGCAGGCATTCGCCACGCTTTCGACATAGAGCTGGATGGCGCGGATGGCGTCGTCGTTGCCGGGGATGACGAGGTCGACGCCATCGGGATTGCTGTTGGTGTCGACGATGCCGATTACCGGGATGCCGAGCTTGTTGGCTTCGGAAATGGCAATGCGCTCATGGTCGACGTCGATGACGAAGAGTGCGTCGGGCAGACCACCCATGTCCTTGATACCGCCGATGCTCTTCTCGAGTTTTTCCTGCGCGCGGCGACGCATCAGCGCTTCTTTCTTCGTCAGTTTTTCGAAGGTGCCGTCAGCGGACTGGGTTTCCAGTTCACGCAGGCGACGGATCGAGGCGCGGATCGTTTTGTAGTTGGTGAGCATGCCGCCCAGCCAGCGCTGGTCGACGTAAGGCATGCCGGCACGGGCAGCCTCGGCCTTGACGATCTTGCTCGCGGCGCGCTTGGTGCCGACGAACAGGACTTTCTGTTTGCGTTCCGCCATGCCTTTGATCAGGCCAAGGGCCTGGTTGAAAGCGGGCAGCGTGTGTTCAAGGTTGATGATATGGATCTTGTTGCGAGCGCCGAAGATGAATTTTTCCATCTTGGGGTTCCAGTAGCGACACTGGTGGCCGAAATGCACGCCGGCCTGCAACATGTCTTTCATGCTGACAGTCATGGTAGGTTTCCTGTTGGGTTAAGCCTCCATACACCCCATCAGCCCAGCCTGCGTCCCCATGAAATCGGGAACTCAAGCCACCCGGGCGGATGTGCGAGGAGCCTCCAGGCCCTGAGTGCGTTGCACTGGGGGTCTGAAAAGCGCCGGTGTATGTGCGACATTAAGTAAATGCAGGTTGCCCTGCGGTTAAGCTTTTTCGGACCCTCTGCAGGGTCGGTCCAAAGCGGGCGGCTTTATATCATAAAGCCCGCCCAGGTTGGTAGTTCGAGTTCCATCGCATGTACTTGACCTGGCGCATACTCTAGAATTCAGCCTTTCCCACGAAGTCCACGAATTCATGCCTGTAACGATCAAAACCCCGCAAGAAATGGCCCATATGCGCGAGGCTGGCCGGCTCGCGGCCGAAGTCCTCGAAATGATTGGCGCCCACGTGCAACCGGGCATCAGCACCGGCGAACTCGACCGTATCTGCCACGACTATATAGTCAATGTCCAAAAGGCCATCCCCGCGCCGTTGAACTACAACGGTTTTCCGAAGTCCATCTGCACCTCGGTCAACCACGTGATCTGCCACGGCATTCCGAGCGACGGCAAGATCCTGAAGGAAGGCGACATCATCAACATCGACATCACGGTGCTCAAGGACGGCTTCCACGGGGACACCAGCAAGATGTTCGGCGTCGGCAAGATTCCCGCGCACGCGCAGAAACTCATCGAAATCACGCAGGAGTGCCTCTACAAGGCCATGGCCCTGGTCGGCCCCGGCACCCATCTCGGCGACATCGGGTATGTGATCCAGCAGCATGCCGAAGGGCAGCACTATTCCGTCGTCCGCGAATACTGCGGGCATGGCATCGGCCGTATCTTCCACGAGGAGCCGCAGGTGCTGCACTACGGGCAGAAAGGTACGGGCATGCAGCTGCGCGAAGGCATGACCTTCACGATCGAACCGATGATCAACGCCGGCACGCGCCACACCAAGCTGTCGCGCAGCGACGGCTGGACTGTAACGACGCGCGACCGCCGCCTGTCGGCCCAATGGGAACACACCATGGCGGTGACGGCGCACGGTTGTGAAGTGTTCACGCGCCGCAAGGAAGAAAATTTCCCGTTCCCGACCGCTTGAGGCTGCAGGCACCCTGATGAATGCCTCGCAGAAGCGCGCTTCAAATTCCCGCACCGGCGCCAAACGGCAGGCACTGTTCAATAAGCGTGAATTCACGCGCCAGTTGCAGTCGGGGCCCGCGCCCATCGCCAGCTTCAAGCAATGCATCAAGGACGCGCGCGCGCAGCTCGACGAACGCTTTCGCGCCGGTGAGAGAGTCGAAATCCTCATCGGCGACCTGTCATGGTTCGTCGACCAGATCCTGACCGAAGCCTGGTCCCGCTACAGTTTCAGCACTGCCGAGGACATCAGCCTGGTCGCCGTCGGCGGCTACGGCCGTGGCGAGCTGCACCCCTACTCCGACATCGACATCCAGATCCTGCTCAAGCGCGGCAACCAGAATCGCTACAAGGACGAGATCGTCGCGTTTCTCACGTTCCTGTGGGACATCAACCTCGAAGTCGGCCAGAGCGTGCGCTCGATCAGCGAAAACCTGAAGGAAGCCGCAAAGGACATCACGGTTGCTACCGCGCTGCTCGAATCGCGCACGGTATACGGCAATCCCGAGCTGCTCGAGCAGGTCATGGCGAAACTCACGCACAAGAATGTGTGGAAGCAGCGCCGCTTCTTCGCTGCGAAAAAGGCCGAGCAGCAGGACCGTCATCGCAAGCACGACGACATCGAATACTCGCTCGAACCCAACATCAAGGCCGCGCCCGGCGGCTTGCGCGATATCCAGACTATCAGCTGGATTGCACGGCATTACTTCGGCGCCGGCGACTTCAAGGACCTCGTGATGCGCGGGTTCCTGCAAAAAAATGAGTACAAGGACCTGATCAAGGGCCGTAACTTCCTGTGGAAGCTGCGCTGGGGCCTGCACATGCTCAACGGCCGGCGCGAAGACCGCCTGCTGTTCGAACACCAGCGCCGCCTCGCCGAGCTGTTCGGCTACGCCAACGACAGCACGAGCCTTGCCATCGAAAAACTGATGAAGCAGTACTACCAGGCCGTACTGACGCTGCGCCAGTTGAATGACGTACTGCTGCAACTGTTCGACGAAGAGATCCTGCGCCCGGATGAACCGGTGCGCGTGCGTTCGGTCAACAACCGCTTCCAGGTGCGCAACGACTACATCGAAGCGAAGCATGCGCGCGTGTTCCAGTACACGCCGATGGCGCTGATCGAGATCTTCACGCTGATGGCGCAGGATCGCTCCATCGAGGGCATTCGCGCCGCAACGATCCGCCTTATCCGCAACAGCCTGCACCTGATCGACGACAAGTACCGCAACGATGTGCGCAACACCTCGATGTTCATGGAGCTGCTGCGCTCGCCCCATCGCATCGTCAACATGCTGCGCAAGATGAAACACTACGGCGTACTGTCGGCCTACCTGCCGGAATTCGGCCGCATCGTCGGCCAGATGCAGCATGACCTGTTTCACATCTACACAGTCGATGACCACACGCTGCAGGTCATGGAAAACATGCGCCGCTTCCGGCACCCCGAAGCCGAAGAGAAATTTCCGATCGCCTCGCAGATCATGAAGCAACTGCCGAAGCCGGAGCTGCTGTATATCGCCGGGCTCTATCACGACATCGCGAAGGGCCGTGGCGGCGATCACTCGATGCTTGGCATCAAGGATGCCGAAGCATTCTGCAAGCGCCATCACCTCGGCAACTGGGACACCACGCTGGTCGGCTGGCTGGTGAAGAAGCATCTCGTGATGTCGGGCGTCGCGCAGCGCGAAGACATTCATGATCCCGACGTGGTCAAGGCCTTCGCGCTGCAGATGGGCGACCAGGTGCATCTCGACTACCTGTACAACCTCACTGTCGCCGACATCAACGGAACCAATCCGAACCTGTGGAATACCTGGCGCGCCTCGCTGCTACGCAAACTGTACCTGTCGACGAAGCGCGCACTGACGCAAGGCCTCGAAATGCCGGTCGACAAGGACAGCCGCACCCGCGATACGCAAGTGGAAGTATTCAACCTGCTGAAGGACAAGGGCTACACGCGTACCGACCTGAGCGAACTGTGGAACTCCATCCACGAGGACTACTTCCTGCGCGAGTCACCGGAAGACATTGCCTGGCAGACGGCGGAGTTCGAGCGCCACGGCTTCTCCGATGCGCCGCTGATCGCTATCCGCAACGTGACCGCGCACAGCTCGGTGGTCGCGACGCAAATCATGGTCAAGGCGCAAAACTCCGCGTTCCTGTTCGCGAACCTCAGTACCGCCTGCGAGCGCCTGAACCTCAACATCCAGGATGCGCGCATGTACAACATGGATGGCAACATGTGTGTCACGACCTTCATGGTGCTCGAAGCCGACGGCACGCCGCTGGCGCTGACGAAGCCACGCCTCGACGAGATGCAGCAGGTATTGCGCAAATATGCCGATGCCGCGCAGGCGCTGCCTGGCAACAAGAATACTGGGCCCACACGTAAACAGCGCCATTTCAACCGCCACACCGTGACAATGCTGACGAATAATGACAACAAGCCCTACAGCATTCTCGAAGTGCTGTGTCCTGACCGACCCGGTTTGCTTGCCGTGATCGCGCATATCTTCGTCGACATGGGCATCAAGTTGCACAACGCGAAAATCACGACGCTGGGCGAAAATGTCGAGGACGTGTTCTTCATTACCGATCGCCAGGACCGCAAGCTGCTCGACTCAGCACTCGGCACGACGCTGCAGGCGCGCATCCGCGAACGACTTGACGCTGAAACCAGTACGGGACAGGCCGCCTGATGAAGACGCTATATGGCATCCCGAACTGCGACAGCGTCAGGAAGGCGCGGACCTGGCTCGACACGCATGGCGTCGCCTACCAGTTTCATGACTTCAGGAAGCAGGGAATCGACGCCGCGACGCTGAATAGCTGGTGTGCACAGTTCGGCTTCGAGAAGGTGCTCAACCAGAAAGGCACGACCTGGCGCAAGCTCAGTGACGATCAACGCAGCGAACTGACGCAGGCAAAAGCGATTCGCCTGATGCAGGACCAACCTTCCCTCATCAAACGCCCCCTGCTCGATACCGGCAAAGGCCGTGTGCTGGGTTTCAGCGAAGCTGACTACAGAGCCCTGCTATAAAGCCAGCCCTGCTATAATTCGCGCTACATTTATCGCACATACAATTCACCACAGGAAACGACACGATGTTCAGTCTGGCATTTGGCGCGGGCACGCAGGACAGCAAGGGCAACTGGCTCGAAGTCTGCTATCCGCGGCCGCTGCTCAACCCCGCCGCGGCACTGGTAACGCAGGTCACGCAAATTCTCGATCATGCGACGGGCAGCAATGCCACGTACACGCTGGATCCGGTGCAATTGCGTAAGCTCGGCGAAGCCTGCCAGTCGCTTCCGGAACAGCAGGCGCTGCTGGCGCAACTGTCCGGCAGCAAGCGTGCGGTCGTGGCGACACTGCTGGCGAGCGACAGCAAGCCGGCCTCGGTGCCGGAGGTGTACCTGAAGCTGCAACTGCTGTCGCATCGCCTGGTCAGGCCGCATGGCCTTAACCTCGAAGGCCTGTTCGGCCTGTTGCCGAATGTTGCATGGACCTCGCGCGGCCCGCTTGCCATCAGCGACCTTCCCGCCGAACAGCTCGCGGCGCGCATCCACGGCGAAGTACTCGACGTTACCTCCGTCGACAAGTTCCCGAAGATGACCGACTACGTCGTGCCGTCCGGCGTGCGCATCGCCGATGCCGCGCGCGTCCGGCTTGGCGCCTATCTCGGCGAAGGCACGACGATCATGCACGAAGGCTTCGTCAACTTTAATGCCGGCACCGAGGGTCCGGCGATGGTCGAAGGCCGCATTTCGGCCGGCGTATTCGTCCACGCACACAGCGATCTCGGTGGCGGCTGCAGCATTCTGGGCACGCTGTCGGGCGGCAACGCCACGGTGATTTCCGTCGGCCAGAAATGCCTGATCGGCGCCAACGCCGGCCTCGGCATTCCGCTTGGCGACCAGTGCACCATCGAAGCCGGCCTCTATGTGACGGCAGGCACCAAGGTCACGCTGTTCGATGGCGCGGGCAAGGTCGTCAAGGTCTGCAAGGCGCGCGAACTCAGCGGAGGCAGCAACATGCTGTTCCGCCGCAATTCGCAGACCGGCGCCGTCGAGTGCCTGCCCAACAAGGGCGAAATCAAACTGAATACCGCGCTGCACGCAAACAACTAAAGTAGGGTCATCCATGACCGCCACGCTCGAACTTGCCAAAGCGCTCATCGCGCGTCCGTCGATCAGCCCCGACGACCTCGGTTGCCAGGAGCTGCTCGCGCGCGAACTCGCCACGCTCGGCTTCCATGTCGAAAACATGCGCTTTGGCGCCGTCGATAATTTCTGGGCGCGGCGCGGCACCACGGGCCCGGTGCTCTGCTTCGCGGGCCACACCGACGTCGTCCCCGCCGGCAACCGCGCCGAATGGAACAGCGATCCGTTCACGCCGACGGAAAAAGACGGCTTCCTGTACGGTCGCGGCGCGGCGGACATGAAGGGCTCGATCGCGGCGATGGTCGTTGCCTGCCATGAGTTCATTGCGGAGCATCCGGATCACAGCGGGTCGATCGCGTTCCTCATCACCAGCGATGAAGAGAGCACTGCCGTCGATGGCACGCGCCGGGTCATCGAAACGCTCGAGGCGCGCAACGAAAAAATCGACTGGTGCATCGTCGGCGAGCCCTCGAGCGTCACGCGCACCGGCGACATGATCAAGAATGGTCGCCGCGGGTCACTCAACGGAGTCCTGAAAATCAAAGGCCAGCAGGGTCACGTGGCCTATCCAGAACGGGTGCGCAATCCGATCCACGCCTTCTTGCCCGCATTGGCCCAGCTGTGCGCGCTCGAGTGGGACCAGGGCAATCAGTATTTTCCGCGCACCAGTTTCCAGATCTCGAACATCAATGCCGGGACCGGCGCAAACAACGTCATTCCGGGCGAGATGGAAGTGGTGTTCAACTTGCGCTTCTCGAGCGAGTTGACGGCCGCAGGGCTAAAGGCGCGCACCGAGCAGGTCATCGCGGAATCGCTGGGCGCAGCTGGCGTAAGTGCGGGCGGACCGCCTCCCGCGAGCTACAGCATCGAGTGGCAACTGTCCGGCAATCCCTTCCTGACCCCCGAAGGCAGGCTCGTGGCCGCGGCGCGCGCCAGCATTCGCGACCTCATGGGCATTGATACCGAACTCTCGACCAGCGGCGGCACCAGCGATGGCCGCTTCATCGCGCCGACTGGCGCGCAGGTCGTCGAACTCGGACCCGTCAACGCGACCATCCACAAGGTCAACGAACGCGTGGAAGTGGCCGAACTCGATCGCGTGCGCGCAATCTACCGGCGCATGCTCGAAAAGCTGCTGTTGACGTAAACCTCGAAGTGCGCCGATTTGCCGGGCACGACAAAGGCCGGCTTCAGAGCACCCTCTTCCACCCTGTTACCCGGACGCTTGACCACGACGCGGTGCCGCGCGCAGGGTAAGGCCGCGGCCAGCAGGCTCGCGAAATCCTCTTCGGCTCCAAGCAAGGTGTGCAGCAGCGCGATGTCTTTCTTGACGCTGGCGCTCTTGCTGCGTGGCGGGAACATGGGATCGAGGTAGATCACATCCGGTTGCGGCTCAAGACCCTGTGCGATGGCGGCGAAGCGCTCGCGGCTGTCGCCAGCGACAAGCTGCATGCGGTCCAGCGTCGCCAGCATCACGGGCTCGGCATTGCGGCGCGCCCGGGCGAAGCCATCCTCGAGCAGCGCATGCACAAGCGGCGATTTTTCCAGCAAGGTGACGTCGCAGCCCAGGTGCGCCAGCACGAGAGAGTCGCGGCCCAGTCCCGCGGTGGCATCGAGCACGCGGATTCCCGCGGCCTTGTCGAGGCCCACGGCCTTGCCGAGACCCTGGCGCTTGCCGCTGGTGCGCAGGCGGTACTGCAGGGTTCCGTCGAGGAAATCGACGCGCGTGGCCAGCTCCGGTTTCGTGTCGCGCGGGCCAAGCGCGAGGCCCGCGGCCGTTACCCACAGCAGGTGCGTGCAGGACCCCGGTACCGCCGCCGTATCGCTGACCACCGGCAGACGCAGGCGCGCGGCCAGCGCCGTGACGTCGAAAATGTAGCCCGGATCACACACGACCAGAGCCAGTTGCGCTTCCATGTTCACAGATGACTTTAAGTAATTTACTTTAACTATTCTGCATTAAGTCACGATTATATCGTTTTGTTTTAAATAAACATATTTAAATCACAAAACAAGAATGCAGACTGAATGCAGGTGCTCTCCTTCGGCGCCGCGAATACCACGTGCTCAACCTGTTCGACGCACGCCACTGCCCGACCGTCAGCCTGCGGATGATCCAGGTTGCACAGAACTATCGTAACCGCGGAATCGGCACCGTGCTGCTGAAGGTGATCATCGCGTGAGTGGCGTCTTTGCGCGTCCCTGCTAAGCTCGCCTGATGTACTCCGCGCCCCGCGACAATCCCCGGCCATGAGCTGGTTGAGCCTGCTCCCTCCCGTGCTCGCGATCGTGCTTGCGATCTGGAAGCGCGAAGTGATCCTCGCGCTGCTCGTGGCGATCTTTGCCGCCGAAGTGCTGCTGCATGGTTTCAATCCCCTGCGCGGCTTTCTCGCAACCCTCGACCGTATCACCGCGGTATTCGCCAACACCAGCAACGCGCAGATCCTGCTGTTCAGCACGCTAGTTGGCGCGCTGCTGGCGCTGATGCGGCATGCGCATGGCGTGTCCGCCTTCGTGCGTGCCCTGTTGAAGGCTGGACTTGCGCGCAGCCCACGCTCCGCCGCGATGCTGACGGCCCTGCTCGGGCTCGTCATATTCATTGAAACCTATCTCAGCGCGCTTGCCGTCGGCACCTTCGCGCAGAGCCTGTTCGACCGTCACGGGATGAGTCGCGCGCGGCTGGCCTTCTTTGTCGACACGACCTGCTCGCCGGTTAGCGTATTGATCCTGCTCAATGGCTGGGGCGCCTTCGTGCTGGGCCTGCTGCAGGGTTACGGGATCGACAATCCGGTATCGACGCTGATCGCCAGCATTCCGCTGAACTTCTACGCGCTGGCGATCCTGGCGCTGCTGTTCTATACCGCGTGGACCGGACGTGTGCATGGCGCGCTGCGCGCGCACGAGCGCGACCTTCCGGCGGCCGCCGCACAAGACGCTGGCGACACGCACGGCAAGGCGCGCTATTTCCTGCTACCGCTGGCGACGCTCGTGTTCGGCATCGTCGGCTTCATGCTTTATACCGGCGACGGCGCCCTGATTGCCGGCAACGGTTCGGCGTCGGTGCTGTACTCCGTGTGCGTTGCATTGCTGCTGACCTGGGCGCTGCTGCGCCGCGACCGGATCGATACACACGCCGCGCTCGTCAAGGTCGCTTTCGTTGGCATGGGGGACCTGCTGCCGATCGTCACCACGCTGCTGCTGGCTTTCGCGTTCGGCAGTAGCCTGCAGGAACTTGGCACCGGGACCTTGTTCGCCAGCATGATTTCCGGGGCCTTGCCGCTGTGGTTGATCGCGCCCGTGATATTCCTCAGTGCCTGTGGCATTTCCTTCACCACCGGTACCTCGTGGGGCACTTTCGCCATCCTGATTCCGGTGGCGATTCCACTGGCGCTGACGACAGGCCTTCCGCCGCCGCTGTTGCTTGCAGCGGTTCTCGGCGGCGGCGTGTTCGGGGATCACTGCTCGCCCATCAGCGATTCGACGATTCTCGCCTCGCTCGCCTCCGACTGCGACCACCTGATACATGTGCGCACCCAGCTGCCCTATGCGCTCGCGGCGGGCGGCGTCGCGCTGCTGCTGTTCACGCTTGCGAGCCTGTGAGCCGCGCCACAAAAAGTCCGGCAGGAATCCCGGGCTGAACTACACTGCAGACAAGGCTCATGGAGGAACCTTGTATGAACACAAGCACCGCTTCACCCGGCGTCACGGCCCTGCCCGCTTCCCGCGCCACTGTATCCATTCGCTATCGCTGGTACGTACTGACACTGCTGTGGTGCGTCGCCGTGTTGCGCTTCGTCGACATGCAGATCCTCGCGGTGCTGCTGGAGCCAATCCGCGCGGAGTTCCAGCTCAATGACACCGAGCTCGCGCTGCTCGGCGGCCTCGCGTTTGCGCTGTTTTACGGCGTGCTCGGGCTGCCTGTCGCATGGCTCGCCGATCGCTGGAACCGACGCACGATCATTGCCATCGCCATATCGCTCTGGAGCCTGATGACGGCGCTGTGCGGCCTGGCCTCGAGCTTCACGACACTCTTCTTCGCCCGCATTGGTGTCGGCATCGGCGAAGCCGGCGCGTATCCGCCGAGCACCGCGTTGCTCGCGGACTACTTCCCCCCGCAGCAACGTATCCGTACCTATTCGCTGCTTGCATCGGCGATCCCCGCCGGCGTGTTCGTGGGCTATGCGGTCGGCGGTTTCGTCAGCCAATGGTGGGGCTGGCGCGCGGCGCTATTCGTCGTCGGCCTGCCCGGCATCGTGCTGGGTGTGCTGATCCTGCTGACGGTGCGTGAACCGGAGCGTGGCATTCTCGACGGACCGACCGTCGCGCACGCAGCGCCCGGCTTCATGGACTGCATGCGCAGCCTCGCGCGCAACCGCATATACCTGCACGTCGTTGCCGGCGCCTGCCTGTTCACGCTCGGCGCCACCGGTTCGGGCGTGTGGATTGCGTCCTACTTCATCCGGCATCACGGCTTCAGCGGCGCGCAGATCGGCCTGTGGCTTGCGCTGCTGTATGGCGGCGGCGGCCTCTGCGGCGCGCTTGCCGGGGGCTGGTGCGCCGAACGCCTGAATCGCCACGCCGGCGACGGTAGCGGCTATGCGCGACTGTGTTGCTGGTCCTTGCTCGGCACGCTGCCCTTCGTGCCGCTGGTGTTCCTCAATGCCTCGCCCTACGCGGCACTCGCGCTGCACGTGCCGATCGTGGTGCTGATGCACATGAATACGGGACCGGTGCTGACGCTGATCCAGCAGATCGCCGGCCCGCCGCGCCGCGCGCTTGCGCACGCGACATCGGTACTCGTCAGCAATGTCGTCGCGCTGCCGCTGGGTCCGCTGTGCGTAGGGATGTTTAGCGACCGCTATGGCCCGGTACTCGGCACGCAGGCGCTCGGTATCGGGATTACGGGACTGGTATTGCTGACGTGGTCCTGGTCAGCCTGGCACTTTCGCCAGGCTGCCGGACAGGTATGAAATCAGGCGGCTTGCTTGCGCGCGATGCTGTGGTGCCGGCTGTAGCCGAAGTACACGCCGCAGCCAATCAGCATCCAGACAATCAGCCGCACCCAGGTTCCGAGCGGCAGCGACAGCGCCATCAGGCTGCAGAAGAACACGCCGGCCAGGCACACGAACCACGGCGCCGGCACGCGGAAGGGGCGTGGCAACTCAGGCCGCGTGTAGCGCAGGATCAGTACGCTGGCGCAAACCATGACGAAGGCCACCAGCGTGCCGATCGACACCAGCTCCGACAGGATGCCGATCGGAAACAGTCCGGCCATCAGCGAGGCGACAATGCCAGTCACCCAGGTCGCGAAGTACGGCGTCTGGTATTTGCCATGCACATAACCGAAGGCCTGCGGCAGCAAACCGTCGCGCGCCATCGCCAGCAGGATGCGCGCCTGGCCGAGGATCAGCACGAGTACCACCGATGTCAGGCCGGCCAGCGCACCGAACACGACGAAGGGGGTCAGCCAGCTCAGTCCTTCATGCGCACCGAGCGCCACCGCAACCGGAGCTGCGTCATTGAGCTGCGTGTAGGGCAAGAGTCCCGTCAGCGTTGCCGACATAAGGATGTACAGCAGTGTGCAGATCGCGAGGCCCATCAGCAGCCCGAACGGCAAATCGAAAGATGGCTTGCGCGTTTCCTGCGCGGCGGTGGAGACGGCGTCGAAACCGATGTATGCGAAGAAGATCACGCCGGACGCGCGCAGGATGCCCGACCAGCCGAACTCGCCCCAGGTGCCGGTGTTCTCCGGGATGAATGGCGTCCAGTTGTCGATGTTGATGTAGAAGGCGCCGAACACGATGATCGCGATGATGATCGCGACTTTCAGAAACACGACGAAGGTGTTGAAGGTCGATGACTGGCTGATGCCGATCGCGCATACCCAGGTCACGAGCAAGGTAACCAGCACCGCGGGCAAGTTGAGCAGGTTGCCAGTCAGTTCGATGCCAATACCATCAGGGCTTACAAAGGGCGCCGAGGTCAGCATCGGCGGCAGCACGATTCCGATCATTTCGAGGAAGGCGCCGAAATAGCGCGACCATCCCACCGCGACTGTTCCGGCCGCGAACATGTATTCGAGCAGCAGGTCCCATCCGATGAACCATGCGGCAAACTCGCCCAGCGTCGCATAGGTGTAGGTATATGCACTTCCCGACACCGGCGCCATTGCCGAGAACTCGGCGTAGCACAACCCGGCGAACAGGCAACCGATACCGGCGATGATGAAGGAGATGATGATCGCCGGTCCCGCGTGCAGCGCTGCTT
>JBEGWB010000080.1:0-13944 GCA_041178065.1 Pseudomonadota bacterium | reverse complement strand
CTTTGGTGACGACGCCCTGCGGGTTTTCGGCGACGGGCCTGTCGACCGACAGGCAGATGTCGAGACGATAATCCTCGGGCAAGGTTGTCACCGGATCCGTGTAGTGCACCCCGTAAGTCTTACCCCGTCCGGGCGGATAACCGTGTGCCTGTCGCCACGCGATGAACTGCTTCGTCGTGTCGTATGTCAGGTGTTCAGGGCCGCGATGCTCCAGCGCGGCGACGAGTGTCTCGGGAAAGTCGACGATCTCCACCTTCATGTTTCGGAGCTCCTGTTGGACGGCCTGACAATTCTTGCGCTTTAACGCATCACGCTAACCGCGTCGTCGAGACCGGCGTGGATGTAATCGAGCACCGTTGTGATGCACGCCAGGCAAGCGCGCGCCACTTACTTCAAGACGCCGCTGCTGGCTACCTGCATCTCCACCGCCTGCGGCGGCTTGAGCTTGAGCCTCAGCTCGCGCTGCACGAGCCAGTAGCTGAGCCCGGCCTGGGAGAACACCGCGAGCACCGAGGCGTACCAGATATGGTTCTCCGTGAAATCAGGCTGCGCCGCGAGCAGCAGCGCGAGCGGAATGAAGATCGCAAGACGGAATGCCGAGCTGAGCAGTGCCGGCTTCGTATTGCCGAGTCCCTGGAACACGCCGGAGCATGAAAACACGATGCCCTGGCAAATGAAGTTGAACGACACGATGTAGAGGAAACCCGCCCCTACCGCGATGACTTCCGGCTCGCCCGTAAAGGCTTCGACCAACCACGTCGGATCGATGTGTACCAGGATCGTCACGACGAGCATGACAATGGTATTCAGCAGGATGCCCTTGTTGCAGGCTTCACGTACGCGATCGTGGCGGCCGGCACCGAAGTTCTGGCCGACGATCGGACCGAGCGCGAAAGCCACAGCCATCGTCGGCATGAAGATAGATTGCATGATGCGTCCACCAATGCTGAAGCCTGCCTGCGAGGCGGCGCCAAAGTCCTGTATCAGCAGATACACCATGCCGAAGTAGACGAACATCAGCAGCATCTCGCCGCCGGCGGGCAGGCCGATGCCGAACATTTTTTTCCAGATGGCGAAGTCCGGCGTCCACAGGGCACGCTGGAAGGACACGTACTTTTCCAGCTTCACGAAGTAGAACAGCAGCATCAGGATCCCGACGCTCAACGAAATCGTGCTCGCAAGGCCGGCGCCCAGTACCCCGAGCGCGGGTGCCGGTCCCCAGCCCGCGATCAGCATCGGCGCAAGGATCGTGTTCAGCAACACCGTGATCATCTGCACCATCATGCCCGGCTTGACGATGCCGGTGGCGCGCAAGGCCGAGGCCATGCCCATCATCGGGAATTGCAGCGCCAGGCTGGGAATGAACCAGGTCATGAAGATAATGCCCTGCTCGCGCGCGGCGGCATCGGCGGCGATGCTGGACATGAAGGCGTCGCGCAGCGCAAGCCCGCCGAGAAGCGTCACGACCGCGCAAACGACAGCCAGCAGCATCGACTGGTTGAACACGAGGTTCGTGTGCGCCTGGTCCTTGCGGCCCACCGCTTGCGCCATCAAGGCCACGGAACTCACGTTCAGGACCTGGGTGATCGCCATCACCATGAACAACAGCGTGCCCGCCGCGCCAACGGCGGCCACGGCTGCGTCACCGAGAGCGGCCACGAAATAGAGGTCGACGAGCAGGTACAGGGTCTGGAACAACATGCCGAAGGCGACGGGTGCGGCCATGGCAATGATGGTTCGAAGGATCGAACCCTGGGTCAAATCACGCATGAGTTATCCTGGTGTCGTATGGATGGTTCAGGGAGCGGCGGCGCGGATATGCGGGAGAAACCCGCCGTCGCACCAGGGTGGCCGAGGGCCGGCGGGCGCCGATTATTCCTTATTGTTCGCCCACGCGGAACATGCAAACGGACATTGGTGCAGAAGGAAGCGCGCGGCTGCCGGTCAGTTACAGCTCAATAGGGTCACTGTGACTGGCTGGACGTCGGCAGTATCCGCACAGGTCGGCGTCAGATCGCCCGGGCTCGCGACCCCAATCGCCTGGCAGTCGAGGTACCGGACCTTGCCGCTTTCTTCGTGCCGGGACAGCACTTCGATCGCGCCGGATGGGCAAACTTCCGGCAACCGCGCCTCGCACTCAGTGTCGGACAGGAAGGCACATGCCGCGAGATAAGCCGGACCGGTGCCTTCAAGTTCATAGCCCCAGAAGACGAGTTCGGTCCCGACCCGGCCATTGGGCCCGGAAGCGCGCGCGCCCTGCAAGCCAGGCACTATCTCGGTCACCGGACGCGCGAACACCCGCTGTGGACTGCCGATGTCGGACACGATGCGCTGCGGCAGCGCCGGCGGCTCCGGCGCGCGGGCGACGGGCTGGCAACCAACGAGCGCGGCCATAAGGGCAACACAGGCGACATTCAGCAAGCGATGCATCGTTGAATCCTCTTCGTCCCGGGACCTGAGGCCCTCGTGATAACCCTGCGCTCGATGCACGGCAGTTGACGGGCGCGGCGCGCTGACATGGAATGCCTTCGGTCCGGTCTGGATACGCCAGTACCGGCAAAATAATAAAATCATTCCCTCACTCACAGGAGTAGACCCGTGCGTATCGCTCTCGCTTCCGCCGCTCTGATGCTATTGGCCACCTCACTGCCCGCCACCGCCCAAACCACGGAACACAGGGACGTGGTATATGCGGAAGTCGACGGTAAGGCGCTCGGGCTCGACCTGTACGTGCCGGGCGCGAATGCGCCCCTCGTGGTTCACGTCCACGGCGGCGCGTGGCGCGCTGGCACGAAGGCCGATGGTGTGCCGACCTTCCTCCTCGACGCCGGTTACGCCGTTGCCAGTCTCGATTTCCGCCAGAGCACCGATGCTCCCTTCCCCGCCAACGTGCATGACATCAAGGCGGGCATCCGCTTCCTGCGCGCGAATGCCGCGGAATACGGCTACAACGCGGACAGGATCCTCATCACCGGTGCTTCGTCGGGGGCGCACCTGGCCGTGCTCGTCGGCGTCACGAATGGTCACGCCGAACTTGAAGGAGCGGTCGGCACGCATCCCGAAGCGTCGTCGGAGGTGCAGGCAGTCCTCAGTTATTTCGCGGCCACGGACCTGACGACGATCCTGTCGCTGTCGACACCCTTCGGCGTTGGTGTAAGGGAGCCCTCGCTGAAGCTGCTGCTCGGCGACCTGCCCGACCAGGTCCCGGAACTCGCGCAACTCGCGAGCCCGGTGTATCACGTCGACGCAAACGATCCGCCGCTGCTGCTGCTGCACGGCGACCGCGATCCACAGATGCCAGTCAACCAAAGCCTGCAGATGCTGGGCGCTTATGAAGACAAGGGGCTCGATGTCGCCTTCATTCCGGTGCACGGCGCGGCGCATGGCGGGCCGCTATTCAATGAGCCGAAGTACACGGCACCGGCACTGGCCTTTGTGGAGCGGACGCTCGGGAAATGACTGGTGCTGCCCAAGGGCGCCGCCGCGTGAGCCGGGGCAGCGACTGCAGGGCGCAGCGGGATCGATGCAAAACGCGATACACAAAAAAAGGGGCCATGCTTTCGCATAGCCCCTTCTTCTTTGTATGGCGCACTTGGCAGGATTCGAACCTGCGACCCTCTAGTTCGTAGCCAGATACTCTATCCAACTGAGCTACAAGTGCGTGTTCTCGAACAGGCGCGCATTTTCTTGTATTAGTCGGGACTAGTCAACGAAAAAGGCCGCAATGGTGCAGCTGAAAGCGCCTGATTTCATTTCTTCGCACACTTATGCAATTGCAAGCCCTCCCGGCTTGCGCTTTGACTTCCGCTCGCGCCAAACCTCGCCCATTACCAGCATGCAGGGCGTCAATATCAGCGTAAGCGCCGTGGCGAAGGTCAACCCCCCGGCAATCGCGATCGACAACTGTTGCCACCATTGGGTCGAAGGTCCGCCGATCTCGACAACGCGGTTAACCAGGTCGATGTTCATGCTCAGGGCCATTGGCAGCAGCCCGAGGATCGTCGTCACCGCGGTCAACATGACCGGGCGCGCCCGTTGCGCGCAGGTCAGCATGATCGCTTCCGCAGCCGAAATGCCCCGCGCGTGCAGGATATTGAAGGTATCGATCAGCACGATGTTGTTGCTGACGACGACGCCAGCGAGCGAAATCACGCCGATACCGCACATCACAATGCCGAAGGTTTGGCCCGTCAGCAGCAGCGCCAGGAAGACGCCGATCGTCGAGAACACGATGGCCGTCAGGATCAGCAGCGTCTGGTAGAAGCTGTTGAACTGCACGATGAGGATAATCGCAATCAGGAAGATCGCAACGCCGAAGGCCTGCATGAGGAATTCCTCCGACTCGGCCTGGTCTTCGTTCTCGCCGCGGAACAATACGGTCACCCCCGGTTCGATGTTGCCGGGGCTGTTCACCCATTCCTGCAACTGCGTCACCTTGTCATCCGCCAGCACGCCTTCGGGGACGTCGGCAGCAAGGTTCAACACGCGTACGCCATCAGTACGCTCGATACTGCCGACGCGCTGCGCGGGCACGCGCGCCATGAAATTGCTCAGGGGCACATTGCCCTGCACGGTGTTCACCGTCAGACGGTTCAGCTGGTCGATGTTGCGCAACTCGTCGGGGAAGCGCACGCGGATATCCACTTCGTCGTCGGCGTTATCGGGTCGGTAATCGCCGAGCATGATGCCATTTGTCAGCAGCTGCACGGCGCTGCCGATGCTGCTGATGTCAGTGCCGAAGCGCGCGGCTTCCTGGCGGTCGACCTCGATGCGCCAGTCGATGCCAGGCAAGGGACGGTTGTCAGTGATGTCGATGAAGCCGCCGAGGTCTTCCATACCGGCGCGCAGATCATCCACCGTCTTGCTGAGCCGCTGCGGGTCACCGCCTGAGATCTCGAGCTGAATCGGCTTTCCGGAGGTAGGGCCGGATTCCTGCACTTCTGGCTCGACCATGATGCCCGCGAGGTCTGCGGTGCGTTGCCGCACATCGTCCATGATCTCGGCCGCTGGCCGGCGCAGCGTCCAGTCGACAAACTGCAACTGGATACGGCCGATGATGTCTTCCGCCGTATCGTTGCCCATGCCAATGCCGCTGCGGGCATAGACCGACTCGTACTCGGGCATGTCCATGATGCGTTGCTCGACTTCGCGCACGAGCGAATCACGCTCGAGCACCGAGAGATCGCCCCGCGCATGAATGTTCAGCTGCGCCACCTCGGGTTCGATCGCGGGGAAGAATTCGACCCCCTTGCCGAACAGTTCCCACATCAGCATGACGCCGACGAGCAAGCACATGGCGATGCCAAGCGTCGTAAACGGCCGCTTCAGCGTTTTGGCGAGGAAGTTAAGGTACACGCGATAGCCACTCGCCGAATTGCGGAAACTCTCGCGCGCTTCTTCCAGCGCGTCAGTTTCAGATGCCAGCGTTATCGTCTGTTCACCTGCGAGCTCCTTGCCTTTCATCAAGGCGCCGAAGGCCGGCACGAACAGCAGGGCCATGACGAGCGAGGCAAACATCGTGACAAGCAGCGTGATCGGCAAGTACTTCATGAATTCGCCGATGATGCCGGGCCAGAACAGCAAGGGCATGAACGCAGCGAGCGTCGTCGCGATCGAGGCCGTCACTGGCCAGGCCATGCGCTTGGCAGCTTCGGTGTAGGCAAGCTTCGGCGAATACCCATTCTCCAGGTTACGTTCAGCGAGTTCGACGACCACGGTCGCGCCGTCGACGAGCATCCCTACCGCCATGATCAGCGAGAACAGCACGACAATGTTCATGCTGTAGCCCATCAGATGGATGATCCAGATGCCGGACAAAAACGAGCCCGGCACCGACAGCCCCACTAGTCCGGCCGAACGCAGGCCCAGCACCAGCAATGTCACGATCATGACGAGCAGCACAGCGAAGGCCACGTTATTGACGAGGTCGACGAGCATCACGCGTACCTGTTCGGAGTTGTCCTGCGTGATCGTCACCTTGAGATTCGGCGGCCAGGCCGCTTGCTCTTGCTTGACGAGTGCATTGACCGCGTCCACGACTTCAATGATGTTCGAACCGCCGCGCTTGCTGATTTCGAGCGCCACGGCCGGGTTGCCGTCGAGGCGCGCGTAGCTGCTCGGATCCTTGTACGTGCGTTTGACCGTCGCGATGTCCTGGAAAGTGACGGTGCGCTGGCCGTCGGTCTTTACCGGCATCGTCATCAGGTCGTCGATGTCTTCGATTACGCCCGGCACCTTCACCGAGAAGCGCCCCTGCCCGGTATCCATCGCGCCGGCCGTTACGAGACGGTTGTTGCGCGAGACATAGTTGATGAGGTCGGCGTAATTGAGGTTATAGGTTTCGAGCGCGACGGGATCGACGATGATTTCCAGCAACTCTTCACGGTCGCCGCCGATTTCGGCGTCGAGAACACCGTTGATGCCTTCAACCTTGTCACGCAAATCGCGCGCGATACTGACGAGCGTACGTTCTGGCACGTCGCCGTGCAGCATGACGACAAGGATGGGAAATTGTGACAGGTTGATTTCCTGCACGAAGGGCTCTTCGGAATCCGCCGGCAGCTCCGGCCGCGCAAGGTCAACCTTCGCGCGCACGTCGGCGAGCGCCTGGTCGGAATCGAAGCCCGCATCGAACTCGAGGATGACGACACCGCTGCCTTCGGATGCGGTTGCGGTCATTTCCACCAGACCGTCCAGCGTGCGCAGTTGCGTTTCCAGTGGACGAATCAGCATGCGTTCCGCGTCTTCCGGCGAGATACCTTCATGCGCCACGTTGATGTAGATCTGCGGAATCGTGATGTCGGGTTCGGCTTCTTTCGGTATGTCGAAATAGCTGACCATGCCTGCAATTAGCAGCAGGATCATGAAGCTGATAACCGGACGCGGCCGGTTCGCGAAAGCATCAATCAGTGCGTTCATAAGCCGCGGCACCCTCGGGCGAAGAAACAGTGACGGCATCGACACGCTGGCCTTCGGTGACAAAACCCTGGCCGACGGTAATCAGCCGGATGGCGTCAGGCAGGCCGGTAACTTGCATGCCTTCCGGCGTGGAACCAGCGAGCTCGACCGGGTAGAACTTCACACGCTGATCGTTATCGACGACCTTGACGCCGACAGTGCCGTCGTCGGCAAGACTCAGCAATGCTGCACTGAGCGTATGTACACGGATGCGATCGGCGAATAGGCGGATTTCTGCGGTCTGGCCTGCGCGGATCCCGTTGCCGGGATTGGCCACCGCAAGCTCCACGGTGAATGAACGCGTACCTGGATCGGCGACCGCGGCGAGGTACCGCACAGTTCCCGACACTTCCGTGCCGTCGACAAGCGTTGCCGTGCCCTCGCTGCCGACAGCCAGCTCCGAAATTTCCCGCTCATTGACTTCACCGACGACGATCAGCGGATCGAGATCGACGAGCTGCGCAACGGTGTCGCCAGTACGTACCAGGTCGCCGATCTCGACACTACGGTCCTGCAATACAGCATCAATCGGTGCAAGCACCGAGGTGTTGGCGATTTCGAGCTTGATGCGCTCGTGTTCTGCGCGTGCGCTTTCAAGCTGCGCGGCCGCATCGGCAATCTGCACATCGGTCGTGAACTCACGCGCACGCAGCTCCTGGACCGCCTTGAATTCGAGTTCGCGCTGGGAGACACGCGCCGCGGCTTCGTTCAGTTGCGCATTACGGTCGCGGAGATCCAGCTTGAGTAACACCGCACTTTCACTGACCGCCTGACCGCGCTCGACGCCAATGCCCACAACTGAACCTTCGGTTTCGGCGCGTACTTCGACGATGCGGTTGGGTTCGGTGCGGCCGCTGATGAGCACCTCGCGCGTTGTTTCCCTTGCGTTGAACTGCTGCACCCTGACTTGCAGGACCTCGTCGTCAACGCTGCCAGTGTCCGCCGCCGATACGGCACTTGCTTCAGGATATTTGCCGATCCCCGACAACATCCACAGTACGATGGCGACGGCGATCGCCACGGACAAGAGCACGGGATAATTACGCGGTTTGCTATTCATAGATATGTCGCAATAAAAGGATCAAAACCTGCGCCTGTCGGCGGGCCGGCATTGTATAGAATGCCGTGCCCAAAAGCAGAAGTTCCTGACCGGAAAATATGTATCTGTTTTGTTATCCCCGGCACTTTGCAGTGCGGGGATGTCAACGCTTGAGCAGGAGTCGTGCCAGAAACGACATCCCGCCAGGGGCGCTGATTTTCTGCATTTGCTCCTTACGCGACCACGCAAAACCAGGCTTTCGATGCCAACATGTGGTCGATTTACCCGTATATACGCCTCGCGATCGCGCACAGACTACCTCCGGCGTGGCGACGACTGAGCGCTATAATGCCCATCCACACGGACCGATCCAGGCAGTAATGAAGTGCAGTTTCTCGCTCTCAAAACACCCCACCTCGACATCGACCATTTGCAACTGCAGCGCGGTGAATGCTGGGCGGTCCTGGGACGCAATGGTGCAGGCAAGCGCCAGCTCGCGGACATTTTGACCGGCAAGGTCGAGCCACAGTCAGGCAGCGTCGATAACGAATATAACGATGTTGTGTTGTTATCATTCGAGGAGCAACAGTCCTTTTACGAACAGCAGTTGCGGGCTGACGACACCGACTTCATTGACATGCTCGATCCCGGCACGACCGTGCGTGAACTCCTCGGCATCGGCGCGGCACTACCCGAAGAGTTGAACTTCCTCGGACTCGACCCTGTACTCGATCGTGGCTATCGTCTGCTGAGCAGCGGCGAATCGCGCAAGGCCTTGCTGGCCCAGGCGCTGCTGCAAAAGCCGGACTTGCTGATACTCGACGAGCCCTTCGACAGCTTGGACATCAGGTCGAAGACCGCGTTGTCGGACTATTTCGAGGCCGTGCTGCGTAAAGGCGAAACTACGCTACTGTTCCTGCTCAACACGCTCGAAGACGTTCACAAGTGGCACACGCACATCGCATTCATGGAGCAAGGCGCGCTGGTCGCGCAAGGCTCGCGCGACACCATTCTCGACAACGCGGACTTGCTCGCCTTGCTGCGCTTCGATGCAGCAGCATTGCCGGCGTGGCCACCGCGGCTGACGCAGGCACCCGCAGTGGAGCCACTGGTGCGACTGCGCGCCGGACAGGTGAGTTATGGGGACACGGAAATCCTGAAAGGTATCAACCTCGAGATCCATCACGGTGATCACACGCTGATTACCGGACGCAACGGCTCTGGCAAATCGACGCTGCTGGGCCTGATCTGCGGCGATCATCCGCAAGGCTACGGCAACGATCTGACGATCTTTGGCCGCAGGCGCGGCAGCGGCGAAACCATATGGGAATTGAAGCGACGCCTGGGCATCGTCTCGCCCGGACTGCACCGCGATCATCGCGTCCCCGGCTGCGCGCTCGAAATCGTCGTCAGCGGTTTCTTCGACAGCATTGGCCTCTACGAACGCGCCAGTGAAGAACAGGTAAGGCATGCGAAACGCTGGCTCGAGCTCGTCGGCCTCGCCGAGCGCGGCGGCAGCGCCTTCAAGCTGCTTTCATACGGTGAACAGCGTCTCGTGCTGATCGCAAGGGCTCTCGTCAAGCAACCCGCCCTGCTGATCCTCGACGAACCCACCCAGGGTCTCGACGACATCAATCGGCACCGCGTGCTGTACTTCCTCGATCATTTATCAAGTCAGACCCACACAACTATCATCATGGCGAGCCATCGGCGCGATGAACACCTTCCCTTGTTCAAGCATCACGTCCAGCTGTAAGGCGACGTACCCGACATCAGCCCCCGGGGCCCCACCCGCGCTCGAAGTCAAGTCTCCCCGAACGATTCCCATGTCCTCTGGGCAGGCCCAAACCCCAGACATAAAAAAACCCGGCATTACCGGGTCTTTTTATGCTTTTTCACAAATTGGCGGAGAGAGAGGGATTCGAACCCTCGATAGGGGTTAAGCCTATACGCCCTTAGCAGGGGCGCGCCTTCGGCCACTCGGCCATCTCTCCAAATCAAGCGCGCAATAATACACACAGACACGCCCGATGGCCAGTCAAGCAACAGCTGTTATCCTGTTTTCGTACTCAGGCGTTGCCATTTTCCGACTTGCTCGAATCCCCACCTTCCGTTTCCTTGCGTATGCGCTCGTAAATTTCTTCCCTGTGTACCGCTACGTCCTTCGGTGCGTTTACGCCGATGCGTACCTGGTTGCCCTTCACCCCCAGTACCGTGACGGTGACATCGTCACCGACCATCAGTGTCTCACCAACTCTTCGAGTCAATATCAACATGTACTACCTCCTTAGCATTCGGCACGCGAGACTCCGTGTAGAGACTCCCTGTCGTGCTGCTATCATTAATGATCGCAATTCCGTTTTTGCCGCGTTCAACTGCCTCTTGAGCCAGTCTGTATTGCTGCAGGCGTAAATCGCTCTCTCGACCACTCTGAGTGACGAGTCAGGCCGGATCTTTCAAGCCGAAAGCCGAGTGCAAGACCCTGACTGCGAGCTCCAGATACTTCTCTTCAATAACTACTGAAATCTTGATTTCCGACGTGGTGATCAACTGGATGTTGATAGACTCTTTCGCCAGTGCGCCAAACATCTTGCTGGCGATGCCAGCATGGGAACGCATCCCCACGCCGACCAGCGAAACCTTGGCAACCTTGTTGTCGACGCGGACTTCCTGCGCGCCGATTTCCTTTCCAATTTTCTCGAGTATGCGCATGGCCTTGTCACCATCCTTGCGCTGCACCGTGAACGTGATGTCGTTGATGTTGTTGTTGTCCCCGATGTTCTGCACGATCACGTCGACTTCGATATTCGCCTCGCTGATCGGGCCGAAGACCTTGTAAGCCATGCCTGGCACATCAGGCACCCCAATAATGCTCAACTTGGTTTCATCGCGGGTGAAGGCGATACCCGAGATCACGGGGTTTTCCATCATGCTTGCATCCTCTGAGACAATTAGGGTTCCTGGGCCATCTTCGAAACTGGACAATACGCGCAAGGGGACGTTGTACTTGCCGGCAAACTCCACCGAGCGAATCTGCAAGACCTTCGACCCGAGACTGGCCATCTCCAGCATCTCCTCGAAGGTGATGCGGTCGAGGCGCCTGGCTTCCGGCACTACGCGCGGATCAGTTGTATATACGCCGTCCACATCGGTATAGATCTGGCATTCGTCCGCTTTCAGCGCCGCTGCCAGTGCCACACCTGTCGTGTCAGAACCCCCTCGTCCCAGTGTCGTGATATTTCCCTGTTCGTCTTCGCCCTGGAATCCGGCGACGACGACTACCTTGCCGGCGGCCAGATCGGCGCGCATCAGCTTGTCATCGATACTGACGATGCGCGCTTTCGTGAAGGCGCTGTCCGTCAGAATTCTTACCTGGCCACCCGTGTAGGAACGCGCGGGAATGCCAATCGCCTCGAGCGCCATGCACAGCAGCGCGATCGTGGTTTGCTCGCCGGTGGACAGCAGCACGTCCATCTCGCGCGGATTCGGTTCCTTCTGCAGTTCCGTCGCCATCGCCACCAGGTTATTGGTGACGCCACTCATCGCCGACACGACGACGACCAAATCGTTGCCGTCGGCACGCCATTTGGCGACCTTGTTGGCAACGTTACGGATTCTGTCGATGGTTCCTACCGAGGTCCCGCCGTACTTCTGAACTATTAATGCCATAAGACTAATGCCATTTTGCCATCATCAATTTCGATTGACCAGTGCGTCAGATATCCCTGTAGAAATATCGCGCTTGCTGGCCCGTGGGTGAACAAATCATTAAATGAGCTGACTGATTTCCGTGCCTGCGGCGGCTAGCGCAGCAGCAAGTCCGGCCGGATTGGTGCCACCCGCCATCGCCATGTCCGGACGCCCGCCGCCCTTGCCGCCGACATGCGCGGCCAGTGTGCCCACGAGCGCGCCGGCTTTGACGCGATCCGTCAGATCCTTGCTGACTGCCACCACGAGACTGACCTTGCCGGCTTCGCTGAGCGCCAGAACCACGACCCCCGAACCCAGCTTGTCGCGTAACTGCTCGGCGGTGTCGCGCAAAGCCTTGCTGTCGATGCCCTGCACTTCCGTCGCCAGCACCTTGATGCCTTTGATGGTTGCGACCTTGCTCAGCAAATCATTGCCGGCGGCGGACGCGACCTTCCCCTTCAACTGCTGCAGCTCCTTCTCCAGCGCGCGATTTGCGGCGACGAGCTGCTGTACCTTGTCGACAAGCGCGTCGGGCGCGGCTTTGACGAGGCTGGCGAGGTTATGCAGCCGCTTCTCCTGTTCCCGCACCCGTTCAAAGGCGCCCTTGCCGGTCACCGCTTCGATGCGGCGCACACCGGCGGCAATGCCGGCTTCCTGCACGATCCGGAATAGTCCGATATCGCCCGTGCGGCGTACGTGAGTTCCGCCGCACAGCTCGATCGAAAACACTTCAGAATCAGCCTTCAGGGCATTGTTTCCCATGGATATTACGCGGACGACATCGCCATATTTTTCACCAAACAGGGCCATGGCGCCACGCTTGCGGGCTTCGTCGATCGGCATCTCCTGCCGGCTCACTTCCGTGTTCGCCAGGATCTGTGCGTTCACGAGGTCTTCGATGCGTTCCAGCTCGGCGTCGGTCAGCGCCTTGGTGTGCGAGAAGTCGAAGCGCAGGTAATGCGGATTCACCAGCGAACCCTTCTGCATCACATGCTCGCCGAGCACCTTGCGCAATGCGGCGTGCATCAGGTGCGTGGCCGAGTGATTCAGCATCGTGGCCTGGCGCATGTCGGGCGACACGGCTGCGGTCAGCGCGTGTCCTGTCTTCAAACTACCGGACTCGACCTTACCGTGATGCAGATAGTGACTACCCTGCTTGCGCGTGTCGGTGACGGTAAAGGCAATGCCATCGCCAATGAGCTGTCCGGTATCACCGACCTGTCCGCCGCTCTCGGCATAGAACGCGGTGGTGTCGAGCAACACAATCCCCTGTTCACCTGCATTGAGTGCGGGAACAGCCTTGCCGTCGCGGTACAGCGCCAGCACCTTGCCCTTGCTTTCGAGCTGTTCGTAACCGTCGAAGCCGGTGGCGTCGTGACCGTCGATCGTCAGCGCGGCGTCCGCTTCGAAGCGGCTTGCGGCGCGCGCCTGTTGTTTCTGTACCTGCATCGCCTGCTCGAAGCCGGCGTGGTCGACCGTCAGCCCCTGTTCGCGCGCGATGTCGGCGGTGAGATCCACGGGGAAACCATAGGTGTCGTATAGCTTGAACACGACATCGCCCGACAGCTCCTTGTTCCCTTTCAACGCGGCGATCGCGTCGCTGAGGATGACCATGCCGTTTTCGAGCGTGCGTGAGAATTGCTGCTCCTCGCCATGCAGGACTTCGGCAATGCGTGTCTTGTTCGTGACGAGTTCCGGATACGCCTCGCCCATGACATCGGCGAGGGTCGCGACCAGCTTGTGGAAGAACGCATCCTTGACGCCCAGATGATGACCGTGGCGCAGCGCGCGGCGAATGATCCGGCGCAATACATAGCCACGGCCTTCATTCGACGGAGTCACGCCATCACAGACGAGGAATGAGCAGGAGCGGATGTGGTCGGCGATGACTTTCAGCGAGGTGTGGTTGTGATCTGCGGTACCGGTGAGCTTCGCGGCGGCTTTGAGCAGTGCCTGGAACAGGTCAATGTCGTAGTTGCTGTGCACGTGCTGCATGACGGCTGAGATGCGCTCGAGACCCATGCCGGTATCAACCGAAGGTTTTGGCAGCGGCGCAAGCGTGCCATCGGCCGAGCGGTTGTACTGCATGAACACGAGGTTCCAGATTTCGATATAGCGATCGCCGTCTTCGTTATGGCTGCCGGGCGGACCGCCTTCGACGTCCTGGCCATGGTCATAGAAAATTTCGGTGCAAGGACCGCAGGGCCCGGTATCACCCATCGCCCAGAAGTTGGATTTCTCGCCCATGCGCGTCAGGC
>JBEGWB010000079.1:0-2822 GCA_041178065.1 Pseudomonadota bacterium | reverse complement strand
GATGCCGGGCTCCTGGACTGGCCGCGCGCCGGGCTGCATGATCTGGCAGTCAATGCCACTATCCTGCTGCGCTATGGTCTCGAGCACGAGCGCGAGCTCGGCGCCGCCACCGGCAGTGGTACCGGAGCGGTGCGCCGCATTCTGGGCCGCCACCTGACCCTGTTCGAACCGGCCCTCGCGCCGTCAGCGGTGGCTCAGCTCAAAGCCGCGATCGACCAGATTGATGCCGAGGCGCGGCTCGCCGCCTGACGGGGGTGGCCTTGTGCCCCGGCGCGGGGTTATGGCCCGGTATGACCACAGCTATCCTCGTCCTCACCACTGGCGGCACGATCGACAAGAACTATTTCGACGCGCTGAGCGAGTATCAGATAGTCGACAGCGGCATCCCGGCGCTGCTGTGCGAAGCGCGCGTCGCCTTGCCGTTCAGGGTGGTGGAGGTGATGCGCAAGGACAGCCTCGAACTGACCGCGGCCGACCGGACGTTAATCGCGCAGGCCGCCCGCGAAGCACCCGAAAGCCGGATCGTAATCACTCACGGCACCGATACCATGACCGAAACTGCTGCGGTCCTTTCCGCAGAAGCGCCCGGCAAGACCATCTGCCTGACCGGCGCGCTATCGCCGGCGCGCTTTGCGGAAACCGATGCGCCGTTCAATTTGGGCATGGCCTTCGCCGCGGTTCAGACCGCCGCACCCGGTGTCTGGATCGCGATGAGCGGGCAGGTGTTCAATGGATTGAAGGTCAGGAAAGACCGCGCGGCAGGAAAATTCGTCGCGTTGTGATTCGAGCTTAAATTACTGGGGCGAAAGCTGAAGTCGGAGCGAAGCCACGACGCCTTCAATGTCGAGCCCGACAACCTTCGCGTAAGCTTTGGCAAAGCCGAAGATATAGATGCGGCTGACGAACACTGAGAAATCGTCCTGCTCGAGCGCGCGCAGGAATCGCGTGCCGACCTTGGTCCGCTCAGCGAGGTCTTCAATCGACAGGTTGCTGGCAATGCGCGCACACATCAGTGCGGCTCCGACACTCTCGGTTTCGGCGACGAGGCTCTTATAGTCTTCGAAACTCATTTTCCCTCCCTCCAGAGATCGTCCAACCCATTGCCATCGCCACGGGTGCGAATCGGCAAGTCCTTCGTTTACCCCAAGTTATCCACAGGGTCGAATCATCAAGGTGGGGAAGAATTCCAGGAGGAGAAGGTTTAACCCGGCGTGGTTACTCCCACTCAATCATTCACCGCACCAAAAATTGTTATAAATCAATGGTTTAACTCCAATTTCCAGCTTTGTGTAACTAATTAGAATTCCAATTTATCCCATATTATCAATAACTTAGCTGAGTCGAGTGGAATCTGTTTCGTAGATGCACAATGTGTAAGTGCCATACCTATTGAAAGCAACCTTTTCGAGAACCTTGCAGTCTAACTTTTCGACTTTGAGCCTACTGCCGTAACGATGTTCAGAGCAGCATCTAGCTCACCATTCAGAACCGCTTCTTTCACCTTCGTCAGAACCATGCTGACTTCAGATGCGTTAGCGCACTGGATAGCGTTCTTGCCTTTCGCAAGCTCGATTGGCTTGCTGCCGTAACGCACTGTCAGTTGCACAGTGTCGTCAGCGTTCAAGATCCACCAACGCTTAATGCGCTTATTGATGCGCTCAATTTGAGCTTCGACTGCACGAATTTTACACTGTCGTTTTGTGTCTACCTTGACCCCATCCCCCATGCTTTCAACACTTCGACTTGTGATGGCTCGTGGGACGCTAATTGGGTCAAGGCTAGGATAGTTTTCTGCGCTTAAATCGCATGGTCGATCCAGCCACATTTGCAGCGATGGGTCTTCGCTTAACTCCTCTTCTAGAAACAGCAGTGCCCTCTCGAAAGCAGCTTGCGCTTTTGCGTGAAGCTGTCGTGCTGATTATCGAACAGCCAGATACGACCATCGTTTGCCTTAACTCGATGAGACATTAGCCAACCCCCAGCTAAGCTGCCTAAATCATTAATGTCGCCTACGATTTAGAGTAGTGACAAGAATGCGTAAGTAGCTGTGCAACAATAAGCTTGCTGGAACTGGAAACAAACGATTTTTTGTGCGTCGTGAATGTTTTGTGTAACTAAATAAACAAATAATATCAGTTACTTAGTAACGCATCCTACTCCCACTCGATCGTGCCGGGTGGCTTGGACGTATAGTCATAGACTACGCGGTTGATGCCTTTGACCTCGTTGATGATGCGGGTCGCGACGCGGCTGAGGAAGGAAGCGTCGAAGGGGTAAATGTCGGCGGTCATGCCATCGGTGCTGGTCACGGCGCGAAGGGCGCAGACGTTGTCATAGGTCCGCCCATCGCCCATCACGCCCACGGTCTTGACCGGGAGCAGCACGGCGAAGGCCTGCCAGATTGCGTCATAAAGCCCGGCGTTGCGGATCTCTTCGAGGTAGATCGCATCGGCCTTGCGCAGCACGTCGCAGCGTTCGCGGGTGACTTCGCCGGGGATGCGGATGGCCAGGCCCGGCCCAGGGAATGGGTGCCGACCTACGAAGATTTCAGGCAGGCCCAGTTCGCGGCCCAGTTCGCGCACTTCGTCCTTGAACAGTTCGCGCAGGGGCTCGACCAGTTGCATGTTCATCCGTTCGGGCAGGCCGCCAACGTTGTGGTGGCTCTTGATCGTGACGCTTGGCCCGCCGGTGAAGGATACGCTTTCGATCACGTCGGGATAGAGCGTGCCTTGGGCGAGGAAGTCTGCCCCGCCGACCTGCTTGGCCTCGGCCTCGAACACGTCGATGAAGGTCTTGCCGATGAACTTGCGCTTGGCTTCGGG
>JBEGWB010000078.1:0-8968 GCA_041178065.1 Pseudomonadota bacterium | reverse complement strand
GGCCACGCTCACGGTTGTCGCGTTCCGGTCTGTCACCACGCGCTTCGCGAGTGCCACGTTCCGGTCTGTCACCACGCTCGCCGCGTTCACTACGCTCGCCACGTTCGCGCTCATTGCGACGCTTGCCACCCTGACGCTCGCTGCGGCGACCATCGCGATCACGCGCGACGCTGCCACCGGCAGGTTTGGGCGCCGGCGCTGCCGGAGCCGGTGCTTCGGTGGTGACACCGAGGAAGGAGAGCAGCGAGCCCCAGAGGCCCTGGCTCTGCGCCGGAGCCGCGGGTGCCGGTACCGGGGCCGCGACCACCGGAGGCGGCTGCGTGTGCAGACTGGAGGTCTGTACCGCGGGCACGTCGGCCACGATGGGCGGACGCGGTTTGTGTTCCTCGATGACGACGTCTTCGTCGGGCTCGATCTCGTAGCTGCGTTCAGCCGATTCGCTGGCGCTGCTCTGGATGTCGAAGTGCGGCGTTTCGATATGCTGGTTGGGTACGATCATGACGCGCTTGCGGCTCTGCGTCTCGATGGCGATGATTTCGGAGCGCTTCTCGTTCAGCAGGTAGGACGCAACACTGACCGGAACGATCGCGCGGATTTCGCGATTGCTGGTCTTGTTCGTCTCTTCCTGGATCAGGCGCATGATCGACAGCGACAGCGATTCGATGTCGCGGATCGTGCCCTGGCCGCTGCAACGCGGGCAGACGGTTGCGCTGGTTTCGCCCAGCGAAGGACGCAGACGCTGACGCGACATTTCCAGCAGGCCGAAGCGCGAGATCTTGCCGACCTGTACGCGGGCGCGGTCCATCTCGAGCGCATCACGCATGCGGTTTTCGACGTCGCGCTGGTTCTTCTGCGACATCATGTCGATGAAGTCGATGACGATCAGGCCGCCCATGTCGCGCAGGCGCAACTGGCGGGCGATTTCGTCGGCGGCTTCGAGGTTCGTCATCAAGGCAGTTTCCTCGATGTCGGAACCCTTGGTGGCGCGCGAGGAGTTGATGTCGATCGACACCAGTGCTTCGGTTGGATCGATGACGATCGAGCCGCCGGAAGGCAGTTTCACTTCACGCTGGAAGGCGCTCTCGATCTGCGCTTCGATCTGGTAGTTGGTGAACAGCGGCGTGCTGCCGGTGTACAGCTTGATGCGACTTTCGAATTGCGGCATGACCTGGCGGACGAAGGTCAGGGCGTCGTTGTAGACGGTCTGGGTGTCGAGCATGACTTCGCCGATGTCCTGGCGCAGGTAGTCGCGGATCGCGCGCAGCACGACGTTGCTTTCCTGGAACAGCAGGCAGGGTGCGTCGTGTTCCTTGGAGGCCGCGGTGATCGCGGACCAGACCTGCAGCAGGTAGTTCATGTCCCACTGCAGTTCCTCTGACGCACGGCCAACGCCGGCGGTACGGATGATGATGCCCATGCCGTCGGGGATCTGCAGGGCGTCCATCGCGTCCTTCAGTTCAGAGCGATCTTCGCCTTCGATGCGGCGCGAGATGCCACCGGCACGCGGATTGTTCGGCATCAACACGAGGTAGCGGCCGGCGAGGCTGATCATCGTGGTCAGGGCGGCGCCCTTGTTGCCACGTTCTTCCTTCTCGACCTGCACGATCACTTCGGTGCCTTCGGCGATCAGGTCGCGGATGTTGCCGCGGCTCTGATCGGCGTTGCGCTTGTAGTACTCGCGGCCGATTTCCTTCAGCGGCAGAAAGCCGTGACGGTCGGCGCCATAGTTGACGAAGGCAGCTTCGAGGGAGGGTTCCAGACGCGTGATGCGGCCCTTGTAGATATTGGCCTTCTTCTGGATGCGATTGCGGTTTTCGATGTCGAGGTCATACAACTTCTGGCCATCGACGAGGACGACGCGCAGCTCTTCTTTCTGAGTCGCGTTAACGAGCATTCTTTTCATAGTTACCGTTTTCCATTGTCGGTCTAAAACCGGTAGGAACCTGGGCAACCAGACTTAGAAATTAGGTCAGGATTGGATCCTGATCTTTTGATTTATATATAAAAATTCAATCAAATGCAGGGCGACTATGGATAGCTGCTATCGAGGTACTGGCGCTGATGCTGCGCGTTCATCAGGCCCGTGGGCCTGGTCGTGCCGGTCGTGGAATCCGGGTGGGGATCCGCAAGGGGCAAGGCAAACACTGTGCCGCCAGTTCCTTCGTGAGCAGGTGTCGGGACCTGTTCTGCATCCAGGCGCTGGCCTGGACGCCATTAATTTCTTCGCTGGTAACCCGGGTTGCATTCCGGGGGTTTCAGTCATCCGCTTGACGGGCGTCCTGTGAATCAGAGGGACGCTTTGCACACAGTGACGAGTCGCCTGCTTCTGGAGCCTGCAGCCCCTGGATGCTCAGCATCGAGGTCTGGAAAGCGCCAGTCCAGCACGGTGTGCTGGTGCAGGAGGGACTGCCGGGTGTGGCCGCGAAGGACTACCTGTACTACGTGTTTGTCGATCACTGCGTTCAGTTCTCGCAGCTCTTTCAACTGTGTTTCTCTTCCTGCTGCTGTTCCTCAGCGAAGGGGCTGCATGAAATGCAGGGCTGCCTTGCGAGGACCAGTAAACCGGCGCTGAGCTTTATCGGGGGTTCAAGGAAGCGGTTGAACGCAGAAGGAACCCGGGACGGAAGGGCAGCCGGCGCGGCAATATATCAGTAAAAATCAGGCCCTTCAAACGTTTATCCCAACTACTTAACTCGTCATATCGCTTGCACAGCCCGCGCGCCGAAGGCGCCGAGCTGGCCTTTCGCAATGGGCCGTAACCAGCCGCTTTCCGGGCTTTGGCGAAGGCGCATTGTTATACTCGCGGCCCAATTGAATTCACGGCCCCAGAGGGGCGCAAAGGCCCCGTCTTGAGTGAAACACAGGCTGACAAAAGTCCGGTCCAGATTCTGGAAGTTGGCGAGCACAACACAGACCAGCGCATCGACAACTTCCTCGTCACCCGGCTCAAGGGCGTGCCCAGGACATTGATTTATCGAATCATTCGCAAGGGCGAAGTGCGCATTAACGGCAAGCGCGCCAAACCTGAGCAGAAGCTGGAGATGGGCGACAAGGTCCGCGTTCCGCCACTGCGCCTCGCCGCTGAAAAGGAACAGCAAAAGCCCGGCGCCTCCTTGCAGGCCTTGCTGCGCGCAGCGGTGCTGTTCGAGGACGCAGAGCTATTGGTGCTCAACAAACCGGCGGGCCTGTCCGTGCACGGCGGCACCGGCGTCAAGCTTGGCCTCATTGAAGCGCTGCGCGCGATGTACCCCGAGCTGCCCGGACTCGAGCTGGTGCACCGGCTCGACAAGGGCACCTCCGGCTGCATCCTGTTGGCGAAGACTGGCCGCGCCCGGCGCAGCCTTACTGCCGCCTTCCGCGAACACCAGGTTGTAAAGGTCTACCACGCCATCGTCGCCGGCGCGTGGCCCAAACAGATCAGGACCGTCGATGCCAGCCTGCAGCGCCAACCCGAGCGCGGCGGCGAGCGCCGCGTCACGATCGACGAAGATGGCAAGGAAGCGCGGACCGATTTCCGGATACTGCAAGGCTTCACGCGCGCGACGCTGGTCGAGGCCAGGCCCTTGACGGGCCGCACGCATCAGATCCGTGTGCATGCAGCGCTGGCGGGATGTCCCCTGGTGGGCGACGACAAGTACAACGACAACTCCACAAACGCAGCCTTCGCAAAACTCGGCATCAAACGCCTCTGCCTGCATGCCGCTGAAGTGCGCTTCCCGCATCCGGTCGGTGGCAAGACGGTGCACCTGAAGGCCGCCTATGACGCGGGCTTCACCCAGGCGTTGAAGACCCTGGCGCAAGCGGGTTGATGCCAGCCTTGCGCAGCATGGCGCACAGGCTCAACAGCGGCAGGCCGATCAGACTGTTGAAGTCGCGGCCTTCAAGCGCAGCGAACAAGGTGATGCCCAGACCTTCGACCTTGAAGCTGCCCGCGCAATCGAATGGTTGCTCCTGTTCCAGGTAGCAGGCTATTTCGGCCTCCGGCAACTCGCGGAACTGCACGACATAGGTGTCCACGGCGTGCTGCCAGCTGCCGTCACGGGCGTCGTACAACACGAGGCCGGTGTGAAAAGTCACGCGCCGTCCGCTGCAGGCTTTCAATTGTGCCATCGCATTCGCCAGCGTGCCGGGCTTGCCGAGGATGTCGGCGCCGAGTGCACAGGCCTGGTCCGAGCCAATAATGAGAGCCTGCGGGAAGCGCGGCACCAGTGCGCGCGCCTTGGCCAGCGCGAGGCGTTCGACAAGCATCGACACAGGCTCGCCCGGCAACGGCGTTTCATCGATGTCGGGACTCGCACTGGTGAAAGGCACGCGCAGTTGTTCGAGCAATGTGCGGCGATAAGGCGAGGACGAGGCGAGAACGAGTTGCATGGAAACTGACAGCTCCGCTGAAAACTGCGGCAACTGTAACGCATGCGCTGTAATACAGGCGAGCTGCGGGTATTTGCCCGGCGCGCTTGGCGCTCAGGGCAAATGCTTCTGAATCGCGACTGAACACCCGATGTGCGCACGCTGACATTGCCGCGCGGATGCTTTACCCTTTGCGCCGACACCTCCTGCCGGAATCGTTCGGCACGCAACCAGCGCTACTCATGTTGTACATGTCCAGTATGTCGAGAACTCTGTCAGCCACACTTCTTCTCCTGCTATTGCTGGGCGCCTGCACCAGCCGCTACGCCGCGCCCGTCGACGATCTCGATGAAACGCCGCGTTTCGTCGACGACGGTCGCACGCATCTCGTCAACGATGGCGAGACTCTGTATGTCGTCGCGTGGATGTACGACCTCGACTTCGCCGCGCTGGCGCGTCACAACAATCTGCGTGAACCCTACACGGTTGAACCCGGGCAGTTACTGCGCGTGGATGTGCGCAATGGCGCAGCCAGCATTGCGGCGCGGTCCGCGCAGGTAACGCCCGTAGGGACCGCAACGCCGACTGCCGTCGCCATTGGCAGCGGAATCCAGCGCGCGCCGCTCGAATCGCGGCCAATCACCCGCCAGGAACTGCCGGGCTCGACGCCGCTTCCCTCAACAGCGCTTCCGCCGCCGGTTACGGCTCCACCCGTGAGCACGCCGCCGACTCCCGCGCCAACGCCCGCGCCGCAAACCGCGCGGGTCGAAACGCCAGTGCCGCAGCCGCAGGTCGAAACGCCGGTGCAGCAGCAGGAACCGGCTCCGGTCGTGAGCGCGCCTGCGGTCACAGCGCCACCAGTGCAAACTCCGCCGCCTTCCGCGCCGGTCGATCCTAACGCGCCCATCAGCTGGGACTGGCCGGCGCGCGGCAACATCGTTGGCCGCTATTCCGATAGCGATCCTGATAACAAGGGTATCAAGCTAGGCGGCAGTGAAGGTGACACCGTGATGGCGGCCGCCGACGGCGAAGTCGTCTATACCGGCAATGGTCTGCTGCGCTACGGGGAGCTCGTCATCCTCAAGCATAGCGATCGCTTCCTTAGCGCTTACGCGCACAACAAGGTCATTACCGTGAAAGAGGGTGATCGGGTTGCGCGTGGCCAGAAGATCGCCGAGCTCGGTTCAACTGGCATCGATCGCGACATGTTGCATTTTGAGATCAGGGTTGATGGCAAACCTGTCGATCCGATGACCTATCTTCCCCCGCGTTAAGCGTCAACTTGCCGTTCCAGAAACTTCGGTAAATTTCGGGCGCTGTACTATACTGCGGCGGTCTTCCGGCCTGTCGTAATTCAGCAAAAACCACTGGTTTTTGGTGTGAACACCGCGATTTCCGAAAGCATCACAATAATAACGACAAGCTGTGACGGATCGCATGCCCTGCATGCGTAAGGGACTACCATGACGCCAGCGCGCCCTTCGCTCCATCGGGACGAACAATCGGTCGAGGACAGCAGTGCAGCATATCTGAGCGCACCTGCGCGCGAAGAGCTGGAGGCTGACGGCGAAGCTCTGATCGAAACCGATACAGAGAGCGACGCAGAGCAGGCTGCGCCACAACAATCGATTGATCCGACGACGCTGTACCTCAACGAAATCGGTTACGCCGCGCTGCTTAACGCAGACCAGGAAGTGACGCTGGCCCGCGAGGCGCTGGGCGGCAACGTCAACAGCCGCAAACGCATGATCGAAGCGAACCTGCGGCTCGTTGTTGCCATCGCCAAGCGCTACCAGCATCGTGGTCTTGGTTTGCCCGACCTGATCGCCGAAGGCAACATTGGCCTGATCCGGGCCGTCGAAAAATTCGATCCAGAGCTCGGCTTTCGCTTTTCGACCTATGCGACCTGGTGGATCAAGCAGACTATCGATCGCGCACTGATGAACCAGGCACGCACCATTCGCCTGCCGATTCACGTCATGAAGGATCTCGGTGGGTGCCTGCGCGCGCTGGACCAACTGCGCGACGAGTACGGCCGCGAACCGACGCCGAAGGAAATCGCGGCAGTCATCGGCAAACCGGTGAAGGTTGTTGAACGCCTGCTGCAGGCGAATACGAAAGTATGCTCGGCAAACGTGCCGCTGCCGGAATCGGCCGAGAGTTCGTTGATGGATAATCTGCCGGACGAGCTGCCGATGGATCCACAGCTGATCCTGCAGGAGCAGGACATGCAGGAGAGCATCGAGCAATGGCTTGGTCGTTTGTCAGCAAAGCATTGCGACGTGCTGACGCGTCGCTTCGGACTGCGCGGACATGACGGCGGCACGCTGGAGGATGTCGGAAAAGAGATCGGACTGACGCGCGAACGCGTACGGCAAATCCAGATCGAGGCGCTGGACAAGATGCGCCGCATGATGGAACGCGACGGCTTTTCAGCGGACCTTATGAAAGAAGGGAAGTGATCTTCCTTACCCTTGTGTGCTTCGGCGCGGCCAGTCGCGTCAAACACAGCAATCTGGCCGAGGACTGGTCACCACCCGAAGGGCGACGGCGGATCAGCGTTCCAGGTACTTGAGCTTGCCCGGCACATCCTTCCACTGCTCGGCATCGGGCAGCGCGGGTTTCATCTCGGTGATGTTCGGCCAGTTCTTCGCGAGCTCCGTATTGAGCTTGATGAATTGAATCTGGTCGTCCGGCACTTCGTCCTCGGCGTAGATCGCGTCGACCGGGCACTCAGGTTCGCACAGCGCGCAGTCGATGCATTCATCAGGATTGATGACCAGCATGTTGGGGCCTTCGTAGAAGCAATCCACCGGGCATACTTCGACGCAGTCCGTATGCTTGCACTTGATGCAGTTCTCGCCAACGATGAAAGTCATTTGTGTACTCCTGAATCTGTCCAGCTCCGCGGAAATAAAAAGAGGGGCGGGGCCTTGCGGGCGCGGCATTCTAACAGCATTGCCAATCGCGCCGGTACCCGGTTTTGCCGTTATGGCTGTCCGGTGGAACAGGTTAGCGCTGCTGCTTGCGCAGTTCCTTGAGGCGGTACAGCAGCTCCTGCGCCTGGCGCGGTGTGAGCTGGTCCGGATCAGTTTCGTCGAGGATATCGAGCGCCGGATGTCCCGGCAGCGAAGCAAAGAGATCGTTCTGCACGACCTGCTGCCGCGCCGCGAGTCCGCTCTTGAAGCCTTCATCTTTTTCCAGTTGCTGCAGTTTGCCGCGCGCCTGCTGGATGACCTTGCGCGGAATGCCGGCGAGCTGCGCCACCTGCAAGCCGTAGCTCTGGTTCGCCGGCCCGGGCTTGACCGCGTGCAGGAACACAATGCCGTCGCCATGCTCGGCCGCATCCAGATGCACGTTCTGCACGCCAGGATAATCGTCGGGCAATGCGGTCAGTTCGAAGTAGTGCGTCGCGAACAGGGTCAGCGCGCGAATCTCGCTGGTGATGTGCACTGCGCTGGCCCACGCAAGCGACAGCCCATCGAAGGTGCTCGTCCCGCGGCCGATTTCGTCCATCAGCACGAGGCTGTACCGCGTTGCATTGTGCAGGATGTTCGCCGTTTCCGTCATCTCGACCATGAAGGTCGAGCGGCCCCCGGCAAGATCGTCGGAGGAACCGATGCGCGTGAAGATACGATCGATCGGCCCGATACGCGCCGACGCTGCCGGCACGAAGCAACCGGTGTGCGCAAGCAGCACGATGATCGCGGCCTGCCGCATGTAAGTCGACTTGCCGCCCATGTTCGGGCCGGTGATGACGAGCATCGTCGTGTCGCCGCCGAGATCGAGATCGTTGGCGACGAAGGGCTCGCGCGTGACCTGTTCGACGACCGGATGGCGGCCGCCTTTGATATGAATGCCGGTTTCTTCGACGAGCGCGGGGCAGGCGAGGTCGAGCACCAGCGCGCGCTCGGCGAAGTTCGCGAGTACGTCGAGTTCAGCGACGCAGTATGCGCTTTGCTGCAGTGCGGCAATCTCGGTCAGCAGTGCATCGAGCAGGCCTTCGTATAGCAGCTTTTCGCGCGCCAGCGCCTTGCTGTTGGCGCTAAGCACCTTGTCCTCGAATTCCTTGAGCTCGGGCGTGATGTAGCGCTCGGCATTCTTCAATGTCTGGCGGCGGATGAAATGCGCCGGCACCGTTTCCGATTGCAGCCGGCTCAGTTCGATGTAATAGCCGCTGACGCGGTTGTAGCCGACTTTCAGGGTCGACAGGCCGGTGCGCTCGCGTTCCTGCTCCTCGAGCCGCACGAGGAAGTCGCCGGCGTTCGTGCTCAGATGCCGCAGTTCGTCGAGCTCGGCATCGTAACCTTCGGCAATGACGCCACCGTCGCGTATGACAACAGCGGGGTTGTCGACGAGCGCGCGCTGCAGCAATGCGGCCAGTGCAGGATATTCCCGCACCTCCGCCGCCAGCTTGCCTAACTGCGGCGCGTCGATCGCGGCGAGCTTTTGCTGCAGTTCGGGGAAGCACAGCAGTGCATCGCGCAGGCGCGCGAGGTCGCGGGGCCGCGCCGAACGCAGCGCCACGCGCGACAGGATGCGTTCGATGTCACCTATGCTTTTGAGCAAGGGTTGCAGCGTTTCATGGCGGTAATCGGTCAGCAGCGCCGCAATGGCC
>JBEGWB010000077.1:0-2720 GCA_041178065.1 Pseudomonadota bacterium | reverse complement strand
ACAACGGTGGAACTAAGGCGGTAACCACCCTTGCGGCGACTGTCGGCGCGGCAAACACTGGAACCGCGTCTGTTGTGATCGCTGGTATCACCACAACAGTCAACGTGGGTGCAGATGCAGCAGCAGTAGAGGCAGCACTCATCACTGTGATCAATGGCAATACTGCACTTGCTGGCATTGCCACTGCTTCTGCCGCAGGCGGCGATTTGGTGGTCACTTTCCTCGTTGATGGCGCCCTCCAGGCTACTGCGTCGTCAAGTGCTGGTGGCAACACCTGGGCGGCTACTGCTACAGCGACCGGTACCGTTGGTACCACGGGCGTGGATACGATTGATGGTGGTGCAGGCGCTGACCTGATCTTCGGCGGCGGTGGTGCTGATGCGTTGACGGGCGGTGCTGACGACGATCAGTTCTTCTTCTTGAAGGCACAGTCGGCGCTGGGCTCGGTAGCTACTATCACTGACTACCGTGGTGCTAATGGCTCGGATACGATTGTGCTTGGTAACGTAGCCACTGCAGTTGGTACCGTCTCAACCGTTCAGGATTTCTCGGCCCAAGCGAGCTTTGGGGCCGCACTGAACGCTGCAGCAAACAGTAACACTGTAGATAATGGCTTGATCGGGTTCATCTATGGTGGGGATACCTACCTGATGGTGGAGACAGATACCGCCAACGAAACTGTTTATGTTGCTGGCGATTTCGTAGTCAAGCTCACGGGTACCCCGTTCACCACGGCTACCGCTCTGAGTTCAATTGGCTTCGATGGCCTTGTCTAACCGACGCCCCTCCGTAATCGAGTAGCACGCCGATTTAGAGTCGTTAATTACGGCATTTTACGCCGCGTTCAAAAAAGCAGCCTCATGCCAACATGGGCCACTTCTGTTTTGGGGGGGGCTTGCAAGCTCCACGTCCCGGCATTCAGGATTGCAGTGCCACAGCCAATCACCTGTTCCAGTATGCGGAATCACCCGCAAGGCCTGCAATGAGAAATGGTAAATCAACTCCGCCTGCTTGCTTGAAGTCGCGTGAAATAGTTCATGTACTGTTTCGCGCCTTAACGGCGCGGGGTTGTCTGAAGGATTTGATCCTGTCTCGCGAAGCTCTTTTAATACAGCTCGCTCAGATCACAAGCAGAAGCCGCAGCGCTTCCTGCTGCACGCGCGCCGTGGCGAACACCGCGGACAATTCGCTGCGCTGCGTGCGCAGGTACTGAAGTTCGCTATCGGCTACCTGTTGGTTGACCGCCTGCAGAGCCTGCAGACGGGCAAGTTCAGCGTCGAGGTGCCCCTGCATCGCGGTGGTATGGGTCGCGATCAGCTCGGGGAGCTGGCGTTCGGCCACCTGCTGACACAGGCGAGCCAGCATCTGCACTTCGTCGCGGCGATCGCGTAGCAGGGCGCGCAGGGCGTCCTTGTCGACGACGTTCATGTTGAGGTCGATCTGCTCGGCGCCCAGCGACTTGCCGATGCTGCGTTTCTGCGTATCGACAACGGCACGCAATGTCGTCGCGGGGAACCAGCGCCGTGCCTGCAGTCGCGGCGGCGCCGGAACGGTGACGCGCCACAGGCTTTCGAGTACCAGCGTGCCGCGCGGCAGGCGCTTGTCGCGCAGCGTTCCGGCGCTGCATTTGCCCGGGTTGTCCTGCAGCACGAGGTCGAGGCTCTGCAATACCAGCGGATGCAGCCAGTTGACGAAGGGCAGGTCGTCGCGCGCGAGCGCCAGTTCGCGGTCGAGCGTGAAGGTCGTGCCTTCGTCGGGAATCTGGGGAAAGGAGGTCACCAGCATGTCGTCGCCCGGCGTCACGTTCCAGGTACGGTTGCTGTTGATGTCGAAGTCGAGCCCGTAGCACGACAGCGTTTCCTCGAGGAACACGCGTGGATTGCGTTCGGCTTCCACAAGCTGGACCGCTCGCTGCAGGCGCTGCGAGCTTGCGGGACGACAGGAATTGAGCTCCAGCAATTTGTCGCGGCCGGCGGCGTGCTGCGCAAGCAATTCGCTGTTCAGCTGGGTGGTGGCCGCCGTGAGTTGCGCGAGATCCTGCGCTGACTGTGGTTGCGCCAGGGCCTTGTCCAGCAATGCTGCACTTTGCGCGACAACGGCCGCTGCTACCGGGTTGGGCTCGCTGAAGACGCTGAGCACATCGGCATAGAGATGCAGCAACACTTCCTGCGCCGAGTGGCGGAAATAGGGGACGTGCAGGTTCACCGCACTGCGCTGCCCGATGCGATCGAGGCGCCCGATGCGTTGCTCCAGCAAATCCGGGTTGACCGGTAGGTCGAACAGTACGAGATGGTGGCAGAACTGGAAGTTGCGGCCTTCGCTGCCGATTTCGGAGCACACGAGCAACTGCGCGCCATTGTCGTCTTCGGCAAACCACGCGGCGGCACGGTCGCGCTCGACGAGCGTGAGGTTTTCATGAAACACGGCACTGCGGATGCCGCGGCTCACGCGCAGGAATTCCTCGAGCGCCGCCGCAATGCGCTTGTGCTTGCAGATCACGAGGAACTTGTCATCGCGCGCGGCCGACAGCTGTTCGAATAACCAGTTGACGCGTGGATCCTCGCGCAGCCAGTCCGACTGCTGCATGTGGCGCATCTCCGGCTGCGGATCGCTCGCCAGGTTCGCATACAGCGGCGGGAGCTCGAAGGGATAGCGATGCAAATGCCGCTGCGCAAAGCCACTGACGGTGCGCCGCGTGTTGCGGAACACGATGCGGCCGG
>JBEGWB010000076.1:0-2694 GCA_041178065.1 Pseudomonadota bacterium | reverse complement strand
CCGCGAAGCAGCGAGCGGCGGCCAGCTCCGCTGGCATGAAGTGCTGCGCACTTCACCCCGCTCGCCTCCGTCAGGGCGGCATGCGTTTCGCTTGATCCCCCCACAGGCCGTACAGACTCGGACGCCCGCCTGCGCAGAGCCGAAGCAACAAAGCATCCGCGGACTACAGAGGGCAACAGACGCTCGACTCCGACACCCATTATTCTGAACTTGTTAACGGCTGCGCAAACGCGCGATGAGCGGCGCGAACTTGTCGGGGAAGGAGCGAAAATCGAAGCCCAGTCGCGTGGCGTTATCGACCTGCGTGGCGGGGTCGTTGCCAGCCTTGACTTGCGCGAGGCTCCACAGCGTAATCGAGCGCAAGCCGCTGCGGCACCAGGCGTGGACCGGGAACGTCGAGCCCTTCAACAAGTCCACGAAGTCCTCGACGTTTTTTTCGTTGATCGTGTCGTGCACCACCGGCAGGTAATGTACCTGCATGCCGAGTTCGCGCGCGTGCCGCTCGATCACGGCGTATTCCGGCTGGTCGGGCGCTTCGCGGTCAGGCCGATTGCAGATCAGCGTGTGTATGCCCGCGGCTTTCAATTCCGGCAGCGACTCCGGTGCGAGTTGGCCCGAGACGCTGAACTCGGGTGAGACTTTCCTGATTTCAACTGCCATGTTCACCTGCTCATAGGTTTGCGTGACCTGCACGCTGCTGAAAATGCGATAGACGAATACGTATAGCCGAGGATCAGCGGCACCGTCAACACGACACTGACGAAGCTGAACAGCAGCGAATCGCGTGCCGCGGCGGCATCGACGATCAGCATGCGCCCGAGGATGATGTCCCGGTAAAAGCCCCAAGGTCACGCTGGTGAACTAATCTACATCGCGCGGCTCGCCGCGATGCTCGGCCAGCCCGCCGTGGCCTTCGAGTCCTGGTCAGGTCGCCCCATCGCCCCGGGCATCGCTCTCGTCTGCAATTGAGACCGCTGCGCACACATTGACAAGCCCCTGCGTTACGGCGAATCTGGCGCTCGGCTTTCCCGAGCAAAACGACAAAAAACGCACAGTGACGTGCATAACACGAGGGGCTTGAAATGCGACACCGTTCCATGAAATCACCGGTTCCATCCGCACCAACCACATCTGCAGCAGTCTCCCGCGCCTTTACCCGCAAACTACTGTTGACCAGCATCGCGGCCAGCGTCGCCGGCAGCTGGCAAAGTGCGAGTGCGCAACAACTCGAGGAAATCGTCGTTACCGCCGAACGCCGCGAGCTGCTGCTGCAGGACACGCCGATCTCGGTGATGGCGTTCAGCGGCGAGAAGCTCGAAGCCGGCGGCGTGGAAGACATGTTCGACCTCGCCAGCATCGCACCCAACCTCGACATCAAGGGTTCGCGCGGTAACGGCACCACGGCGCCGATCTTCCAGATCCGTGGCATCAGCGGCGGCGGTGGCGCCACCGGTGAACGCAGCGTCGGCTATTACGTCGACAACGTATTCATGCCGCGCACCACGGGTCCCGTGATGCGCATCATCGATGTCGAGCGCATCGAAGTATTGCGGGGCCCGCAGGGCACCCTGTTCGGCCGTAACAGCACGGGCGGCGCAATCCGCGTGTTTTCGAAGCAGCCGGGCCCGGAGCGCGATGCATACGTGCGCGTCACCGGCGGCAACTTCAGCCGCCAGGACATCGCCGGGATGGTCAACCTGCCGCTGAGCGAAACCGTCTTCCTGCGTGCACAGGCCGCGTCGCTCGAACAGGACGGCTATGTGCAGCGCGGTCCGCAGATGCTGGGCAGCAATGACGACGAGATGCTGCGTCTGCAACTGGGCTGGCATCCGAACGAGGATCTGACGATCAACGTCGGCGCGATGTATACCGACTCCTACTCGGACGGCAGCGCCACCGACATGACGCAATTCAACATGGATCCGATTTGTCCGCTGAATCCCGCGCAGACCACCTGGTGCATGCAGGGCAACTACGCCGACTGGGTGTCGGACTTCCTCGAAGCCTCCGGCCAGCCGCGGCTCAGCAACAACGATCCGCGCCTGACCCGCGACGACTTCTCGATGCCCGACTGGTGCTTCCTCGACGACGGCAACTTTGACTGGGACGACAAGTGCCGGCAGTGGAACACCGCCGAGTACAAGCAGGTCGACATGAACATCAACTGGACGCTGTCCGACACGCTGTCGTTCCAGTCGACGACAGGCCTGTCCGCGTTCAGCAGCAGCGGCGTCAGCGACTGGCAATTGCTCGGCATGGAGTATCGTCCCTCGGGTGTTGACTCTGATGTTTTCTACCAGGAAATGCAGTTCAATTTTGCGCTGCTGGACGGACGTGTCGACTTTATTACCGGTGCAAACTATTTCCAGGAAGACTCCGGTACGCCGCGAGAAGCGCTGTATAGCGCGCTCGGCTCGAGCGTCTTCAATGCCACGACCGGTGGCACCGCATTCGGCAACCTCTGGGGCTGCGCGGGTGCGGGCACGCAGCAGCCTTTGTGCAGCCAGCCAGCGCGGCGTTTGCGCGTCACCGGCGATAGCACCAGCCAACAGGACGCGACGGCCTATGGGCTATTTGCCAACACCACCGCGCACTTGCTCGACGAGCGCCTGAACCTGACGCTCGGCGTACGCGAGTCCTGGGATGAAAAGGAGTTGACCAGCACTGTATTCAACTCCGACAACTTCATTGCGC
>JBEGWB010000075.1:0-18658 GCA_041178065.1 Pseudomonadota bacterium | reverse complement strand
GCTTGATTTAAAATGTCATAATCGTCATATTATCGCTTAAATCCTCATTAATACGTCACATTCGACCCTTTATGATTTTCTCTTCGACACTTTCCGATACAAGCGTCCTGCTGGAGCTGGGGCAACGGCTGGCCCAGCTCCGGCTGAACCGCAATCTGACCCAGCAGGCGCTGGCCCGTGAGGCCGGGATCTCGCTGCGTACGCTGCACCGGATTGAGTCGGGGGAGCCCTCACAGACCGCCAACCTGGTCCGCTTGCTGCGGGCGCTCGGCCTGCTCGATAACCTCGAAGCTCTCGTTCCCGAGGCGCCCGCCAGTCCGATGCAGCAGCTGAAATTGAAAGGGAAGGTGCGCCAGCGCGCCTCGTCCACCGGGTCCGCCACCGTGTCCGAACCCTGGACCTGGAATACGGACACCGATGCAGCACAGGACCCCGACGCATGACACTGGCCGAAGTCAGTCTTTGGGGGCGCGTGATCGGCGCGGTGTCGTGGGATGCCGAGCGCCAGGTTGCCAATTTCGAATATGACGCGGGCTTCGCCGGCAGCGGCATCGAGGTTGCGCCATTGATGATGCCTCTCTCCCGGCACATTTATAGTTTCCCCGCTCTGTCGCGCCAGACCTTTCGCGGACTGCCAGGCCTGCTGTCGGATTCCCTGCCGGACGACTTTGGCAATGCCTTGATCAACAGCTGGCTCGCGCGCCAGGGACGCCCGCCCGAAAGCTTCAATCCCATCGAGCGCCTTTGCTATACCGGTAGTCGCGGCATGGGCGCGCTGGAATATGCGCCCACGCTGGGCCCGCTCGAAGCCACCTCGATCCCTCTCGACCTCGATGCGCTCACGGCCCTGGCCACTGATATCCTGCGCAGGCGCAACGAATTGCAGGGCTCCTTTGCCGCGCCGGCGCAGGAACAGACGCTGAACGAAATCCTGCGCGTCGGCACCTCGGCCGGCGGCGCGCGCGCGAAGGCCATCATTGCCTGGAATCCGCAGACGCAGGAGGTGCGCTCTGGCCAGGTCAAGGCAGGACAGGGCTTCTCGTACTGGTTGCTGAAATTCGACGGTGTTTCCGGCAACCGCGACAAGGAACTCGACGACCCCGAGGGCTACGGCCTCATCGAATACGGCTACTACCTTATGGCGCGCGCGGCCGGGATCACGATAGCTGAAAGCCGCCTGCTGAAGGAAAAAGACCGTAGCCACTTCATGACGAAACGCTTCGATCGCACTGACAAGGGTGGCAAGCTGCACATGCAAACACTCGGCGCCCTCGCGCACTTCGACTACTGCCGGCCGGGCGCGTACTCCTACGAAGAAGCGCTGCAGGTCATCCGCAGGCTGGGTTTGCCGATGGCGAGCCTCGAGGAACTATTCCGGCGCATGGTCTTCAACATCCTCGCGCGCAATCAGGACGATCATGTGAAGAACACGGCCTTCCTGATGCAACCATCGGGACAGTGGTCGCTGTCGCCCGCGTACGACCTGACCTACAGCTACAATCCTGCTGGCGCCTGGACCGGACAACACCAGATGTCATTGAACGGCAAGCGCGACAATTTCGAGTTCGAAGACATCGAGGCCTGCGCACAATCCTGCTCGATGAAAAAGGGCCGAGCCGCGGCGATCCTGCGCGAAGTACTCGCGGCCGTCGAACGCTGGCCGCAATTCGCGGCAGAAGCGGGCGTTACGGAAAGTGTCGCGCGCAAAATCCAGGCGGCGCACAGAAGGCTTTGAGCCAGGTCTGCGCAGGGCTTATTCCGCCACCAGATTCTTCACGAACCAGCTTCCCTGCTGCGGCGCCAGGTGTTGTTGCAACAGCGGCAAGGTCTCGCGCAGTTGCGCTGCGAGGGTCCATGGTGGATTGAGCAGGAAGAGGCCGCTCGCGGTCATGCCGTGTTCTGCGCTGTCTGCTCGCATGCCGAGCTCCACTTGCCAGAGATCGCGCAGCGGCTGGCGCATCAAGGCTGCCAGCATCCAGTCGACATTGCTGCGCAGCACCACCGGATACCACAGCAGCACCTGCGCGGTTGGCATGCGTTGATAAATCTCGGCGACAGCCCGCACTGCGCGCGCATAATCGTCCTTCAGCTCGTACGAGGGATCGATCAGGATAACGGCGCGCTTCTGCACCGGGGGCAACAGAGTGCCGAGTTGCTGGAAACCATCTTCCTGCGCGCAATGAATGCGCTTGTCCTGCTCGGTATTGGCGAGCAAGAGGCGGTAGTCGGTGGAATGAAGTTCGTATAGGCGCAGATGATCCTGGCGGCGCAACAGCGCTGCCGCCAGCAAGGGCGAGCCCGGATACTGGCCGCGGTGCATGAACGGATTGAGTGCTGCCAGCCATGTTTGCACGGCGACCTTGCCTTCCGCACCGGCGTGCGCGAGTAGCGCAGCGAAATCAAGCTTGCGAATCCCGGCCTCGGCTTCGCCGGTTTTTTGCGCCGCCTCGGAGCCGAGACGATACAGTCCCGCGCCGGCATGCGTATCGAGATAAAACAGGGGCGCATCCTTGCGGGTCGCGTAGCTCAATGTGTTCGCGAGTACGAGATGCTTCAGGATGTCAGCATGGTTGCCGGCGTGGAAGGCATGGCGATAGGACAGCATCGCTCAGTACTCGTCGTACTTCGCGGACTTGCCGCGCACCTGCATTGCCGGATACTTCAGGGCATTGCGTTCGAGCTTCGCAAAGGCCGCGGCGCCGAGATCGATTCCCAGCACATCGGCGAGACGGCATAGATACAGCAGTACGTCGGCAAGTTCTTCCGCCGCATGCTGCCGCTGCGCTGTATCGAGCGTGCGCGACTGCGCTTCCGTCAGCCACTGGAAAATTTCCTGCAGTTCACCGGCTTCGACTGTCAGCGCCATTGCCAGGTTCTTGGGTGTATGAAACTGCTCCCAGTCACGCTCGGTGGCAAAGTCGCGCAGCCGCTCTTGCAAGGTATGTATCAGCGTATCGTTGGACATGAGGATGCGCGCACGGAGGGAAGGTCCGCGCATGATAACAGCGCGGCCACGCGGGAACAGAGCGGATTAACCCGCGGCCTTGCTCAGGTCGGGAGAGGTCTCGACCATTAACAGGTTGCGGCCGCCACGCTTCGCGGCATACAGCAGCTGGTCTGCACGTTTCAGCAGGCTTTCATAAGTTTCGTCGCCACCATTGAAGGACACGAGACCGATGCTGATTGTCAGCCCGATCTGCTCCCCCTCAATGACGATGCCTTCATTGTCGAGCTTGTCGCGCAAGCGCTCCATGACGTGGGAGCCAAAAGGCAGCGACGTTTCCGGCAGCAAGAGGCAGAACTCTTCGCCGCCGAAACGGCACAGCACGTCGATGCTGCGCATCTCCGACTGCATCATGCGCGCGAGCGCTTTCAACACCTTGTCGCCGAAGAGGTGGCCGCGGCTGTCGTTGATCGCCTTGAAGTTGTCGATGTCGAGCATCGCGAGCGAAACAGGCCGCTTGTGCCGACGCGTACGTTCGACTTCGGCTTCGAGGATCGGCATGAAGATGTAGCGATTGCTGATACCCGTGAGCTCGTCGATGCCGGCACGGCGGCGCCACAGGTCCCGGCTGTTCGTCGAGGTTTCCAGCTCCTGTTTGTGCAACAGCATGCTCAGCGTAATCAGCGCCAGCACGAAGATGTAGGTCATCAGCAAAAACAGGCCCTCATCCGGATTCAGCACGGCGAAGGGTCCTAGGCCAGTAGTGCTGTTGTAGAGGATCGCAATGACAGTCACGAGCAGCAGGCCGAGCGTTTCCAGCGTTTTGTCAGTGAGCGCGAGATAAAGCAGGAAGGGCGTGATCAGATGAATCAGGCCCGGCATCGAGCTGAATGAGAGGTAGATGACTTCAAGGATCAGCACCGCCGGGATCAGCGCCCACATCACATCGATGCGCTTCGCACGCGTCGCCGGCGCCACGCAGGCATGGTAAAACGGATACACCAGCAAGATGCCGAGGCTATCGGCCATCAGCAGCATGCGCGCCGTCTGCGCTGCATCGCTCCAGGCAAGGTCTGAACCCAACGCAAGATTCAGCGTGATGACGACTGCGCTGAAAGCTGTCGGCACCATGCACACGGATAGCACGAAGGGGAACATGCCCTTGACGGTGTGTAATCCTTCCGGCAAATGCCGCCGCAGCATCAGCACTGCAAGCCAGGGCATCAGGCCATCGGCAAGCGCGGATACGGCAAGGTATTGCAGTGCACTGCGCCACTCGTTCGCCAGCGTGTCGGACACGTTGGCGGCGAAACTCGCTGCGAGCAGCCATGGGAAGGCGCGCCACCCGCAACGTTCCCACATCAACACGCCGATGCCGGCCGGCAGCCACAACAGGGTGAGGTTCTCGGGCTGCAGCGACAGTAGAGACATGCCGGCACGGCCCACGAGGAAGTACAGCAGCGCGGCGACCAGCAGCCACAAATTATCGGATTTCACTGTCATGTCCGTATGGAATCGACGCAGGCCTCGTTGCCTGGCCGGGTCGCGCTTCGTCAGAAGGAATTGAACCCAGAATAAACAGCGGGAGCTGCGCTTGTCCATCGAAAGGTAAGTGGCCAGCGCGGGTGATGGCATGCTAGTTTTTGGGATATCCAGACAGAATCTCCCCCTGACAAGATGGATACGCCATGAAAAACCTGCTCCTGCTCACCGCTTCGCTATTGCTAGCCAACTCCGCCACTGCACAAAGCTGCGACCGTGACTGCCTGCGCGGCATGATCACGCAATACCTCGATGCGCTCGTGAAGCATGATCCCGACGCCTTGCCGCTCGCGGCCGATCTGCGCTTCACCGAAGACAGCCTGGAAATGCAGCTCGGCGAAGGCCTGTGGCAGGGTATCGAAAGTCTCGGCGTGTTCCGTCAGGACGTGCTCGATGTCCGCAACAGCACCGCCGGTGTGCATGTGCTTGCGATGGAGAACGGAGTGCCGGTGCTGGTCGCCGTGCGGCTGAAAATCGCAGACAACAAGATCGCCGAGGTCGAGTCCACCGTCGTCCGCAGCCGTGAAGAAGGCATGATCTTCAACCCCGATGCGATCAAGGAAGCGAGCGCGGCGATGAACGTCACGCCGACGCCGGCCCAGCGCAATTCACGCAAAGAAATGGAACGGCTGGCCTTGCTATATCCCGAGGGCCTGCGCGTTGGCAGCTTCGTCACGGCTGATGCGCAGTTCGCGGAGGATGCGTATCGCTTCGAGAACGGCCAGCTGATGGCCGGCCCCGGCTGCAGCTTCATGGAAGGTTGCGACAAGATCCGCGAGCAGAGGCTGCCAACACTTGCTGGCATCACCGCCAGGGTCGCGGCGGTGGATGAAGAGCAGGGCATCGTCTGGCTGCGCATGAACTTCGGCCCCGGCTCGCTGATGCGTGGTGAAGGCGAGCTCTCGGTGTGGGAGATGTTCAAGATCTACGACGGCAAGATCCAGGCTGTCGAAGCCTTCATGGAAGAAGTGCCGGCGGGTACGCCCTTCGGTTGGGACTGAAACGGGCAGGCTTTACCAGTCGCGAAACCGGAAGCGCCAGGCGCGGTCAATCCACTTTTCGCACAGCACCCTTGTCGGCGCTCGTTGCCATCGATGCATACGCGCGCAGTGCTTTCGATACCTTGCGCTCGCGCACTTCGGTGGGCTTCCACGCACTCGCACCTTTCGCCTCCATCGCGGCACGGCGCTTGTGCAGTTCGGCATCACTGACCTTGAGATTGATCGTCCGGTTCGGGATATCGATCTCGATCATGTCGCCTGGCTCGACGAGGCCGATCGCGCCGCCTTCGGCGGCTTCGGGCGAGGCATGGCCGATCGAGAGCCCCGAGGTGCCGCCGGAGAAGCGGCCGTCGGTCAGCAAGGCGCAGGCTTTGCCGAGACCTTTCGATTTCAGGTACGAAGTCGGATACAGCATTTCCTGCATACCGGGACCGCCGCGCGGACCTTCGTAGCGAATGACGACGACGTCGCCAGCTTTCACTTCGTCGGCGAGAATCGCGGTAACCGCACTGTCCTGGCTTTCGTAGATGCGCGCCGGGCCTGAGAATTTCAGGATGCTTTCGTCAACGCCGGCGGTCTTCACGATGCAGCCATCTTGCGCGATGTTGCCGAATAACACGGCCAGGCCGCCTTCCGTCGAATAGGCATGCGACACCTCGCGGATGCAGCCGTTGTGGCGGTCGAGGTCGAGAGTCGGCCATCTGGTTGACTGGCTGAACGCGGTCTGCGTTGGGATTCCAGCCGGGCCGGCGCTGTAGAATTTTTCGACCTCAGCGCTGGGCTTGCGTGCGGTGTCCCATGTATCGAGCGCGTCTTTCAATGTCGCGCTGTGCACGGTGGCAACATCGGTGTGCAGCAAGCCGCCGCGTTCAAGCGAACCGAGAATCGCCATGACGCCGCCAGCGCGATGCACGTCCTCCATGTGGTACTTCGACGTCGACGGCGCAACCTTGCACAGCTGCGGTACTTTGCGCGACAGGCGATCGATATCCTTCTGCGTGAAGTCGAGCTCTGCTTCCTGCGCCGCCGCGAGCAAGTGCAGGATCGTGTTGGTGGAACCACCCATGGCGATGTCGAGCGTCATCGCGTTTTCGAAGGCTTTGAAGTTGGCGATGTTGCGCGGCAAGACCGAGGCATCGTCCTGTTCGTAGTAGCGCTTGCAGAGTTCGACGATCGTGCGGCCAGCCTGCAGGAACAGTTGCTCGCGATCGGAGTGCGTCGCCAGCAGCGAGCCGTTGCCGGGCAACGACAGGCCCAGGGCTTCGGTGAGGCAGTTCATCGAGTTCGCGGTGAACATGCCGGAGCAGGAGCCGCAGGTCGGACAGGCCGAGCGTTCGTATTTATCGACGGTTTCGTCGCTGAGCTTGTCATCGACGGCGGCGACCATCGCATCGACGAGGTCGAGCTTGACGAATTTATCGCCGAGCTTGGTCTTGCCAGCTTCCATCGGACCACCCGACACGAAGACCACCGGAACGTTGAGGCGCAAGGCAGCCATCAGCATGCCGGGGGTGATCTTGTCGCAGTTCGAGATACAGACGATGGCGTCGGCGCAGTGCGCATTGACCATGTATTCGACCGAGTCGGCGATGATTTCGCGCGAGGGCAGCGAATACAGCATGCCGTCGTGGCCCATCGCGATGCCGTCATCGACGGCGATCGTATTGAATTCCTTGGCGACGCCGCCGGCGCGCTCGATCTCGCGCGCAACGAGCTGGCCGAGATCCTTCAGATGCACATGGCCGGGCACGAACTGCGTGAACGAGTTCGACACCGCGATGATCGGCTTGCTGAAATCGTCATCTTTCATGCCGGTGGCGCGCCACAGTGCGCGAGCGCCGGCCATGTTGCGGCCCTGGGTAGTGGTATGCGAACGGTACTTGGGCATGGGGCTGACCTTCATTCAGGACGTAGAGTGGAGAGGTATTGTCCCGCAACGCTGTGGTTGCCGGAAGTGAAACATTGGCAACTCGGTGTTGCAGCATCCGCGATACAGAGCTTCGCTCGCGGCAGCGTAAATGGGGTCAGAGCCCATTTGCTTTATTAAGAGGCTATAAACAACGTGAGGTCTTAACAAAAGAAATGGGCTCTGACCCCATTTAGAGCGGTTTCGTAAAAATCATCGAGTTGCGCTGGTAGTTGTACAGCGACTTTTTACGCTCGGGCAGTTCGTCGACATTGCTTGCAACGAAGCCACGCTCGACGAACCAGTGCGGTGTCTTTGTCGTCAGCACGAAGAGCATGTTGACGCCGACCTTGCGCGCATTCTTTTCGATCTGCTCGAGGATCTTCTGGCCGCGGCCTTCGTCGCGGTAATCCGGATGCGTCGCCATGCAGGCAAGTTCGGCCTGCTGGCCACCCTGCGGATACAGCGCGCCACAGGCGACGATCATGTTCTCGCGCTCGATGACGGTGAACTGTTCGATCTCGGATTCCAGCAATTCACGCGAGCGATGCACGAGCACGCCTTCTTCCTCGAGCGGCTCAATGAGCTCGAGAATGCCGCCAACGTCCTTGATCGTTGCCGGCCGCAGCTGTTCGTAAAGCTCCTGCGTGATCAGCGTGCCGATGCCGTCGCGCGTGAACAGTTCGATCAGCAGCGCGCCATCGTCGTCATAGGAAATCACCTGCGAGCGCTTGACCGTCGCCATGCAGGCCTTGACCGCGAGCTGCAGGTTGCGCAGTTCTTCATCGAGGCCATTCTGGTCGACCTTCTGCTTGATCAGCGCCTGTGCTTCTTCGGCGCTCATCTTGCTGATGCGCTCGCCGTCCTCGTCGAGAATGCCGGCTTCATTGCCATATATAAGTAGCTTGTCCGCCTTCAGCGCGATCGCGGCCGCGGACGCGACATCCTCGACCGTCAGGTTGAAGGCTTCGCCGGTCGGCGAATAGCCGAGGCAGGACAGCAGCACGATGTTGCCGTTATCAAGCTGCTTGCGTACGGCATCCACATCGATCTTCCGCACTTCGCCCATCAGGCCGTAGTCGACCCCACCCTGCACGCCGAAAGGCTTCGCCACGACGAAGTTGCCACTGGTGATATTGATGTCGGCGCCGTGCATCGGCGAGTTGCTGAGTCCCATCGAGAAGGTCGCTTCGATGTTGATCTTCAGCGTGCCGACGACCTGCTTGATGTATTCGAGGCTCGTCGCGTCGGTGATGCGCACGGTATTGCGATACTGGCCGTTCGGCCGCTCGCGCATCTCGCTCTTGATGCCGGCCGCGGCCAGCGCGGCTTCGATCTGGGGCCGCGCGCCATGAACGAGCACCAGCTTGACGCCGAGGCTGTTCAGCAAGGTGATGTCGTGCGCGATGTTGAAGAAGTTGTCGTGTGCGAGCGCTTCTCCCGGCAACAGGATGACGAACACCTTGCCACGATAGGCATTGATGTACGGAGTCGATTGCCGGAACCAGTTAACGTATTGCTGTAGATCCATGGCCGCCATCGTCGCTCGCCGCCGGAAAAAGGGGGGCATTCTAACCGAAAAGGCAGCGCGGCCCCCAGTCGGCAAGGGCCATGCCACTAATTCAGGAGTTTGATAGACCCGTCTACTGTCATCGCTCGTTTAGTGGCCTGTGCCCTAAAAGCCTGTCATCGCCCATTTGGTGGCCCGTCCCCTAAAAGCAAAACCGTCGAATCAGACCCTGTAGCAGCGCAATGCAGGGCTGCACCTGGTCCAGCGCCATGTATTCATTCGGCTGGTGCGCCACGTCGATCGAGCCGGGGCCGAGTATGAGGGTGTCCATGCCGAGTTCCTGGAAGAAGGGCGCCTCCGTGCCGTAAGACACGCTTTGCCCAGTATGTCCGGTCAGCTTCTCGCAGGCCTGCAGCAGCGCGGTCTGCTCATTGGCAAAGGCCTCGACGCCGGGGAAGAGCGGCGTAAAGGTAAAGCTCACGCCATGGGTGAGCGCCAGCGGTTCGATCCTGCCGCGGATCTCGTCGCGCAGCGTCGTGCTCGCCATGCCGGGCAGCAGGCGCACGTCGAACTCGAGCTGGCAATGGCCGCAGATCCGGTTGGGATTGTCGCCGCCGTGGATCACGCCAAGGTTCAGTGTCGGCACATCGAGTGCAAAATGCGGGTTGTGAAACGTGCGCTGCAGTTCCTGGCGATAGGCCAGCAGCGCCGCAATCATGTCGTGCATCGCTTCGAGCGCATTCTTGCCGAGCGCCGGGTTCGACGAATGCCCGCTCTGGCCCTGCACGTGCAGCCGTTCCATCATGACGCCCTTGTGACGATTGACCGGTTTGAGGCCGGTTGGCTCTCCGATGATCGCGTAACGCGCCTTTGGCCGGCCCAGCTTCGCCAGTGCACGTGCGCCATCCATCGAACTTTCTTCGTCGGCCGTGGCCACGATGATCAGCGGTTGCCTGAAACTCTGTGCCGTAAAGGCCTGCAGCGCTTCATGCACGATGGCGAAGAAGCCCTTCATGTCGGTGCTGCCGAGGCCATACAGGCGCCCATCCTTCTCAGTGACCTGCAGCGGGTTCATGTGCCACAGCTTTTCGTCGAAGGGCACGGTATCGGTGTGGCCGGCCAGCACGAGGCCGCCGGGGCCGCTGCCTTTTGTCGCGATCAGGTTGGCCTTGTGCGCATGGCCCGGTATGGCGAGCACCTCGCACTCAAAGCCAAGCAGCGCAAAGCGCTCGGCGAGCAAGTCGATGACGCGGCGGTTGCCCATGTCGAGCGCGGGATTCGCCGAGCTCACGGAAGGCAGCCGCAGCAGCGCGTCGAACAGCTGGAGAAAAGCAGATGACGACATTCAGACTCCTGGTGGACTCAGTTTGGCCTTGACGAGCGTTTTTGGCCGGTACTTCGGATCACGCTGCCAGCGCTCCCAGATCGAGTGATCGATGGTCACGTTGATCGCTTTCTTGCGTGCCGCGTTCGTATCATAGCGGCGGACATGGCGGCCATCGCCCGGTTCGAGCGCGCCCTTGACGAAGGCGTAGGCGCCACCGCCGAATTCCTTGTAGGAATCGCGCACCGGCGTCATGCAGGCGTCGGCGGCAGCGGTGCCCAGCTTCAGCTTGAGTCCGGCCTCCTGCGCCTTCTGCTGCATCCAGACGAATGACAGATCAGACAACGGATCATCACCATACCCGCCGCCGATGTTCGCATGCGCGCCAATGAACCAGCGCTGCTCGACCTCAATGTTGTCCGCTTTCTTGCTGCCATCGTCGCTGGTCCAGAATTCCACGTCGAAGGCTTCGCGCTGCTCGTCGAGCGCCAGCGCGTGATAGGCATAATCGACGATTCGCGACAGTTGCGTGTCATGCCAGGAAAAATAGCCGCGATGCGTCAGCGTGGTGCCCGGCACGCCGAGCGCACCGACCGTATCCCAGACGCCGATCATGCGGATACGCACTTCGCGGCTGTAGTTAGCGCGGAACTTCAGGCATTCGCGGCCGTCGGGATCCATGTTCTTGTCGCGGTACAGGTTCTCGGCGAGGTCCAGCAGGTCGGGGGTGACGATGTGCAGCAGGCCGCACTTGCGGATGAGGCCAACGAAACTGCGCGCGGTGTACGCGCCGCGGCTGAAACCGAAGACGAAGATTTCGTCGCCTTCACAGTAGCGCCGCGCGAGCCAGTCATAGCCTTGCTGCAGGTTTTCACTCAGTCCGTAGCCGGTCGTGCCGCCGGCGACCTTGCCCAGCATCGCGGTTCCAACGCCGGCGTCGTAAAAAAAGCGCTGGTCGATATCTTCATCGCAATCGGGCAGGCTGCGCGCCAGGCGATAGACGTTTGTCCGATCCTGCGGGTCGTTCCAGGTCCCGTCGAAGAAAAGCACATAGCGGGTTTTACTCTTGGCCATGGTTGCATCCTGCATGTTGTCGAGGAGTTAGATGGTGAGCGGCGCAAGCACGAACGGCAGCGCAAATTATCGTATCGGCCCGAACGCTTCGTCGCTGCGCGCCGCCATGATGAAGTCGTTCAGGTGCAGTCCCCTGATGCTGTGCGTCCACCAGAACACCGTCAGGCGATTTTCCTCGCACAGCAGGAAGGGATGATGGTCGGCCTCGTCGGCCGCGGCGCTGATGAAGCGGCTGAATGCCGCGGCGTCGGAGGGATCGGGGAAGGAATAGGTGCGCTGCAGCCGCTCGACGCCGTCGATAACGACGGCATCCCAGCCCGGCAGCTGCCGCAGCAGCGGCGCGTATTCGGCCTCCGTCAGCGGCGGCGTGCCTTTTTTGCAGAGTCCTATGTCACGGTCGGCCAGGGTTTCCATCGGCAGCTCCAGCGTCAGCGTTGAGGATTCAGGTTTTGCTGTCAGTGCGGTTGCGCAGGACCGCGCAGGTCAGGCGCGAAACACACACCAGCTTGTCGTCCGTATTGTAAATACGAATATCCCACACCATTGTCGTACTGCCGAGGTGCAGTGGACGCGCGATGCCGGTGACGTAAGGTGGCTTGCCGGCGCGAACATGGTTGGCGTTGATGTCGAGGCCGACGATGTGGTGGTCGTCGGGGCAGCAGAGGCCGGAGCCGATGCTGCCAATGGTTTCAGCCAGCACCACCGATGCGCCGCCGTGGATGATGCCCATATGCTGCCGGGTACGTTCATCGACCGGCAGCGTCGCCTTGATGTAGTCGTCGCCGAGTTCAGTGATGACCATGCCGACGTGCTCGCACATCGTGCCTTTGCACAGCTCGTTCAGCTGTTCCAGTGTCGCCGTTTTCTTCCAGATCGCCATTGGTTGTGCAGCTCTACGGTTGCCGACCGTTCACTGCTTGTCGTTGAGCAGACGGCCATGAATCACGAGGCCAAGTGTAGCAGAGTCGAATGTTGCGTCGAGGCGCCAGATGCCCGCGAGCGTCGCCGCATTCAGTACCGCGCGCGGCGGACCGCTGAGCACGGCGCGGCCTTCGTGCAACAGGAACAGGCGATCGCAAAAGCGCGCCGCGAGCGCAAGATCGTGCATGACGAGCAATACGCCGACGCCGCGTGCGGCTTCGGCGCGCAGCAACTCCAGCACCTGTAACTGGTGCCAGGGGTCGAGCGCGGCAGTCGGTTCGTCGGCCAGCAGGACGCGCGGCTCGCCGGCGAGTACGCGGGCAAGATGCACGCGCATCTTTTCGCCTTCGGACAGCGTGTGGAAATCACGGTGCTGCAATACAGCACTGTCAGTCCTGGCGAGCGCGGCTGCGATGATCTGCTGCGCGGGCCTGCTGTCGCGATCGCCATGCGGCAAGCGGCCAAAGCCAACGACTTGCCTGACCTTCAGGGGCCAGTGCACGGAGGGTCCCTGCTCGAGATAGCCGAGCAGGCGCGCGCGCGCTTCGCTCGAATACGCGGCGATGGGCTTGCCCTGCAACAGTACGCCACCGGTATCGACGGCGCGCACCGCTGCCAGTGCTTTGAGCAGCGTCGATTTGCCGGCGCCGTTGGGTCCGATGACGCCAAGCACTTCGCCGGCATGCAAGTGCAGGCTGATCGTATCGAGCAGCGTGGCGCCGTCGCGCCGAAGCGTAAGCGCCTCGGCGCGCAGCAAGGCATCCTGCGGATTCATATGAACAGATGCCGCCGCTTCATCAGAAGGTAAAGGAAGAAGGGGCCGCCCAGCACGGCGGTGACGACACCCAGCTGCAATTCCTGCGCGCCGGGCAACCATTGCACGACGATATCCGCGAGCAATACCAGCGCGGCGCCGCCGGGAAGGGCGAGCCACAACAGGCGTCCCGGTTCAGCCGCGGCCAGCGGCCGCAGCAGATGCGGCACGACCAGTCCGACAAAACCAATGTTGCCACTGACGGCCACCGCGGCGCCCGTGCAGCACGCGACACCCAGTATCAGCTGCCAGATATGGCGCCGTGGCGCGAAGCCGAGACTGTGCGCGGTGTCCTCGCCAAGACTCAGCGCATTCAGGAAGCTGCCATTGCGCAACAGCAGCACCCAGCCCGCGAGCATGAATGGCAGCGCCAGCCATACTTCATTCGTGCTGCGATTGGCCACCGATCCAAGCATCCAGTAGAAAATTTCCTGCAGTGCGTAGGGATTCGGTGCGAAGTTCAGGGCGAGCGCGATGAATGAGCCGGCCAGGGCGCTGATCGCGATGCCAGCGAGGATGATCGTGTGCGTGCCGGCGATGCGCCGCGCGAGTTGTAGCATCAACAGTACCGCGAGCACAGCGCCGGCCAGCGCCGCGAGCGGCAACACGAACCACGCGAGTTGCGCAAAGCCGTAGTACAGCGCGAGCACGGCGCACAGTCCCGCGCTCTGTGACACACCGAGGACGTCCGGACTCGCCAGCGGGTTGCGCAGCAGTCCCTGCAGCGCGGAGCCCGAAATCGCCAGCGAGGCGCCGACGATCAGCGCCAGCAGTGCGCGGGGAAGACGTACTTCCATCAGGATGATGCTGCCGCTCGTCACATTGCCAGCGAACCAGTCGGCAAGTGCGGCGCCGAGGTCGACCGCGGCAGGACCGCTGACGAGTTCGAGTGCGAACAACAGCGGCAGCGCGCCAAGCAAGATCGCGACGACATGCTTAGCGTGCATTGGCGGAGGCCTCGCCCACTTGCATGGACAGCAGCCGATACGCATCGGCGAGTTGCGGACCCGCACACTGGAACAGCGTATCAGGCAGTTCAACGATGCGCGTGTGGCGCGCCATTTGCGCCAGCGCCGGGTGTTGCAGCATCGGGTGGGCGAGCTGTGCGTCGACCATGCTGCGACGATCGATGAAGAGATAGTCAGGGGCGGCTGCGATCAACACTTCTAGCGATAACATCGCTGGCCCGGACAGGCCTGCGTCGGCGGCGACATTGCGCAAACCGACACTGGTGAGGAAATCATGCTGCAGTGAATTGCTGCCATAGGAAACGCCATTGCCCATGAAGAATGCCGCGCTCTTGCCTTGCAGCGACGGCAGCAGGCTTTGGCGCTGCACTTCGATGGAACGCTGGATATCGGCGACTAGGCGCTGCGCCTTTTGCGTTGTGCCGGTCAGCGCGGCGACCTCGTGGATCTGCGCGTAGACCTCGTCCGCTGTTGCGGCAAAGCCGAGACGCGCCACCGGATGCTCGAGGCGCTCGAGCAGGTTTGCCGCAAGCGTCGCGCTGAACTGGCTCGTGAGGATCAGGTCGGGCGCAAAGGCGAGTACTTCTTCGGCCTGGCCGCGGTTTGGCGGAATGCCCCTGGCCTCGGCTGCGAGCGCGGAATAGTCGGGATTGGCGGCGAAGTAGCTCACGGAGGCGATGCGCTCGCGCTCGACCAGCAACAGCAGCAACTGGTCAGTGCACAGATTCATGCTGACAATGCGCTGCGGCTCTTGGGCGAACACGGGAGCCGCCAGCACGGCGCAGAGTAAATACGGGAGGGAAGAGCGGATCATTGCGGTGCATTCTAGCCGAAAAGCACTGCGCCGCATGAACGGACTGTCGGCACCCCGGCGCCCGAGTGGATCGACGTGCCGCTGAGCGCCGCAACCTGGTGGGAGCAAAGCGCCGCATACAGCACGCAAGTCTTCGACATTCCGCTGGCCGCCGGCATGGCGCTCGAACACATGCTGAAGATGAATGCGGGCGACATGATTGTGTATTCGTGGACCGTCGCTATGGAGGATCCCTCGCTGCTGAGCTCCGAGTTCCACGGGCACACGGAGCGTAGCGGCGAAGAGCCCGGCAGCGTGATGGTCTACAAGGTTCACAAGGATGGAACAGAACGTGGGAGCTTGCGCGCGCCCTTCAGCGGCGTGCATGCAGTCGCTTGCAGGCATGCAGCGATCCAGTGCGTCAAATGGACATGGCGGTACCCATGACTTACCATCCTGGGCGCGCATACGGCCGATTTTGTGGCTTATTTGTCGTAAAAACTGCGTCGAAATGGAAGTGCCGCCTTGTGATCCTTGTCACCGATCCTGCTTATGAGACGCCCCTGCTCCTCGTGACAGCTATAGGTCGCGGGGACACGAAAGCGGAAGCTGTTTTCTACAAGCGTTATTACCAGTCGACGCTGTTCATCCTGGAACGCAAGACCCACGATCCCGAGCTTGCCCAGGACCTGTGCCAGGAAGCCTTCTGCATCACGCTCGAGCGTCTGCGCCAGCAGACCCTGAACGACCCGGACAAGTTGCCGGCCTTCCTGCACAGCACGGCCCTCAATTTATACATCGCCGAAATCCGCAAGGCGGATCGCCGCAAGACCTTTAGCGACCACGAGCTGCTCAATGGCGTGGTCGATGCCACGCAGAACCAGTACCGGGCATTGGCGCGGGAGCGTTCGGGCGAAGCGGTGCGGCGCCTGATCGCGGCGATGGACAACAGTCGCGATCGCAGCTTGCTGTACCAGTACTACATCGAAGAGCACGACAAGATCCAGGTCTGCGCCGACCTCGGCTTGAGTCACCGCCACTTCGACAAGGTGTTATTCCGCGCGAGGCAGCGCTTCAAGGAATTACTGCTGCATGGCTGAGGGATGGAGAATACGAAGGAAATGACGCGCGCAGTACCTGATGAAAGCCCACGTGAATCTTGCAATACGCGGTAGAGTGATCAGCGACTGACGGCCGAGTCCGCGTCGAGCCGGGTTTGGGCAAGGCCCTTTTTCCCCGCTCAGGGCAAGTGCAAGGTCGCGGTGCTGTATAGAACCGCATGCCCGCTCATCAACACGCGGTCGCCGCGCAGCTCGCAGTGCAACTCGCCACCGCGTGCCGACACTTGCCTCGCGTGGACCCGATTGCTGCCAAGGCGCGGGGCCCAGTAGGGCACGAGCGCACAGTGGGCCGACCCGGTAACGGGGTCCTCGTCGATGCCTGCCTTCGGGGCGAAGAAGCGCGACACGATGTCACAGGTTTCGCCGCGCGCCGTGACGATGATGCCGCGGCAATCCAGGGCCGCAATAGCGCGAAAGTCAGGCCTCAGGCTTTGCACGGCGCGCGCGTCCGCGAGTTCGGCAATGTAGGCGCCAGCGGCGCTGGCCAGCGCAAGTACCGGCACGCCAAGCGCCGCGTCAACGGCGGCCTGCAAGGGCATGCTGTGCAGCTCGCGCGCAGGAAAGTCGAGCGTGAAAAGATCCCCCCGGCGCGTGACGCCCAGTTCGCCGCTGCGTGTATGAAAGCGAAATTCAGTCTGCGCTGGCCGCGCGCGGGCGAGCACGAAAGCGCTGGCAAGCGTTGCATGTCCACAGAGCTCGACTTCGAGGCGGGGCGTAAACCAGCGCAGCCGCCAGGCCGAGCCCTCCGGTACGAGGAAGGCGGTTTCGGCGAGGTTGTTCTCCGCGGCGATGGCCTGCATCAGGTCTTCCGGTAACCAGGCATCCAGCGGACAGATCGCAGCGGGGTTGCCGCGGAACAGCGTGCTGGTAAAAGCATCGACTATATAGAGCGGCAGGTTCACAGCTTTGCTATCCTTTGGCCGGAGCGTGCGCAATCTTCTGCGACTCCTGTCCAGGCTTCAATATGATCGACAGTCTTTTCATCGTGCTTGAAAGCTCGCTCGTCAGCCGCTGGGTGCGTGGCGAGTTCGACGCGGCGACGATGGTATTCCCCGTCGTCATCAGCCTGCATGCGATCGGCATGGGTTTTCTCGCCGGTATCGCCTGCATGATCAATCTGCGCATTCTCGGCATTGCGCCGGCGGTGCCGCTGGCACGGCTGGCGGCGTTTCTGCCAGTGGCCTGGCTGGCGTTGTTCATCAATCTCGTGTCGGGACTCCTGCTGCTGATCGGCTATCCAACGAAGGCGCTGACGAATCCCGTGTTCTACATCAAGTTGCTGTGCATCGGCGTGGCGCTGTGGTGCCTGTTCTGGATCAGGCGCAATCTGTTGCTGAATACCAGCGCCGTGGTCACGGCCTACGCGCGCCGGCTCGCCGTGATCGCCACGATACTGTGGACGACGGCGATCGTCACAGGCCGCCTGCTGGCCTACACCTATTCCCAGTTGACGAGCATCTGACATGATCGATGCACTGACGCGTTGGCTTGAAAGCACCTGGTTTTCCAACTGGTTTCTCGATAATGGCCAGTGGACATGGCCGCTGGCGGAGTCGCTGCATTTCATCGGGCTGACAATGCTGATCGGCAGCATCGGCCTGATCGACCTGCGCATCCTCGGCCTTGGCAAGGGCATCCGCATCGTCGACGTGCATGCGCTCGTGAAGTTCACGGTCGCCGGCTTTGTGCTCAACCTCGTTACCGGCTCGATGTTCCTTACTGGCCAGCCAGACCAGTACTTCCTCAACCGCGCCTTTCACTTCAAGCTCGTATTCCTGGCGCTTGCCGGCCTCAACGTCCTCGCGTTCTATGGCACGACGTTTCGCCGCCTCAAACAACTGGGGCCGCATGATGAGGCCCCGCTGGCAGCCCGGCTTATGGCCGGACTTTCGCTCGTATGCTGGATCGGCGTGATCTGCGCCGGCCGACTGTTGACCTTCTATAGACCCTGAGTGTCAGCAAATCAGGGAGCCACGAGATACAGTGCCTTACATGAAGGCCAGCAGCGAATTGTTGAGGAACTGCAAGCCCAGCGTTGTGCTCTGGATGCGATCGGGCCTGGCAACGAGCAGGCCGCGTTGCCGTAGCGATGCCAGGGCTTCTGCAATGTCGTCGAGCGCAAGGCCCGTGCGTTCCGCAAAACTCTGCGCCGGCACACCATCGCTCAGGCGCAGCGCATTCATCATGAATTCGAAGGGCAGCTCTTCGCGCGGTACCGCGCTCAGCTCGGTGGTGAATTCCCGCGCTGGATCGAGGTAGTGCGCCGGCATGCGCGTCTTGCGCATGCGCCGAATCTCCTGCGTTTCCTGCAGCGTGATCTTGCCATGCGCGCCGGCGCCGATGCCGAGATAGTCGCCGAACTCCCAGTAGTTGAGATTGTGGCGTGCGCGGCGACCGCGCTGGCTATAGGCCGAAATTTCGTAACGCGCATAGCCATGTTCCTGTAGCAGGGCAATACCGGCGTCCTGCATTTCCGCAAGGACATCGTCCTGCGGCAACACCGGAGGCCTGCGGAAGAACTCGGTGTTCGGCTCGATCGTTAGCTGGTACCACGACAGATGCGCTGGCGCGCAGGATATTGCGCTAAGCAAATCGTTTAGCGCTTGCGCGATGCTCTGCCCGGGAAGGCCGAACATCAGGTCGAGGTTGAAGTTGTCGAAGCCGGCACTGCGCGCGAAGTCGGCTGCGCGCAATGCTTCGTCGCCATCGTGGATGCGGCCAAGTTGCTTCAGCTGCGCAG